>JAZNEQ010000176.1:0-5790 GCA_045588715.1 Eubacteriales bacterium | reverse complement strand
GAAGTCGGCAAAAATTTGAGATATGCACCGTGTGCGCAGTCTACCAACAAAAGAACACCAAAGCGGTGACAAACTTTGGCGATTGCAGAAACATCTGCAAGATTGCCAAGATAGTCGGGCGAGGTAAGGTAGAGGGCTGTGGGGAGTGTTTCGGCTTTGAGGAGCATTTGCTCAATGACAGAGGGAGAGAGTGTGCAGGAAAGATAATTTTCGTCATCTGTTCCGTACAGCCATTCCACGTCCATATCAAGGAGTGCTACGGCAGAAAGAAAGGTTTTGTGCACGTTGCGAGCCGCCCAAACGAGGGGGGCTTTTTTTTGATCGCGTGCCCTTAAAAGTGCCAAATAAAGCATTGCACGAATACAATGCGAGGAGCCCTCGGTAGAATAAAAGGTGTGCGCACCAAAGAGATGGGAGGCAACTTCTTCGCTTTCTCGAATAATGCCGTCGGCTTCATAAAGCGAATCAGCACCCGCAATTTCGGTAATGTCGAGGGATTCCACACCAAGTGGTCCAAAACCCTTGTGACCGGGCATATGCCATCTTTTTGTGTTGCTCTCTTTGTAGCGATTTACAAAATCACAAATGGGAGTGTTAATTTTTTTCATTGTTCGTTTTTGCAAGCGTACGTGCGATTTCTACCATAATGGCACATTCCATTCTCTTTCGGAAGAGCTCACAGCCGTACTTGTATACGCCCGTTACGCTGCCCGTGGAGTGGTAGGCGTTTGCGGCACAACCGCCCGAGCAATACAGCTTTGCCCAGCAATCGGCGCAGTCGGGGCGCGCGTAAACGTTGCAGGCGGCAAACTCACCCTGACATTTACGGTTGGTAACGCCGTTCCAGATGTCACCGAGCCGAAACGCCTCCTCACCCACAAACTGGTGGCAGGGGTAAAGCTCGCCCGTGGGGGTGACCGCCATGTATTCGGTACCCGAGCCGCAGCCCGAAATGCGCTTGTAGATGCAGGGGCCGCCCGTCAGATCGATCATGTAGTGATAAAAGGTAAAGGGCTTGCCCGCACGGTCACGCTCCAGCATCAGCTCGGCAAGCTTTTCGTACTGCTCCAGCACAATGGGAAGGTCCTCTTTCGTCAGCTCGGATTCGTCCCCGGGCGCGGTGACGACGGGCTCCATGCTAAGCTCGGTAAAACCCAGGTCCAGCATGGTTTGAATGTCCTTTAAAAAATCGGGATTGCGGTGCGTAAAGGTGCCGCGCATGTAATAGTTTTTGCCGCCGCGCGCCTTTACCAGCTTTTGAAATTTGGGAACGATCTTATCAAAGCTTCCGTTCCCCGCATAGTCTACGCGGTAACGGTCGTGGATCTCGCGCCGCCCGTCAAGGCTTAAGACGACGTTGGCGCATTCGCGGTTGGCAAAGTCGATCACGTCGTCGTCGATGAGCAGCCCGTTGGTGGTCAGGGTAAAGCGGAAGTTTTTGCCCTTTTCCTTTTCAATACTGCGGGCGTATGCGACCAATTGCTTGACAACGTCGAAATTCATCAGGGGCTCACCGCCGAAAAAGTCCACCTCAAGATTGCGGCGCGTGCCCGAATTCTCAACAAGGAAATCCAGGGCGCGCTTGCCAACCTCAAAGCTCATCAGTGCTCGCTCGCCGTGATATTTTCCCTGGCTTGCAAAGCAGTAGGCGCAGTTGAGGTTGCAGGTGTGCGCCACGTGCAGACACAGTGCCTTGACGACGCCCGAGGTCTTTTCCTTGAGTTTCCCCGCCATTCCCCCGAAGGTGTCGGGGGCAAAGAGCTTGCCGCTGTCACGAAGCGACTGTACCTGCTCGTAGCATTCCTCCACGTCGGCGTCGCTGACGTCGTCGCGGTGCGCGTATTTTGCGCGGATCTCGGACAACAGAAGCTCTTTTTCCTTTGTTTCAAACTCCGCAATGATATCGTAGGCGACCTCGTCCACCGCGTGGACAGAGCCCGAGCAGGAATCAAGGACGATGTTATATCCGCCAAGCTTATATTGATGTACCATAGTATCTCCTTATATACATAAGAAAACACCGCCCGGGAGGCGGCGTTTTCTCGGATGTGTCAGCGTGAAAAAATTACTTATTCTCGCACTGCTGGTTTGCGATGCCGCAGCTGGTCTTGCAAGCAGACTGGCAAGAGGTCTGGCACTCGCCGCAACCGCCGTTCTTTGCGCTTTCGCAAAGGTTGCGAGTTTCGATGGTTTCGATATGCTTCATGATGATTACCTCCAAAACATGATTTACTGTACCATTATAGCACGCTTTTTTCCAAAAGTCAATAAAAAATGCAACATTTTTCAAAAGAAGTGGAAAAGTTTAAGAAGTGCTTTTCGGCTGTTGACTTAAACTCCGTTCTTTGGTATAATAATAGGGAATTGACAGCCCGCGCGTCGGGCGCGGCAAATGAAAAACGAAAAGAGGAACGTTATGAAAAAATCGATACAGAGAAATTACGCACGCCTCATCGCCGTCAAGGGCGGCAACGTGCAAAAGGGACAGGACGTGATCGTCCGCGCGTCTCTTGATCAGCCCGAATTCGTTCGTATGGTGGTGGAGGAATGCTACCGCGCGGGGGCAAGACTTGTGCGCGTGGAGTGGAGCGACCTTGGCGTGACCAAGATCACGCAGAAAAAGGCAAGCCTGAAGGCGCTGTCCGCTACCGAGGAATGGGAGGTCGCCAAGTACAAGCACGAGAGCGAAACGCTCCCCGTGACCATCTGGCTCGAATCCGACGACCCCGACGGACTGCGCGGCGTTGACCAGGCAAAGGTCTCGAAGGCATCGCAGGCGAGATTCAAGGTCAGAAAGCCCTACCGCGACGCAATGGAAAACAAGCACCAGTGGTGCATCGCTGCCGTTCCGGGTGCCGCCTGGGCGAAAAAGGTGTTCCCCGGCGAGCCCAAAAACCGCGCGATCGAAAAGCTGTGGGAGGCGATCCTTTATACCTCCCGCGCCGACGGAGCCGATCCCTCTGCCGCTTGGGACGCGCACAACCGCGACCTTGCGGCGCGTTGCGACTACCTCAATTCTCTTGGGATCGACCGCCTGGAATACAAGTCCCAAAACGGGACCGATCTTTCGGTCGGTATGATCGAGGAGGCACTGTTCATGGGCGGCGACGAGGCGACCGAGGGGAGAGGCGTGCTCTTCAATCCCAATATCCCCTCCGAGGAGGTCTTCATCTCCCCCAAAAAGGGAATTGCCGAGGGGGTCGTTTACGCAACCAAGCCGCTTTCCTACCGCGGGGAGCTGATCGAAAACTTCTCCCTTCGCTTTGAGGGAGGGAAGGTCGTGGAGGTGCACGCCGAGCGCGGCGAGGAGCTGCTTCGGGAAATGATCGCCATGGATGAGGGCGCCCCCTATCTCGGTGAGTGCGCGCTTGTGCCCGAGGACAGTCCCATTTCCAATTCGGGTATCCTGTTTTACAACACCCTGTTCGACGAAAACGCCTCCTGCCACCTGGCTCTCGGCTTTGGCTTTACCAACACTCTGCGCGACTACGACCGCTACACCATGGCGGAGTGCTTCCAAAAGGGGATCAACGATTCGATGATCCACGTAGACTTTATGATCGGTTCCTCCGATCTTTCCATCGTCGCCGTCACCCGCACGGGGGAGCGCGTCAAGATCTTTGAAAACGGCAACTGGGCATTTTGAAAGGAAGCATGACAATGAATACAAAACAACGTTTTTTGCGCTACGTCAGCATCGATACCGTATCCGACGAGGAAAGCACGTCCGTACCAAGCACCCCTTCGCAGGTGGGGTTTGCAAAAATGCTTGCCTCGGAGCTGGAGGAGCTGGGGCTTTTTGACGTCCGCGTGGACGAATGCGGCTACGTGTACGCCACGCTCCCCGCGTCGGCGGGCTGTGAGGCGTTGCCGGCGCTCGGGCTGATTGCCCATATGGATACCTCTCCCTCCGTCAGCGGAAAGGGGGTATCTCCCCGCACGGTCAAATACGCGGGCGGCGTTCTGACGCTTGAAAACGGCGAGGTGCTCGATCCCGCGGTCTATCCCTTTCTTGAAAATTACGTGGGCGAGGAGCTGATCGTTACCGACGGGCGCACGCTCCTGGGGGCTGACGATAAGGCGGGGATTGCCGAGATCGTCTCTGCCTGCGCCTATCTCATCGCGCATCCCGAGATCCGTCACCGCGCGGTCGCGGTCGCCTTTACGCCCGACGAGGAGATCGGGCGGGGTGCCGATCACTTTACCGTGGAGGGCTTTGGGGCGTCGGTTGCCTATACGGTGGACGGCGGCGCCTTGGGTGAGATCGAATACGAAAACTTTAACGCGGCGGGGGCAAGAGTGACCGTGAAGGGGCACAACATTCACCCCGGCAGCGCCAAGGGAAAAATGAAAAACGCGATCCTGATGACCAACGAGCTCCTCTCCATGCTCCCTCCTGCCGAGACCCCCGCGCACACCGAGGGGTACGAGGGCTTTTACCACGTGACCGATATCAAGGGGGATGAGAGCGAGGTGCGCCTTTCCTTGATCATCCGCGATCACGACAAGGAAAAATTTGAAGCGAGAAAGGTATTTTTGACCCGTCTTGTCGCATACCTTGAGGGGAAGTGGGGGAGCGGCAGCTTCCTTTTGGAGATGGAGGACAGCTATTACAACATGCGGGAGAGGATCGAAGGGCATATGGAGCTGATCGAAAACGCCAAGGCGGCGATGGAATCGGTGGGGGCGACCCCCGTGGTGTGCCCCATTCGCGGCGGCACCGACGGCGCACGCCTTTCCTACATGGGTATTCCTTGCCCCAACCTCTCTACGGGCGGCGAAAATTTCCACAGTGTGCATGAATTTATCCCCGTGTGCGCCTTGGATAAAATGAGAGACGTTTTGATCTTTCTTGTCAGGGCATAAAATACGAAAAGTTGAATATTTTTGCAAAAAAACAGTTGACAACCTGCAAACGATGTATTATAATTATCGGGTAAAAGAAGTGGATTTTGAGGATTTTTGGCAAAAAAAGACGTGTTCCATGCCATTTTTGGGCAATCATCCTGAAAAAAAGAGCTTCATAAGGAGGAATACATACAATGAGCATTAAAAACGAGTATTTGTTAAAGGTACTGGAGGACGTGAAGCGCCGCAATCCCGGCGAATCCGAATTCCACCAGACCGTCAGCGAGGTATTGGAGTCTCTCGAGCCTGTCGTTGAGCAGAGCCCCATTTACATCGAAAAGGGCATCATCGACATGATCGTCGAGCCCGAAAGAATTATCAAGTTCCGCGTTCCGTGGGTCGACGACCAGGGCAAGGTCCAGGTCAACCGCGGCTTCCGCGTACAGTTCAACAGCGCGATCGGTCCTTACAAGGGCGGTCTCCGCTTCCATCCCTCCGTTAACGAGAGCATTATCAAGTTCCTGGGCTTTGAGCAGACCTTTAAAAACTCCCTGACCAGCCTTCCCATGGGCGGCGGTAAGGGCGGCTCCGACTTCGATCCCAAGGGCAAATCCGACGGGGAGGTCATGCGCTTCTGCCAGAGCTTTATGACCGAGCTTCAGAAGTACATCGGCCCCGATACCGACGTTCCTGCGGGAGACATCGGCGTTGGCGCACGCGAGATCGGCTACCTCTTCGGTCAGTACAAGAGACTCCGCAACGAGTTCACAGGCGTTCTCACCGGTAAGGGATTCTCCTACGGCGGCTCTAAGGCCCGCCGGGAGGCTACGGGCTATGGCCTGCTGTATCTGACCGACGAAATGCTCCGCTGCAACGGTCACACCCTGGAAGGGAAGACTGTGGCCGTATCCGGCGCCGGTAATGTGGCCACCTATGCGATCC
>JAZNEQ010000175.1:0-12388 GCA_045588715.1 Eubacteriales bacterium | reverse complement strand
CGGATCTGATGCGTTCTTCCCGTGATCAGATCCACCTCCAAAAGAGAGGTGCCCTTGTGCGAGGCGAGAACACGGTAGCCCGTTACGATCTCTTTATACCCTGTGCGCGGAGTGTCACGCACGTCCACCATGTTTTTTGCGCTGTCCTTTTTTAAGTACCCACGCAAGACCGCTTCCTTCTTTACGGGAAGCCCGTGAACGGCGCAAAGATAGCTCTTTCTTACAAGGTCGCAACGGATCTTTTCATTCATGACGCGCAATGCTTCGGCATTTTTCGCAGCGATCACGATGCCGCCCGTGTTGCGGTCGATGCGGTTGCAAAGCGCGGGAGCAAAGGATCGCTCCTCCCGGGGGTCATACTCCCCTTTTTGTGCAAGATACGCCTTAACGTGCATAATAAGCGTATTCTCCTCAGCGGCGGTGTCCTCATGCACAAGTACCCCGGGGCGCTTGTTGAGCAGCATGATATTTTCATCCTCGTACACGATATCAAGCTTGGGAGTGATACGGTAAAGCGCCCCCTTGTCGGCTTCGGGAGAATCAAAAAATTCGTCGCGGATAAAAAGCTGTATCTCGTCCCCCTCCTGCAGCATATAGCGTTGATCGGTACGGGAACGGTTGACCTTGATCTTTTTTGTGCGGATATATTTGTATAAGAGCGACGTGGGAAGTCCTTTGACTGCTTTGGATAAAAACTTGTCAAGGCGTTGTCCCGCATCGTTTTTGCCTACGGTAATGATCTGCATTGATTACGATAGCGGAGAAAAACGCAGGCGTTCTCCCCCTCCACTCTCCTTTTTTCTTTTCTTCAATTATACATCTGTTTTTTTTCTTTTTCAAGTGCAAAATTCAAAATCCGCATCATTGTTTACAATTTTTTGTTTACATTCATAAAAAAGCATGGTAAAATAATGTCAACGTCAAAAAGAAGGAGCCGAACATGACCCAAATAAAACCAACGGTCGGCATTTATACGCTGGGCTGCAAGGTCAATCAATATGAATCCGAGGCAATTGCGGAAAGCTTTACTTCCAAGGGCTTTTTGGTGCAGTCGCCCTCCCTTGTCTTGGACGTCTACGTCATTAACACCTGCACCGTCACCGCGGAATCGGACAGAAAGGCGCGCCAATTTATCCGCCGCGCCATTCATAAAAATCCCAATGCCTTCATCTTGGTAACCGGTTGCTTTTCGCAGGTCGCCCACGAAAAGGTTGCCGGGATCGCAGGGGTCGACTACGTTTGCGGAAACGCCGCAAAGCTTTCGGTGGTCGATGCCGCAAAAAAACTTTTGGAGGGCGGTAAAAAGCCATCCGCACCCGAAATTGCGATCTGTCCCCCCGATGCTCATGGGTTTGAAGAAATGGAAATTTCCCGCTTTGACCGCACGCGCGCATACGTGAAGATCGAGGACGGGTGTGAGAGCCGCTGTACTTATTGCATCATCCCCACGGCACGGGGCGCGATCCGCTCAAAGCCCGCGGAAAACGTGCTTTGTGAGGTGCGGCGATTGACCGAAAACGGTTGCCGTGAAATTGTTTTGACCGGTATTGAGACCGCATCGTGGGGAAAGGATCTGGGAAAGCAAACGCTTGCCGATCTCCTTTGTCTGGTCGATCAGATTCCCAACGTAGGGCGGATCCGTCTCGGTTCCCTTGACCCCTCTCTTATGAAACAGTCCTTTGTTTCGCGCATTGCTTCCCTTTCCTCCCTGGCGCCTCATTTCCACCTTTCAATGCAAAGCGGCTCTGACAAGATCCTTGCCTTAATGAAGCGGAAGTACAATACAAAAATGGCACTCGAAGGAATAGAACGCTTAAGAGCCGCGATCCCCGACGTGCAATTTACCACCGATATGATCGTGGGCTTTCCAGGAGAGACTGAAGAGGACTTTTTGGAAACGGTAGAGTTCGCCAAAAAAGCACGATTTCTTATGATCCACGTCTTCCCCTACTCCAAAAGAGAAGGTACCCCTGCCGCTACAATGACGTCTCAAGTTCCGGAGGAAGTCAAGCACGCACGCGTGAAGCGTCTTATGGAGGTGGCAGAGGAGATCCGCGGCGAGATCCTTGCCGCTATGATCGGCCGCTGTGAGGACGTGCTGTTTGAAACGCTTGATGACACAATGGTGCACGGACACACAAAAAGCTTTGTTGAGGTGCGTGTCCCTGCCGAGGAGATTTGCGGACAGGTTCACTCTGTCCGTATCATTGGAAAAGACAAAAACGGCTGCATCGGAGAGCTCGCAAATTCTTAATTTCAAAACGAAAGGTATATCAAAATGAATTATACAGGTGTTGTACGCGGCTTTGGAAGCTATACTCCGGCACAAAGAGAACAACTCAAACGTGATCTTTCTCTTTCCTTTTCGGACACGCTCCTTGCTTTTTGTATGTCGCACTACAAAAACGCGGAAAAGAGAGACCCGTATATTGACGAATTGCAAATGCTTTCCGCGCTGTCCGAGACTTTGAGCCGGGACTGTGCCGCGCTTTGTGTCTCCGAGCTTTTTACAAACGATACCTTCGCGCTTGACACGTACCGCGATCTTCTGCAAAAAAAGAAGGTTTTAAATCCTCGTGCGCCGTCCTTCTTATCCCTTCGGGAGATACCATCGGTCGCACCGCGTTATCTCTTACGTGCGGGAAAGAGAAAGCCCCGCACTTCCTACGTTTCCTATCCCGAATATCTGCGTGATCTTGCCGTATCCCCCACTGCGCTTTGCGTCGCTCCCCGTCACTCTCCTTTTCGCTTGCGCATGAGCTGCACTACGGCCTCTGCTCCTTCGCATAACGACGTCCTTGTTCTTTTAGTCCCGTCCCCTCGGGACACGGTCTACCGCCACGCAAGAAAATGCGAGCGACTTTTTGACGACCCCGGCGTGTACACGCTTTTGTCCGACGTATTTCCCGTTGGCACAGGAGGCATGCTGCGCGAGCTTTTGGAGGTCACAGACGGGCTTTCCATTGATCTTCCCGCATTCTCACCTCTGGATACCGAGGCTCCCGCCACCGTTTTGACGGGCAGCTTTGAAGGTTGCAGAATTTTGCGCGTGGCGACCGCACACCTTACCCCTCTGCTTCGTAAAATTGCAGAGCACGGAATGGACGCGTTCCCCTTTGCGCAGTTTACCAAGGATAAAAAATACACCTTTGTAAGGGGGCACGGAACTATCTTTTCGATCCAATCTGCCTTCCTTTGCTCCCTTTTTGAAAAAAAGCCGATCACAGCCATGCTGCCAAGCGAAGCGGATACTTCCCCGGATGCGATCTGTCACCGCGCCACAAACGCTTCTTCCTGTGCATACCTTCGGCGCGGTAAGGAGTTCAAAGAAACCGTTTCGATCGGCGACGTTACGGCTTGTGCCGTCAGTGCCATTCCCGAAAAATCCTTTTTTAAAACCGCCCTCCTCGCATCGGTCGCCCCTCTTGTAACCATGGCACTGTGCGGTAAGGATTACACCGAAGGTATTCTTTGTACGGCATTGGAACTTCCAAGCAACGTAAGCGACCCCACGGTAGCAGGTGCGTGCGTTTCGATGCTGCTCGGCACCTACCGCGCACAGGCGGAGCTGTCGCTTGTGTCCTGCAAAACCACCATCCGCACCGCAGAGATCGGGCGCCCGAGCATTTCCGTTTTTTCTTACGCACAAACCCCGTCTCTTACTTCAACACTGTCGGCGGAGGGTGGAAGAATATACTGTCTCTCTTTTCCGTTTGACGAAAACGGGCTTCCCCATTTTTCTTCTCTCCGTGTGCTTTTGCGTGAGATCGCAGCCCTTGCCCGCGAGGGGCATATCTCAAGTGCCCGTATTCTGCTTGGAGAAAGCATTGGCGACGGGCTTGCGGATATGAAGGGAGAATTAACGCCTGATCTGACCGATGAGACGATCGATCCCGACAAGAGGCTTCCTTTAGCTGTGTTGATCGAATCTACCGCCGCGCTCCCTTACCGCCCCGTTGCGATCTCTGAAAAAGAAGAGATCCCCCGCTCTTCCGACCTCGTAAGTCTTCCGCTTGACCGCGCTCTTTTGTGGGCGGGAACTCCCGAGATCACACTTCTTTGTCATGAGTACGACAGCGATGCCGCAGCGCTTGCAAGCCTGCTTTCTCATCGGGGCGCCAAGGTGCATCTGTTCTCCCCCGATGAAGAAGACCTGCTCCCACTTTCCCGCGCGATCCTGACGTCACAGCTTTTCATCCTCTGCCGTGGCGTAAAGCTCCCCGAGGATGCACGCGTAAGCGTCGCCGTCGATTTTTTCAAAAAGAACGGCGGGCATACGCTCTCCTTTGCCAAAGCGGATGCGGAAGATGATATCTGTCTTGAAAACGGCATTTCAGATGCGCTTTTTGAATCGTTTTTTTCCAATCACTGAAAAAAGAGAAAAAAATCTCAAAAAAAAAACAAAAAAGCTCTTGCAATTTGAAAAAATGTATGGTATAATGTTTCACGTTGTTAAGTAAGAGATACAGCCGTTTCCGCTGGGAGCGGTTTAGTGTAAGCTTGAGGAGGTGTCAAAAATGGCAAAATGTTGTATCTGTAACAAGGGCGTTGTTTTCGGTCAGAACGTTTCTCACTCTCACCGTAAGACCAACAGAACCTGGAAGCCCAATATTCGCAAAGTAAAGTTGGAAGGCAGCAAGGCAATCTACGTATGCTCCCGTTGCCTGCGCACCATGAAGAAGGCGTAAGCCAACGTGCAAATAAAGTAAGGCAGACACATTGTGTCTGCCCTTTATTTTCATAAGCAAAAAATCCCAACGAAGGAGGATCTGCGCATGACGGCGATCCTGGGCAGTTCAGTCCCTGCGAGCGCGGAAAAAGCGCTCCGTGATGCAGGATATCAAACGTTGCGCTTGCCACCGCATCCTCATCTCCCTCCTCCCGTCAATTCGCATCCCGATATGCTGCTCTTTTTTTCATCGGATGCGATTTTTTGTACCGAAACTTATTTAAAGGTCGCGCAAAAGGAGCTAAACGAGATCTCCGCACGCACGTTTCTCCCCATTCGGACCGTCTTGCGGGAAGTGGGAAAAGCCTATCCCGAGGACGTGCTTCTCAATGCCGCCCCGGTTGGCGGGCTTCTCTTTTGCCGTCCCGACGCAACTGCCGCGGAGCTTGTCTATCACCCCGATTTTAAGGTGATTCCCGTACGCCAGGGTTACGCAAAATGCTCGGTCGTTCCCGTAGGAACACATGCGCTTATGACGTCGGACGTATCGATCGCAACTGCTGCCAAGACCCACGGAATTGACGTTCTTTTACTCCCACCCGGAAACATTCACCTCGAAGGCTATCCTTACGGCTTTGTCGGTGGTTGTACAAGCTTTGCGCCTTACCAAAATACAGACACGATCTTTTTTTGCGGCGCTCTTTCGCAATATGAAAAAGGAGATGAAATGCAAAGCTTTTGCCGGCGGCACGGCTTTCGTCTCGTTTCCCTCGGGGAGTCCCGCCCCATTGACGTCGGTACTATTTTTTTGATAGAAAGCAAGAGGTAAATATCATGGAAAAAGAAAAGCTGGAACGTATCAATTTCCTTGCAAAAAAATCCAAAGCAGAGGCGCTCTCCGAAGAAGAACTTGCCGAGCAAAAGGCGCTTCGAGCCGAGTATATCCGCGAGTTTCGAGCAAGCTTTACGGGAATTCTTGAAAACACCGTGATCCAGTATCCCGACGGATCCAGACAAAGTGTTCCCGACTACAGGGACAGCAAGAAAAAAGGAAAAAAGGATTAAAAAAGAATTGCGCGTCGGTACTTTACAAAACGCGCAATTTATGTTATACTGATATAAATAAGGTATAAATAAGGTGTAGATAAATTCTGGCGGAGGATAGATATGGAAGACTTGACAATTGTATATACCCTATCCACCGAGGAAACGGAGGAATGCGGTCGACGTCTTGCACAAGCAATCCTCTCTGATACGGCGCTTCCCCGCTTCGTGTCTCTTTACGGCGATCTCGGCGTTGGCAAAACCGCCTTTGTGCGCGGCTTTACCTCCTTCATTTCTCCCACCGCCCTCGTTCGCTCCCCCACCTTTGCCATTGTAAACGAATATCGCGCCTCCCCACTCTCGGTCTTTCATTTTGATATGTACCGCATCGAATCGGAGGACGACCTTCTTTCTATCGGCTTTGACGATTATCTTTGCCGCCGCGGCATTTGTCTTACGGAATGGAGCGAAAAAATCGAGGATTTTCTGCCGGGAGAGCGTATTTCCGTCCGAATTGAGAAAAACGATCCCGAAAACGCGGCATCCAGAAAAATAACGATTAAACCCATTCGGGAGGGCTCTGTATGAAGATCCTGGCTTTTGACTCATCGGCAATCGTTGCCTCCGTCGCACTTTGCGAGGACGAAACGGTTTTGGGAGAATTGACCCTCAACAACGGTAACACGCACAGCGAAACGCTGCTACCGTCAGCGCAGTTTCTTCTCTCTCAACTCAACCTCAGCACCGACGACGTTGATCTCTTTGCCGTTTCAAAGGGACCGGGCTCTTTC
This sequence comes from Eubacteriales bacterium, assembly GCA_045588715.1. Classification (GTDB taxonomy): domain Bacteria; phylum Bacillota; class Clostridia; order Oscillospirales; family CAG-272; genus UMGS1865. The sequence continues at coordinate 5,884 of JAZNEQ010000175.1, read as the reverse complement.
ACGGGGGTCCGCATTGGAGTAGCAACCGTTAAGGGGCTTGCCTTTGGCACCGAAAAACCTTGCATCGGCGTTTCAACGCTGGAGGCACTGGCATATAATCTTTTGGCGTGCGACGGACTGATATGTCCTGTCATGAATGCAAGAAGAGGTCAGGTATACACGGCGCTTTTCCGTGCGGAAAACGGGCTCTTGACAAGACTGATGCCCGACAGCGCCATTTCAATCGAGGATCTGGACAAAATACTCCTTTCCTATAATGAACCTGTACGGCTTGTAGGCGATGGATATGACGTCACACAAAAGGGGCTTACGCACCCCTCCGTTTCCGTCCCGCAGCGGTTGCGCAATCAATCTGCCTATTCCGTAGCGCAGGTTGCAAAAAATACACTTACAAAATCGCCGGAAGCACTCTTTTCAGACGTCTCCCTATCCCCCAGCTATCTGCGCCTTTCTCAGGCGGAGCGTGAGCGTGCAGAGCGTATGAAAAAGGATACCGGTATTTAAGAAGGGGATAAAAAATGGAAATCAAAAAAATCACCGTAGGCTGTGACCACGCCGCATTTGAATTAAAAAAGAAGGTGGTCGCCCATCTCGTGGAGCGTGGCATTGAGGTCATCGACGTGGGAACCGATTCCCCCGAGAGCTGTGATTACCCCACCTTCGCACATGCCGTATGTAAAAACGTACAGGAGGGTGTCACCGAGCTTGGCATTCTCATTTGCGGAACCGGCATCGGTATGTCCATGGCAGCCAACAAGCACCGCGGGATCCGTGCTGCCGCTTGCTCCGACACCTTCAGCGCAAGGCTTACCCGTATGCACAACAACGCAAACGTTCTCTGTTTTGGCGAGCGTGTCGTTGGCATGGGACTGGCTTGCGATCTTGTTGACAATTTTATTGATGCCGAATTTGAAGGCGGAAAGCATCAACGCCGCGTTGATATGATCACCGCCATCGAAAACGATGAATTCAACGCCTGAGCCCACAAATATTTTTTGAGAAAGGAACCTCTTACGCATGAAACAGCAGGATCTTCAAAACGTAGCAGACACCATTGCGGATTATCTCCCCGAAAGCTATACCTCTGCGATCATTCTCGCCGCCGGAAGCTCCACCCGTATGGGAGAGATCAACAAACAGCTTTACCGTCTTAACGGAATTCCCGTCCTTGCCCACACCCTCATCGCGTATCAGAAATGTCCCTTGATCCGCGAGATCGTTGTTGTCACAAAAAAAGAAGATTTTAACGCAGTGATCGAAATGCGTGACAAATACGGTATTACCAAGCTCAAGCACCTGGTAACGGGCGGAAAGACCCGTCAGGATTCTGCAAAGCGAGGCATGTCCAAGCTTGGGGCAGAGGCAAAATACGTTGCGATCGTTGACGGCGCGCGTTGCCTTACCACCCCCGCGCAGATCGCCAAGGTATGCCTGATGGCATATCACTACAAGGCTGCCTGTGCCGCGCATTTGGTAGACGATACTATGAAGCGCGCAACGGTCGCCGGCTCTGTGCGCGAGACCGTGGACCGCACCAACCTTTGGCAAGCACAAACTCCTCAAGTATTTAACACCTCCCTTTACCGTGCCGCACTTGTAAAGGCGGAAACGGATCAATTTACGGGAACCGACGACGCCTCCCTGATCGAGCATTTAGGATACCGCGTGCGTCTTGTTGAGTGTGGCCGCGCCAATATCAAAATCACCACTCCCATGGATCTCCCCTTGGCACAAGCGATCCTTGATTACAGAAACCGCGAATGATGAAGGATCTACGTATCGGTCACGGTTATGACGTGCACCGTCTGGTTCCGGAAAGGCAGCTCATTCTTGGTGGTGTGGAAATTCCGCACACCACAGGGCTTCTCGGACATTCCGATGCAGACGTGCTTCTTCACGCGATCGCAGACTCCCTTTTGGGAGCCTTGGCACTTGGCGATATTGGAAAGCATTTTCCCGATACCGACCCAAAATACAAGGGTGCTGACAGCCTTTCCCTTTTGTCGGAGGTTTATTCTCTCGTGCACGCAATGGGTTGGAAGGTGGGTAACGTCGACGCAACGGTGATCGCGCAAGCACCAAAGCTTGCCCCGTATATTGAAAAAATGAGGGAAAACGTTGCCAATGCTCTTCACGTTTCTCCCGACCGTGTCAGCGTAAAGGCCACCACGGAGGAGCACTTGGGCTTTACGGGAGAAAAACTTGGGATTTCCGCCCATGCGGTTTCTCTTCTCTTTTTGGAATGATCTATAAAATGCATACGTTGCCTGCGGCAAAATTGATCTGACATCCGTTCTTTTCCTACTTCCCTGCCGCCGCACGTACGCGTGTTTTTGATTCTGTTATATTCTATTCATCGGGCTCGCTTTTTGTCAAAAAAGCACCGACGCGTTATTTTTTCGGAAAGGAACCTATATTGACTATGATCCACATTTCCCCTTCTCTGCTCTCCGCAGATTTTGCAGATCTTGCTACAAGCATCCAGCGTATTGAGGACGCGGGTGCCGATTATTTACATCTCGACGTCATGGACGGCGCTTTTGTCCCCAACATGAGCTTTGGCGCACCCGTGATCTCCTGTATCCGCCCTCACTCCAAGCTGATTTTCGACGTACATCTGATGATCAACGATCCCATTCGTTATATCGACGACTTTGCAAAGGCGGGCGCAGACATCATCACCATCCACGAGGAAAGCTGCGAGCACCCTGAAGAAGCACTTGCCCGTATCCGCTCCAAGGGGATCAAGACCTCCATCTCTATCTCCCCCGCAACCCCTGTGGAAAAGCTTTATCCTTACCTTGACAGCGTAGACATGGTACTGATCATGACGGTGGTTCCCGGATTTGGCGGTCAATCGCTCATTCCCGAAACGCTTGAAAAGGTACGAGCCCTTAGAAAGTACGAAAAGGAGCACGGACTTCACTTTGACATTGAGGTTGACGGCGGACTCAAGCCCGAAAACGTTTCTCTTGCCACCGAGGCAGGTGCCAACGTCATTGTTGCCGGCTCTGCAATTTTTCTTGCTGAGGATCCCCGTGCGGTCATCGACTCCATGCGCGCTATCGCCGACGAACATCCCTACCGCGAATAAATATGCTATAAACAAATCGGACACCCGTAAGTCTGGCAGGTGTCCGATTGGTCTTTTTATTTTTTAGAGCAACATAAATACCAAGGGGATAGTGATACATCCCAAAAGATGGGAGACAAGCGCCATTCCTGCTGCAACCGAAACGTCGCGCCCGTAGGCACTGGGAATGACCACGGTATTGAGCCCCAAGGGCATTGCAAGCGAGGCAACCGTGCAGACCATCATATTTTCGGGGATCGTCATTCCGAAAAGCGAAGGCACAAAGCGCAAAAGCGCCAAAAAGACGAGAGGGATGACGAGCAGACGGATCACGGTCACGGTATAAATGCTTAAATTGGTAAAGGTCTTTTTTAAATCGAGATCTGCAACGGTAATACCGGTAAGAAGCATTGCAACGGGAGACATACAGTTCTTCAGCGCCTCGATACACGTATCCAGCGCGGTTACGGGAGGAAGCAGAAACGCCGGCAGATCAAACGGCGGAAAGGCGGAAAAGGTAATTCCAAATACCATTCCAAGGAATACACCCGCAAACATGGGATTTAAAAGCGCCTTCAGCTTTTGCTTTACGGTCGTTTTCCCATCGTTCATCAAAAGTGCGGGAACCGCCCAAATATAGATCAGGAGATACAGCGGCATAACAAAGATCAGATAGTCGGCCGCGTACATCGAAAAAACTGCCGCAACCACGGTGATCCCCATGTAACCGAAATTAGCAAAGCAAAGCCCGTAGGTAAAAATATTCCGTGTAAAGGATTCCCGCGTTAAGAGCTTGGAAATAAGGATCGCCATGGGAACGATTATACAGAGAAGCACGGAGCTAAAAAGAAACAAGATCCCAGAATTTCCAAGGCGGTCAACCGTAAAATCGTTCATAAAGGTCTTTAGCATCAGTGCCGGAATAAAAAGCATGTTTTCAAGCTTTGCAAGAATTTTTGCCGTCCCCTCGGGCAAAAGCTTCCACCTTGTCAACAAAAAGCCAATCAGAATCAGAACAAACAGATAGATCGTTTGTCCAAGCGTGGCAGAAAAGATTTCCACATTCTCAACTCCTCTCAAAAACACAAACAGGCACATTATACACCCAAAGATAGAAAAAGTCAATATCAGTCGCTGTTTTTTAGAACGCGCTCTTGACTTTTATCATAAACTATGCTATACTTTACGGATCACACTAGGAAAGGAGACGCCATGCTCTCGGCGATTCACAATTTTTTGGGAAATATGACCCCTACAGCCTCGGTCATTATTTCGATCGCATTTATGCTTTTCTTCGGGTTTGCCATGACACGGCTTACCAAGCTGTTGCATCTTCCCAACGTAACGGCATACATCATTACGGGAATTCTTTTGGGTCCTTACTGTCTCAATCTCGTCCCCACCACGGTGATCTCGGGGATGGATTTTCTTTCGGATATTGCGCTTTCCTTAATTGCCTTTAGCACAGGCGAATTTTTCAGGGTTTCCGTACTTAAAAAGAACGGCGCACGCGTGCTCTTGATCACGGTATTTGAGGCACTTGCCGCCTCTCTTGCGATCTTCGTGCTTGCTTTTTTTATTTTGCGACTTCAGTTCGCCTTTTCTATCGTGCTCTCGGCACTTGCCGCCGCGACAGCCTCGGCTTCTACCATGATGACCATCAAGCAAACGGGGGCGCACGGCGATTTTGTCAATACGCTGCTGCAAGTGGTTGCCGTTGACAATATCATTGCCCTCCTTGCCTACAGCATTGCCATTTCTCTGGCTGTCGCTTACAATTCGGGCGAGGCGATCGAGCCGCTTGATATTTTTCTTCCTCTTCTTACCAATCTTGCTACCATGCTTTTAGGCGGCGTGTTCGGCTTTTTTATGAAGGGACTCTTAACCCAAAAGCGCTCGAACGACAACCGCTTGATCGTATCTCTCGCGCTTCTGTTTGCTTTTTGCGGCATTTGCACCCTCTTGGACATTTCCCCCTTACTTGGATGTATGTCCATGGGCACAGTCTATATCAATCTGACCAACGACGAAAAGCTATTCAAGCAGCTTAACTATTTCAGTCCTCCTTTGCTCCTCCTCTTCTTTGTGCGTTCCAGCCTTAATTTCCGTCTTGACGCACTTTTCTCGACAGTAGGATCGATTGGAAGCGTCCCCTTGATCGTTGTGGGGATTCTCTACTTTGCCGTTCGCATTGCCGCAAAGTACACAGGCGCGTTTTTTGGATGCATGGCTGCAAAAAAAGAAAAAAGTGTGCGCAATTATATAGGACTTGCCTTGATCCCACAGGCAGGCGTTGCCATCGGTCTTGCTGCTTTGGGAGCACGTACTTTGGGCGGCGACATAGGGATTGCGCTTGAAACCATCATTCTCGCCTCCAGCATCCTTTACGAGCTGGTAGGACCTGCCGCCGCAAAGCTTTCCCTTTACCTTTCCCATTCCTACTCCGACCGACTTGAAGATCTTGCCCCTGTGGAGCACCTTGATAAAACAGGCACCCCTAAAACCGAGGTGGAGCTTCTTATCGAGCGCATCCAAAAAATCCAGGAGCACATTCCTCCCGCCATCATCTCACAAAAAGAAAACGAGGATGCCTTTACAGAGGCAGCAGAGGAACAGTACTCAAAACTACAAACCGGATTTCCGCCACGGCGGTTTAAAAAATAGGAGGATTTAGCGTGAAAGTAATGTTTATCCCATCCGAATGAAGGCATAACCAAAAAGCCTTGCAATAAATCAAATTTTTTGCAAGGAGAAAGACAAAAAGCAAAACCTAAGAAACGGTTAATCCTTGCTTTTCAAGAAATTTAGTGG
>JAZNEQ010000174.1:0-6657 GCA_045588715.1 Eubacteriales bacterium | reverse complement strand
GGTGCGAAGCAGTTTTGAGAGAGCAAACGGTTCGGAGAAACAAGGAAAAAAGGCGATATAAGATATTGCGAGTCTTTTTGACGCAGTTAATCCAATCGTTTGCCTCTCAAAACCTCATTGGTTCGAATCCCGTTTGGTTACTCATCTGCAAAGCTGGCGGATAGCCCAACGCCGCTGTGAAAAGCGCCGAAAAGATGCCTGTCGGGATTGATCGGTTCGCTCATGGATACCCATCTTCCGTTTCTTTGCATATAGCAACGGTCGTTTAAAATTTCGGGGACCTCGCCAAAGTCTCCTCTGCCAGCCATATTGGATTGACCGAGCAACAAGAATGATTTCATCATACGAGCGCCTCTGCTTGGCGGATAAATGCGTCTTGTTCTTCCTTTACAATGTTATTCCAAAGCACGTTCCAGCCACAGACGCGGATCTGCAGATCCTGATATTTTTCGGGATGCGCCTGTGCGTCGCGGAGTGTTTCGGCATTGAAAACGTTGATGTGCATTGCGTGACCGTGACGGCGGGCGAAGGTCATCAAAAGCCCGTACATGGCTTCCAGACCGTCCTCCCCCGAGACCGCCGAGGGAAGCAAGCCGAGATCCAACGAGGCGTCGCCGGCAAATCTGTCCGCGCCGAGCTTGGTGACGGACAGGATCGCCGCCGTTGCACCCTCTCGGTTTTGTCCCATAGAGGCGGAAAGGTTCTTGGAAAGCTCCTCACCAAGGCGTCTTCCGTTCGGGGAGGCTGCGGTCAAGGCTCCCTGCGTGTAGGACATTCTCGCTACGTGGAAGCCGCAGGACCATTTGCCTGTGCGGGCATTGGGTCTACCGAACAGATTTTCTATGATAAAATCAACGAGATCTACGGCAATCTCATCGGGGCGATCTTTGTTGTTTCCGTATTTTTCCGGGTCGGCAAGCAATCTTTGGCGGAGCGTCTCGGCACCCTCGTAGTTTTTGTCGAGGATCCCTATCAGCTCTTCAAGGGTGAGTACCTTTTTTTCGTAAACGTATTTGCGGATCATGGTAAGAGAGTCGACGATATCGGCAAGAAATCCAAACAGAAGCCCGGAGTTATTATGGCGAGCGCCGCCGCCGATGGCATCCTTTGCTTTTTCAAGACAGCTGGGGAAGGTGGCGGAAAGCAAAGAAAGGGGATTGATGTGCGCTAAATACGCCTCATATCCGTTGACCGTTTCCACCGTAAGGTTGATCAAGCGGAGCAGATGGCGCTTGTACTCGGCATACAGTGATTCAAAGCTCGTATATTGAGAGGGAGCGGGGCTTGCTTCTCCGGAAAATACCCCCGTTACACCGTCGCACCCCTTGTGGAGTGCATATTCCAACGGTTTTAGCATATTGAGATAGTTCATTCCGGTGCCATAAGCGCCCTGTACGCTGTATTCATAACACCCCGTGACGTTGCAGGTGCGTGCTTCATCGGGAGAAGCACCCCCACGCTCCAGAGCTTTGCGCATCGTCCTATCGGAAACGAACACGATGCAGTTGTGCCCACGGCGGATCATGTCAAGGGCTTTGAGCAAAAAGCGCTTTGGAGTAGATTCACAGACCTTGATCTGAATCTTAGGGTTATAGATATTCATTTGATCGTAAACGTCGAGGAACAGGTAGGAAAGCTCATTGGTAACCGTCGAGCCGTCGGCGTGCTCTCCGCCCAGATATACGGGTTGATTCCAATAGTTCCCGATTGCCGTGAATTGCAGGAAGTAATATGCAAGATCGGTTCGGATCTCTTCCTCTGTTACACCGCTTTTGAGATCGCTTTCATAAAAACGATAAAATGATTTATCGAAGCAGGAAAGGGAGCGTACTTGCAGGCAATCCACGTGCTCGCTGATCATAAAGTAAATATAGGACAAAAGCAGAGCGTCATAAAAGGTTTTCGGAGCGCCGTGACGAAGTGTGTTCAGGGCGTTTCTCATTTTATCCGTAGGAGATGCATCGTACAGACGCTCAAGAAATGCGAGGAGTGCTTCATAGGTGATTTTGATCCCTTCGAAAAAGGCGTCCTCCTCTTGTGTCAGATCCTTGGCAGCACGTGCCTTTTCACTTTCCGAAAGGATTCCCGTAAAGCCGAGCGTGAACAGACGATCCCACACGGGGACGCTGTGATCGTAATCCGGCCAGATCGTTACGATGCCGTCGATTTCTAACTGTGCACGGCGATTTTCAACCTCGGGGATCACCTCCTTAAAGATCTCGTCCTGCCACCGGGTGATCAGGGTCTTTTCCAAGGGGCGGTCGATCATATTGATCGCGGGGAAAATATCTCTTTCGTCGCATCTGATTCTTGTATTTTTCAAAACATATTCCATCGCCCGTGCTTTTCGGATCGGGTGGGGAAGGTGCTCATATTGCACGTCGTTTTTAAAGATGCCTGCAAGGATCTCCTCGCCATTCATGCCACTTTCATCAGAAAAAAACGCATCATTGCGGGAAAATCGGTCGCTTGCGTACTTCTTCGTAATATAATCGTAGTCTTGCGGTTTGATATATTTCATTGGAATACCCTCCTTAAGCTCTTTAATGACATGGTATCACCGTATGTTTTTTTTGTAAATAAACAAACCGAAATACTTGACGAAACCGAAACAATATTGTAAAATATACGTGAGGTGATGGGGATGAATGAAAAATGGAACAGCGTAACCGTTGAGAAAATTTGCTTCGCGATGCGCGTGATCCCGCATACGGGAGGGCGTACCCATAAAGAACGCCCCTATCAAGGCTTTGTTCTGAACGATGCGGAGAGTGTCAGAATTTATTACTTTGACGATGGGCGTGTACTGCGGACCGAGGGGAACAGCCTGTTTTATTTACCGAAAGGAACGTCGTATCGTGTGGATACTCTTCGCGACGGCATTTGCTACGCCATCAATTTTCAAGCCCGTATCGAGGACGATCCCTTTTGTGTAACCCTGAGAAACGTCGATCCGCTTTTGCGGAATTTTAAGGCGGCAGCAGATGCGTGGCAAAGCAACGACAGCGCCAAGCATGCCGTTGCCATGCGGGCAGTCTACGATGCGATCTGTCGGGGGCAAAAGGAGCAGCAACGAAGTTACGTGCCGGGAACACAGGTGTCTCTCATTTCCCCGGCACTTGAAAAGATCAATCAAAGCTTTAACGATCCCGGTCTGAGCGTTTCGGAACTTGCGTTGCTGTGCGGAATCAGTGAGGTCTATCTCAGGCGGCTGTTTTTGGGTGCGGTTGGAGCTTCCCCCAAGGAATACATCATACAAAAAAGAATCGAGTATGCAAAGAGCCTTTTGCGTGCCGGAGGTTTTTCTGTGACAGAGGTCGCAACACTTTGCGGATACAGCGAGCCCTGCCATTTTTCAAGGGAGTTTTCCAAACGCATTGGCGTTTCGCCAAGGGATTATTAAAAAAAGGCAATAGCAACCGTTTTTTGGAATGCTTTCAATAAAGGTTGACCGGTGAGAAGAAATCCTCCAAATATGATATAATTAGTTTGACCTGCCAGTCAAAACTAAGAAACATATTTGGAGGATTTATCTATGAAAAATGTACCCATAGACAATAATAGTTTAGCACATACGAAGTGGAATTGCAAGTACCATATTGTATTTGCGCCAAAATATAGGCGAAAAGTATTTTTCGCCGAGAAGCGATTAGAGATACGAGAAATACTCCGCCAACTCTGCCAATGGAAAGGAGGAGAGATAATAGAAGGAGAGGTATGCCCCGACCACATACATATGTTGGTCAGTATCCCGCCCAAAATGAGCGTTTCGGGGGGATATTTATTCAGAAATAAAACGAATTGGGAGAGGTATTATGCCAAGGTGCTTCCCGAACCTTGCCGCATGCTTTCCTCAAAAGCGGCGTAACCGAGATCCTGTTTAACTGCTTCGGCAAGATCTTTTCTCAGATCACGGTTTGGGGATCCAAGCACGTGCTGTGCGTAATAAATGCTGATCTCACAGTCAGGAATGATCGCCAGGAAGGCGCCTGCCGCGCCTCCCCATCCAAAATCGGTGCGGGCGAATCCGGCACGCGGCGTGCGCACGCCAAGACCGTAGCCGTAGCCCAAGGGAACCCAGCAGTCTTTTCTTTGTTCCTCGCTCAAGCAGTCTTTTCGCATCATGGCAAGTGCTTCTTCACCGATCAAGCGATGTGTGCGAAGCCCTTCCAAAAAGCGAACGTAGTCGTCTACGGTGCTGATGGCACCGGCACCGCCGCTTTCATAAAGAGACCCGAGCTTATATATTTGAATTTCTTTTCCTACGTTGCAAAATCGGTTTTCTTCAAAACGGTATTGATCTATTAAGGAGGGGAGCTCTTCCTCGGGCAAGAGAAAGGTGGAGTGGGTCATCCCCAGAGGATCGAAAATACGCGACTTGACAAACTCACCGAATCTCATTCCGCTGACAACCTCAACGACTGCCGCGAGAACGTCGTGGCAAAGGGAGTAGTTCCAGGTTTTTCCCGGCTCAAATTCCAAAGGCATTTCGGCGATGTATTTCATCATTTCCACCGTGGGAGCTTTTCCTTCGGTTTCCATGCGCCCTTTTACGATGGCATCGCTTTCACAGTCGTAATTCAGTCCTGCCGTCATGGTAAAAAGATGAAAGATCGTAATATGCTTTTCTGCTTTGACAAGCCCCCCCGCGTGTTTGACCTGCATATCTGAAAAAACGGGGAGATAGAGTGCCACTTCGTCTTCAAGGCGAAGCTTTCCTTCCTCAATCAGGAGCATAGCTGCGGTGCAGGTAATGACCTTGGAGCAGGAATAAATGTTGTATCGCTCCCTTCCTGTCATGGGGGTTCCGTTTTCATCCGAAACACCGCGCATTTCGCGGAAGATCTCTTTCCCGCGGTGCCATACTGAAATGTCAAATCCCGGAATGCCGAGTCGTTCGAATTCATCCAGATATTTTTTAACGTTTGTAAACATAAAAACATCCCCTTATTCTTTTTTAGAAGCATTATGAATGTAAGAAAAAATATAAAAAACATCATCGGCGTTTTTTGCCGAAGGATCACACTTTTATTATAGCACAACTTCTTTTTAAGTCAAGTGATTTCAAATGGGAATGCATAAAAAGGCAATATCAAACCGATTTTTGTATCGGAATGATATTGCCTTTTTCTTTACCTTGCCAACAGAGGCAGATTGACCAGCATATTTTCAAGAAAGATCCCGTAGCCCGTAGTGGGGTCGTTGATCAGGACGTGGGTGATGGCTCCCACGATCTTTCCGTTTTGAATGATGGGAGAGCCCGACATTCCTTGAACGATCCCCCCTGTGGCAGCAAGAAGCTTGGGATCGGTGACTGTGACGGTGTAGCATTTGGAGCCCGTTGCATCACGGTTGATATTGGAGATCCTTACGGCATATTTGCCGATTTTGTTGGTATCGAGTGTGCAAAGGATATATGCATCACCTTCCTCGATCTCGTCGCGCAGTCCTACGGGAAGCGGCTCGCCTTCTATCTCGGGAACCTCGGAAAACATTCCCCATACGCCGCAGGAGGAGTTTCCAAGGAGAGAGCCTACCTTGCCCGCATTGAAATAGCCTTTGAGCTCTCCCGGGTCACCTGCTTGTCCTTTGACTACTGCAGAGATCGTAACGTCGGATACGCTCCCACGTTTCATGGGAACCAGGGCGCCTGTTTCGGAGTCGCAAATGCCGTGCCCAAGACCCGCAAAGGTGCCCGTGTCGGGAAGGATAAAGGTAACGGTTCCAATGCCTGCCCCACTGTCGCGCACCCAAATGCCCGTTTTATAACGCGATTCGCCGGGGCAGTAGGCAGGTTTTAGGATGGTTTCAAATTCGTGCCCTGCGCGGCGGCAAAGCAAACGCAGCTCGGTACCGCCCGAGGATTCGATGCGGGAGGTGAGATCCGCGGCACTGATCAGAGGGTCGCCGTTGATCTTTATGATCATATCCTTGGGCTTGAGTCCTGCCGCAGCTGCCGGATTGACCTTTCCTTTTTCTGTTTCCACGTCGCAAAACCCAACGACAGTTACACCGTCTGTGTAAAATTTTACGCCAAAGGGCATCCCGCCGGGGTATACCGAAAGGTCGCGCAATGCTTCGGGAGCGATGGTGGGGAGGGAGGATTCTGTAAATAAGAGGTCATGATCGAAGTCCGTGACGGTATCCGCAGAGACGGTGATTTCATGGCTCATAGGAAAAGCGATCTCCTTTTCGGAAGTTTCTGCCGCAAGAGGTGCCGTTTGGGAGCCAAAAAGGATACCGCAGATGAGGAGAGAGAAGCTGAGAAGCTTCCAAATTCGTTTTTTCATCATTTCTACCTTTCTTTATATAGAGGCGGCAAAGAAGGATCGGAGGAACTCCCTCAAAGCCTGCCGGAATTTGTCATTGCAATGATAAGGGGCGGCTCACGTGTCTTTTGAGCCTGCCCCTTTTGCTGATATTAATGTGCGTCGCCCATATCGTTTTCATGTGTAACAATGATAACCAAACGGGATTCGAATCAATGAGGTTTTGATACCAAACAAGCGCTTTTGATAACCAAACGGGACTCGAACCAACGAGCCTCTCGACGATCAATTTCCGCGCCTTTTTGCGTGGCTCGGACCCAAAAGTCCACACTTTCCTGCGCCTCGCCCCACAAAAATTCATCAAAAATTGATTCACCGAGAGGTGCGA
>JAZNEQ010000173.1:0-7785 GCA_045588715.1 Eubacteriales bacterium | reverse complement strand
GGAAGCAAGCAGAGTTTTGGTTAAATATTTTGAACTATACTACAACTCTGATCGAATTCATTCAGGTATTGGCTATCTTACCCCCAATGAATGTTTGAAAAAATTAACTCTTTAATTTGTCTACTAATCTTGACAAGTTTCATTTTCGCCACGACGAAAATCAACCGACGTCATTTTCTTGCGAAAATGCCACCTCCCTCCCAGAGGAGGCATGGGAGAGCGCGTAACAATAAGGCTCGCTCCGGGAGGGAGCTCGCGACGTAGTCGGGTGAGGGAGAGCGCGTGCATAAAAGTACTATGCCTTAGTCACGCAGGCTCCTTCCGTCATTTTCGTAATTTGCGCATTTCAAATTAAAAAATAAAAAGGTTATTGCAGATACAAACAAAAGTATTTTGCAATAACCTTTTTCGTTTCGCTACGGGTTTCGTTTTTTAATTCGTTAATCGTCACTTTCTTCGCTGTCTTCAAATAATTTTTCCATGGGAACACCCAAAATTTTTGCAATTGCGAAAATTTCTTTATCGGTGGCAATGCGTACTTGTCCCTCCAATTTTGAATAGCTGGTTGGGTTGATGTCACATCCCATAACTTGGATCTTTGCAATAAACTCGTGCTGCTTAAGCCCGCGCGCCTTTCTCAGCTTTTCAATGTTTTTACCTACCATATTTACGTTGCCGTATTCTTTTTTTCGAATTTTCATATTTTTTGTCCTTTTTCATTCTTTTTTAGAATTATATCCTAAAAAACTATTGACAAAATTCCATAACAGAATTATAATAAATATATAATTCCAAAACAGAATTATGAAATTTGTTAAAAAACAATGAAGGAGACGTAAAAATGACAGAAAATTACGAGGCTCAGGCAGAAAAGGTTTACGTAGACCGACAAAAGGTAGATATGTTTTTGATGTCCAATCAAAAATATTTTCCCGCTGAAAAGGTTGTATTTCTGCGTGAAAAGCTGTATGCAATCGACGAGTCAAGATTTATGATGGTATCTGCCATAGAGTTGAAAGATCCTACAACAATGCTTTTGATTTCGCTCTTCCTGGGAGCTTGGGGCGTTGACCGTTTTATGATGAAGGATACTGGCATGGGCATTCTCAAGCTGTTGACGTGTGGCTGCTGCGGTGTATTGACTATCATTGACTGGTGCTCGATTCAAAAAAAGGTCAAAGAACAGAATTTTAATGCGATGATGACGCTGCTTTGATTGGTGCAAAAAGAAAAATTCTGGTTTGGCACGCTATATATTTCACCGTTATTTGCACGTATATTCTCTTGATAACGATTTTTGAGATCGGTTGTCCCTCAAAATTTTTATTTGGGCTCCCGTGTCCAGGGTGCGGGGGAACGCGAGCTATCATATCGCTTTTGTGCTTGGATATCAAGGGATATTTGCAGTATCACCCTTTGGCGTTGCCGCTTGGTGTTGCGATATGGTTGATGATTCACACCCGCCTTTTCAAGCAAAAGAAAACGGTAGTAGGAATTTCTTTTGGCGTTTTGGTTGCAAACCTGCTTTTCTTTGTTTGGAGAGCAATCAATGGATGCATTCCGTAAACTGTCAAGAACAATTTTCAAAAAAGAAGCCCCCAATGCCACGGCATTAGGGACTTCCTTTTTTATACATTTATATACTTTCACTTTCTCAATTCGTCAAGAATTGCTTTTCCTTCGCGAATGAAGGTTTCGGCAACGCCTGCACGGTAGGGTGAGGTGCGCGCCTCGTAGCCGCCCTCGTCGTATGCCGACTGTACGGGGAAGTATCCCTCGTTTCCGTTGGTAAGCGCACAGGGAAGAACGAGATCCCAGCCTGCGGCTTCCTTAATGCCGACACCGATGTCGGTAAAGGGCTCGCCGGGGATGCCCAGCATGGCAACGTTTCCGATCTTTACACCCGTTAAGGGGAGCATAAAGTTTTCGGGGCCGTTTTCAAGTCGGCACATACGAAGCGCCTCTGCCACCACCGTGGTCAACTCCATGGCGGTAAAGGGGATGAGATCGTCTCTACCCGCGTCGTGCAGGTCCTTATATTCGTGCGCACGGGGCAGATCCTCGGGCGCGGGGAGATTTGCGGGGACAGGAATCTTCTTTTTGATGATGTCGATATCGTCTACGGGAACGTAAGCGACCTTGTCCCAAACCTGAAGCACCGTTCCCGCGATGGCTCTGCCGATAAAGCGCGCCATGCCGGGGCTCTTCATTTCGTTGTCAAAGCTGATCTCGGTGTCGTTCATGTCACCGGGACGGGGGTGAACGTTGGTGCTTCCGACGTCGCCCTCGGCGCCGTTGAAGAAGATGGATTTCACGCCGTCAAGCGCCTTATCCAGCGTCTTTTTCATCCAGCCGGGCCAGTCGGGGGAGAGGAGGTCGCCGTTGATGGTGTCGGCATGAAGCCCGTAGTTGACAAGCGCTACGGAGGGGGCGCCCGCTCTGTCAAAGCGCAAGACGTTAACGCGCTGATCCAATTCTCCTATGGGATGGTCGATGTTGGGGTCGTTGATAGGGGGACAGGTCCAGGTGGAGCCGTCCTTCATTTTATAGCGGCGGATGTATGCCACGCGCTCGGGGGCGTAGCCTACGCAGTATCCCATGGTGGCGTCGGTTGCATCGGCAAGGGCTAAGGTGACGGCATCTACCACACGCTCACCGACGAACGCGCCGTAGCGGTGAATAACGTCCTCGTCTGCCGCAAACGCCTCGGTAGGAACCAAAAGTCCGCCCGTGTGGGTGTGGGTCGCGGAAAGAAAAACGTTTTCCTTGGGGATCCCCGTTGCCTTTTCGATGGCTTTGGTGTAATCCTCTACCAAGCATTCGTCAACGCCGCAAGCGTCCACCGAGAGGAGGGCGATCTTTTTGTCGCCCAGCGTCAAAACCAGGGCGGCGACCTCAAGGTCGTCAAGGATCCCCTTGGCAAATCTCGGAACGTAATAGCCGCTGACGCCAATGCCCAATGGCGGGTTGATATTTACGGAGGCATAGCCTACTTTAAAGGTGTTCATACTGTATTCCTCGCTTTTTTATTAAAATTTGCAAATTTCGCCGCCAAGCATAACGTCCCCGACGGTGAAGCGGTCGTCTACAAATACAAGATCCGCAATTTTACCAACGGCGATCGAGCCGCGCTCGTTTTGCATTCCAAGCAGGCGCGCGGGGTTGAGAGATGCCATAATAAACGCCTGCGCAATGCCGCAGTTGGTGTGCGTCATCACGTTTTTACAAGCCTGGTCCATCGTGATCTTGCTGCCCGCAATGCCGCCGCGGTCGTCGTAGTTGAGATCGGGCACGTGTGCGTATTCGGGGGGATTGGGGCTGTCGGCGACGGTGGAATCGGTGATCAGGATCACGCGGTGGATCCCTTTGGTATGGATGAGAAGCTGCTGCATATCGCGGTTGACGTGAATTCCCAGCGAGTCACTGATCATTTCGGTGTAGATCTCGGGATCCTTCCAGCAGTATTCATCGGGACCGTAAGCGCGCAGTCCGCCTCCTACGGGACGGCGGCCTGTGGCATTCATGGAGTGCGTTTGCACCGCGGGGCGGTAAGCGCCGAGGGCACGGATCTCATCGGGAAGCGCTTCGCTGTGACCTATGGCGAAGAGGACGCTCGGGTTGACTTTTCTTGCATATTCAAGGAAGGGGAGAAGCCCCTCTCGTTCGGGGGCGATCGCCCACACGCGCGCAAGGTCGCCTGCCTCGTCTACAAGGGCTTTGTATTCCTTGGGGTCAAGCGGATGCCGCCAGGGATTTTTATGCGCGTTGCAGCCGTATTTTGGGTTCATATAGGGACCTTCCATATACATGCCGCGCACGTTGGGGGCTTCGGGAAGCGCTGCCTTGATCTCCTTGATCGAGGTTAAAAATTCATCAAAGGGCATGGAATAATCGGGGGTTGCCAAAATGGAGGTTGCCCCGTGGGAAAGGAAGAACTTTGCCGCGTCCTTCGTGTTGTGGCAGGTGCTGTATCCGTTTCCGCCGTGGACGTGGATGTCAATAAAGCCGGGGCCGACGTAGGCGCCCTTCGCATCGATGCGATAGGCATCGGCGGGGGCTGTCAATTCCGATTCCTTTCCGTACGCTACGATCCTTCCGTTTTGGATAAGAAGCGCACCGTCCCACAAAATTCCGGTCTCCAATACGAGATTGGCGTTTTCAATAACGGTATACGTTGGATTCATATTCGACGTCTCCTTTCAATCGTGTCAAGTGTGAAAAATCAAGCTTATTATAGCACACAAAAGCCTTTTTGTCAAGTAGCGAAAGCACCCCTCACCAACCGCGTGCGCGGCGGTGAGGGGTGCCGTAGAAATTACTGAATTGCGCCAAAACCAAGTCCCTTGAGATTTGCCATGTAACCGTTTTTCTCCGCATTGTAAAGCTCCCAGATCACGCGCAGTCCCTGCAGTGCACTTCTGCCGTCGGTTTCGGGCTGCTTGTCCTCCAGAACGCATTCCGCAAAGTGCTTGATCTCGTGCTGGGTGTGCTTTCCGTTGTCAAAATCACGCTGCCAAAGGATCTGGTATCTCTGGCTTTCGTTTCCGCCGTTGGGAACGTGCTCGCCGCTTCCGTTGTAAAGACGGATCTCGCCCGAATTGTTTTCAAACTCCAGCATGCCCTTTTCGGTTTGGATCTGGAAGTCGTAGGCAAGGCGGGTGCCGCGGGCACCCCAGGTAGCACCGTGGTATCCGACCGCTCCGTTTTCAAACTTCATAACGACAGCACTCGTGCCCTCGCGAAGCATCCAGGGGGTGCCGACGTTGGTGCCCACGTGCGCACCCGTGACAGGCTCGCCGAGGAACCACAAAAACAGGTCGATGTAGTGACAGCCGTGGCTGAAGAGCTGACCGCCGCCAAGACGGTTTGTCATGCCCCAATGGCGGTTGAGGGGGTCGTCAAAGGTCCAGTTTGCACCCGTGAGCTGCTCGGTCCATGCGGAGAACTGGATGATCTTTCCGTATTCGCCCGAATCGACGATCTCCTTAAACTTGAGCATGGCGGGGTTGTATCTCCAAGGATACGCGCACATCAGCTTCAGATTTCTCTTTTCGCACTCCTCGATCAGGTTGATGCATTCTTCCTCGGTGTTGCACAGAGGCTTTTCCATGAGAATATGTTTATCGTTTTGCGCAAAGAACATACCGCACTCATAGTGCAGGTCGTGGGGGAGGGCGATCATGATCGCGTCGATCTCGTTTACCATATCGCGGTAGTTGGTAAATACCTTGGGGGTGACGCCCGTGTCGCGCCCGAGCTCCTCGGCGGTTTCATTTGCGTTGTCGGGAAGAATGTCGCAAACCGCAACGATATCCACGTTTTCAACGTATTTAATGCCCTTGACGTGTGCCGCCATCATCTTACCGCAACCGACAAGTCCAAGTCTGATTTTTTTCATCATGCTTCCTTTCCGCCACTTTGGGCTGAAACCATCATATTTTTGAGGGGCACGGTATTGCGCCCTATGGTTATTGTAACACAGAGGAGAGAGTGTTGTATTTAGCATATCAGACATAAAGTTTGCACGATCGGATCAAAAGCGAATTTCTCCATTCCATGCAAAAGGGGCTGATCCATTTGAATGAATCAGCCCCGAAGAGGATGCGTTATTTCTTTTGTGCTTCCATCTCGCGGCGGCGGCGCATCATTTCCTTCATACGCAATTCGGTATTGAGGATCTTTTTGCGCAAGCGGATGGACTTGGGCGTTACCTCGATCAGATCGTCGTCGGTGATATACTCGATCGCTTCCTCAAGCGTAAAGATCTTGGGAGGGGTGAGAAGGAGCTTTTCATCGGCGCCCGCGCTTCGAATGGCGGTCAGCTGCTTTTTCTTGCAGGGGTTGACCGCAATGTCGTCGTTCTTGGGGTTTTCACCAACGATCATGCCCTCGTACACCTGGGTCTGAGGACCGACGAAGAGCTGTCCTCTCTCCTGCGTGTTGTAAAGCCCGTATCGGGTCGTCTCGCCTGCCTCGGAGGCGATGAGAGAGCCCGTAAACTTCATGGCGATCTCGCCGCGGTAGGGGGCATAGCCGTCGAAAATGGTGTTGATAACACCCTCGCCGTGCGTGGCGGTAAGGAACTCGGAGCGGTAACCGAAGAGGCAACGCGCGGGAATGGAGTATTCCACACGGGTGCGGCTACCTACGGGATTCATGGAGAGAAGGTCGCCCTTTCTCTGCCCGAGCTTTTCTACCACAACGCCCACGTAATCCATGGGAACGTCAAGCGTGACGCGTTCCATCGGCTCGCACTTTTGACCGTCGATCTCCTTGTAAAGCACGCGGGGGTTGGAGCAGGCAAGCTCAAAGCCCTCGCGGCGCATGGTTTCAAGCAGGATGGAAAGGTGCATCTCTCCTCTGCCCGCAACACGAAATTCGTCGGTGGTGTCACCGTCGCTGACGCGAAGAGAAACGTCCTTGAGCAGCTCGCGGTAAAGTCTGTCGCGAAGCTGACGGGAGGTAACGAATTTACCCTCCTTACCGGCCAAGGGGCTGTTGTTGACCATAAAGGTCATTTCCATCGTCGGCTCCGAGACCTTGACAAATTCCAAGGGCTCGGGGGAGGCGACGGTAGTCAGCGTATCTCCAATGGTGATATCTCCCGCACCCGAGAAGCAGACGATGTCGCCCACGGTCGCATTTTCTACGGGAGTGCGCACAAGACCGTCGATCTGGTAAAGGGAGACGACCTTAGTTTTTTTCACAGCGCCCGGGTTGTGGAAGTTGCAGACCGCGACCTCCTGACCCACGCGCACGTTTCCGCGCTCGATGCGTCCAATGCCGATGCGCCCTACGTAGTCGTTGTAGTCGATCGAGGAAACGAGAAGCTGGAGGTCTCCCGTCTCGTCACCGCCCGGAGCGGGCATATAATTGACGATCTTTTCAAAGAGGGGAGTCAGATCCACACCCGCCACGGAGGGATCCTCGGTCGCCGTGCCAGAACGGCCCGAGCAGTAGAGCATGGGGCTGTCAAGCTGCTCGTCGTTGGCGCCAAGATCCATCAAAAGCTCAAGGATCTCGTCCTCAACCTCGCCAAGACGCGCGTCAGGCTTGTCGATCTTGTTGATACAAACGATCACGCGGTGGTTCAGCTCCAACGCTTTTTGAAGTACAAAGCGCGTTTGGGGCATGGGACCTTCTGCGGCGTCAACCAAAAGAATAACGCCGTTGACCATTTTTAAAATGCGCTCCACCTCGCCACCAAAGTCCGCGTGTCCGGGGGTGTCGATGATGTTGATCTTAATGTCCTTGTAATGCACCGCGGTGTTTTTTGCAAGGATGGTGATGCCTCTTTCCTTTTCAAGGTCGCCCGAGTCCATCACGCGGGTCACGGTTTCCTGGTTGTCGCGGTAAATGCCGCCCTGCTTTAAGAGCCCGTCAACAAGCGTGGTTTTTCCGTGGTCAACGTGTGCGATGATCGCCACGTTTCTCAAATCTTCTCTGATCACAGCTTTTTTCTCCTGTTTTTTAAAATTTCTCGATTGATAACTATCCAATTCTATATTATAGCACAAAAAGCGTCCCCAAAAAAAGAAGGAGAACGCACATTTTTTTTAATTTTCACACGCCCTGTTTTGTATGTATTGCCAAAATGCGCAAAGCTCCCACGGGATTCTTCGTGTCCGTAGGGGCGACGTCCTCGATAACCAAACGGGACTCGAACCAACGAGCCTCTCGACGATCAATTTCCGCGCCTTTTTGCGTGGCTCGGACCCAAAAGTCCACACTTCCCTGCGCCTCGCCCCACAAAAATTCATCAAAAATTGATTCACCGAGAGGTGC
>JAZNEQ010000172.1:0-12320 GCA_045588715.1 Eubacteriales bacterium | reverse complement strand
CTGCTTCCGAACAAGCTCGGTGCTCTGATGTACGCAGCGTTTTTCGGAATATATCCCGTTCTCAAGGAAAAGATAGAGAGGGGAATAGCGCGAAAGCTTTGGCAGTGGGTGTGCAAGGTGGTCCTCTTTAACGTAGCAATTTTTGTTATCATAGTGCTTACAAAGTGGGTAGTGGGAATAGAAAACGAGCCAATGATCCTTGAGATCGCGTATTTTCTCCTTGCTAATTTCACCCTCGTGCTCTACGATATCGCGATGACGAGAATGATAACCTTTTATATTGTAAAGCTCAGAAAAAGATTTGGGTTCAAATAAAAAAGCTTGTTCATTTGTGACGTACTCTAAAGGACAGTTTTGGGGAATACGGTATATCTCGAAAGAGGTATGCCGTATTTTTGCATTAGTGGACACAAATGCAGTGCTTGTCAGGAAAATTGACAAGTCATAGATGAACATAAAAAAGGCTCCCTTGTGTAAAGAGATTTTTCCTGCCTCCCCCGGAATGTAATAGGCTAAAATTTTGCTAAATATGTTTACAAATCGCAAAAACTGTGATATAATGGAGATGCCAAACAAATTTAATAGTAGAATTAGCGGTATCTTTTTCTTTATGGGATAATTATACCCTTTTTTCGCCATAATCATTTTTAGAATTTGGTAAAAACGCAAATTCCTTTTAAATGGTTATGGTAGAGATACTCTAATTCTATTTAAATTTGTTTGGCGACAATTGGAGTTTGCGTTTTTCGGTGCGCTGACTTCGGTTGGCGCACCTTTTTATATGCTGATGGGGGATATATGAACAAGAACATTCAAGAAAAGATCATAGACATTACCGGTGTTGAGCTTACGCCGGGAAACCCTGCCGTTTGCCTGGGTAACGGTGAGCAAGGTTTTGAATGTTGTTGCGACGAGTGTGATTACTTTCTGCTTTGTTTTCCTGAATTTGATATTCAAATTAAAAAAGAAAATATTGCTGAAAGTAAAAATAATACTACAAAATAGCAAAAAAATGACAGAGAACACTTTACATTCTCTGTCATTTTTTTGTCAGTAAATAAGATATTCTTTTTAAGTTCAAAAACTGTCCTTTAGAGTACGCGCCTTTAGTCATCGTCTTGTTTTTTTATGCGGAAAATCGGCTTGAGAAGCTACACCGAAGTTTTTGGTTTTGCTTGCAAAACGCGTGCTTTGACATAAACTGTATAAGGGAGATGCCTCAAGGGCACCTCCTCAAAAAACGACCTATCTTATCACAGGAGACAACGCATGGCTATATTTTCAAATCAAGCAACACTCACCTATAACGGAACCAGCACAAATTCAAATATCGCTTACGGAGAAATTCTTGAGGTTTTGGCAGTTACCAAAACAGCGATCGAGGGCAGCTATACCCCCGGCACCCTCGTCACCTATGCCATCACCTTGCGAAACACGGGCAATTCCCCGTTGAATACCGTTACCGTAACCGATACCCTTGGCGGATACGAGGTTGGAGGCACCACCGTTTATCCGTTGACCTATGAAAACGGCTCTGCCACGCTCTTTATCGACGGAGTTCTGCAAGCCGCTCCCACAGTCACAGCAGGGCCTCCTCTTGTCTTTAGCGGGATCAACCTCCCCGGCGACAGTGATGCGGTACTGATCTATCAGGCAAGAGCGAATGCCTATGCCGATCCCGGTGCCGACGGAAGCATCACCAATACGGCAACCGTAACAGCAGCAGGACTGACCTCCACCGTCACGGCAACCGAAACGGTCACGGCGGCGAGCGCCCCCATGCTGACCATTTCCAAGTCGATCTCCCCCTCTCAGGTGGTTGACAACGACCGTGTAACCTACACCTTTGTGATCCAAAATGCAGGAAACCAAGAGATCGTCGCTACCGACAACGCGACGATCAGCGACCTCTTCTCCCCTATCCTCTCCGCACTTTCGGTCACCTTTAACGGCACCCCTTGGACCGAGGGCATTGAATACAATTACGACGAAACCACAGGGCTCTTTACCACAGCCAACGGGCAGATTACCGTCCCCGCCGCCACCTATACCCAAGACCCCACCACGGGGCAGTATACGGTCACTCCCGGAATTGCTACCTTGGTAGTTGCGGGAACCATTTGACCTTGGCGCAATCTTCCCCCACAGGAAATACCCGAAAAGCGAGCACCTCCCCGGGGCTCGCTTTTCGGGTATTTTTTAATATGGCTCAAAAAAGATTTTTTATCGGCACTATTGACACATGACAGGAAACGTGATAAAATGTCCGTAAAAGATACCTTTAGGGAGGAATGAAAACATGAAATTTGACGTAGATGCAAAGTATCTCCTTGATTGCTTTCAAGCGATCGTTGCAGTACCCAGTCCCTCGGAGTATTACGTAAGGCTCAATCCGCTGTTAAAGCAATATGCCGAATCTTTGGGGCTTACAATGACGTTTGACCGAAGAAACAACGCTTATATTACCGTGGAGGGCAAGGACAACTCCAAGACGGTATTGATCAGCGCACATGCAGATACGATTGGTTTGATGGTTCGAACCGTCGAATCCAACGGAACCCTTCGTGTCAAAAGCATTGGCGGCATTAATCTTGCAACACTCGACGGCGAAACAGTCACTGTACATACAAGAGACGGGAGGGATTATACGGGTCTTTTCCTTTGCCAATCCTACTCCACGCACGTTTTTGCCGATGCCCTGACCCTTGAAAGGTCGGAGCAAACCATGATGATCCTGCTAGACGAGCGTGTCAGCTCCAAGGAAGACGTAGCGGCGCTTGGCATCTGCCCCGGGGACTTTGTTTCGATCGATCCCCGCTGTCAATTCACCAAAAGTGGATTTATAAAGTCAAGATTTATCGACGACAAGGGCGCCATCGCCTGCTGCTTTGCATCCCTTAAGTATATGAAAGAAAACGGACTCAAGCCACAATACAAAACGATCTTCCATTTCCCTTATTCGGAGGAGCTTGGCCTTGGCGGGTGCTATATTCCCGAGGGCGTGTCCGAGATGGTCGCGGTCGACATCGGCTTGATCGGTCCCGAGCTTGACGGAAACGAATATTCCGTTTCCATCTGCGCAAAAGACGCTACGCAAGTGTACGATTATGATTTGACAAGCAAGCTCATCTCTCTTGCACAAAAAGCAGGATGCAACTATGCCGTAGATCTTTATTTTCGCTACGGAAGCGACGTCGTTGCCGCAAAGCGCGGAGGTCACGATATTAAAGGCGGACTATTCGGCATGGCTGTTTACGGAAGTCACGGGATGGAACGAACGCACATTGACGGGCTGCTTAACACTTCAAATCTTTTGATCGCTTACGTGCTTGATATTTAATAATAAAAAAGGATCGCGCCTCAACGTTAAATACGTAGGGACGCGATCCTTTTTTTGCTTGACCTACTTGGAAGTGCTTACAGTTTCGACAAGACCTCCTCGGCATTGGTGTCGGGCTTGACACGGGGCATGATCGCTTGGATCTTCCCTTCCTCGTCGATGAGAAAAGTAGTCCTTACAACGCCAAAACCAACCTTTCCGCACATCTTTTTCTCTTGCCAAACGTCGTAAGCTTTCACGGCTACAAGATCCGGGTCGGAAAGCAACACAAACGGCAGCTCGTACTTTTGTGCAAACTTAACGTGCGAGGATACACTGTCACGGCTGATCCCGATCACCTCTACACCTTTCTTTTGAAACGCACCGTAAGCAGCACCAAACGCGCAAGCCTGCTTGGTGCATCCGGGGGTATTGTCTTTGGGGTAAAAATACAAAACGACCTTTTTCCCTTGAAAGTCCGAAAGAGAAACATAATTTCCATCCTTGTCCTGCAAGGTAAAATCGGGCGCGCGATCACCAATATTCAACATTGTTTTTTCCTCCGTCATCGTTGATTATTTTTAAGAATCAGAATTATTTTTATTTTTCAGTTTCGTATTCCCAGTCGATAATTCCGCCAAATTCCTTTACGTTAGTATATCCGGCTTTCACCAGTTCCTTAGCGGCAATTTTACTGCGTCTACCACTGCGACAATAAACTAAAACCGGAGTATCCTTCTCGGGGATCTCTGCCTTGGCACGTGCGGCAATCTCATATTCGGGAATTAAAACAGCTCCCGGAATATGTCCCGCGTCAAATTCGGATTGTGTGCGTGCATCTATTAAAACGTAAGCCCTGCCACTTTCCATAAAGGCTTTGGCTTCGGCAGCACTGATCTGCTTGTATCCCATGCTATTTTCCTTTCCGTCGGCACAACCAACAAGGAGCAGCAAAAGAACAACCCAGCCGACCAGAAAAGCAGATTTGCCTATCCGTCTCATTTCTCCGCCCTCCTTTCTTGTATTTACATTGTAACACATTTTTTTGCGTTTTACTGTGATCAAATCACAAAATTTAAAATATATAAAAATTTTCTACTTTTTTGAAAAAAGTATTGCAATTTGAAAAAAGATGTGGTATAATAATCAGCGTTGCAGGAAAAATGCACACAGGGGTATAGCTCAGCTGGTAGAGTACCGGTCTCCAAAACCGTGGGTCGCGGGTTCGAATCCTCCTGCCCCTGCCAAAACAAAAAGCCTTTGATTGCTTGTTAAATCAAGCATTTCAAAGGTTTTTTCTTTTCTTACCATCTTTGATCTCATTTCCGTTTAGTTCCGTTTAATGCTGTTTTTTGTAATCTGTTTGGACGTCATTTGGGCGGCACGGAGCAAAAATAGCTCAAAATAGGTCGTCAAAATCCGTCGTCACGGGCGGCAACTCGTGATGACACGATCAAACCCATGGGTAAATCCCCATCCCCCCGTCAAACTCCCGCAGAAGTTCCCGACAAGACATCCAAGAGGTACAAGGAGAAATTACAAAAATCCCCGAACCCCCGCTTACATTGTCGATGAAAACTAAATCTTTTCTCTTTCGCCGTCCACACCTATCTATCTTTCTGTATTGATGTTTGTTGGTCAGGCTCGCCTTACGCCTTGATGTGTAAGGCTTTTTTATTATTCCTTATCTCATCGTGACGGCAGAATGACGGCAACGAGGAAAAAGAAAAGCACCGTTTTTTAGGCGGTGCGGGCTATGGTACGTTATAGCTCTATGATGCAAGGTGATTAGTCTTGCTTTGTTTCTTTTTTCTTTACTTGAAAATCAAATCCATCGTATCGCCCGCCGCCTTATTCATGGCAGGCAAACAATGCGAATAGGTATTAAGAGTGACCTGAATATCGGAATGACCAAGACGAGTCTGCACAGTCTTAGGATCTACCCCTGCTGCTATCATAGTAGTAGCGCAACTATGACGAAGATCATGGAAGCGTATTTTGGGGAGATGGTTGGCATCTCTGAAGCGTTCCCACTTTTGTGCAATGGAATCGGGAACATACGGCTCTCCATCAGGTTTATGTATGACATATCCCGTGGCATGAAAGCCTGCTTTCTGTGTCTCTGCGAGGTACTTGGCATACTCATCCTTGAAGATCTGCAACGCTTCCTTACCAAGCCATAAGTCACGGATTCCTGCTTCACTCTTTGGAGCTTTTATGATGAGAGCTTTATCCGCCTTTACTCTACTGCGAGTGATATGGATAATACCGTTTTCAAGGTCGATGTCTTTCCATTGAAGCTCTGCGATCTCACCTTTGCGGATGCCGAGATAGGCTTCTATGACAGCAATCAAGAACATGTCCGTATCTTTGGCTATAGCGAGCATGTGCTTGATTTGGTCAGGATTGTAAACCTCTGCTTTATACTGCTTGATCGGCGGCAAGATGACATCTTGGCAAGGATTTTGAATTATTTCAAACCCACCGTTTTCACAAATGTATTTCGCCATTAAACCTATGAAAACGAAGACGCCGTCATACCTATCAATAAAAGCACAGCAAAGAAAGGAGGTCGAACAAGATAGAGAGTAAAAGAAAATACATCAGCATAGCGGAGATTTCAAAGGAATACTTACCAATCAGCAAGAAGAAAATCCGCTCATTTGTCAAGAAATACATGCCCGTTAAATTCATAGGTGGGCGCATGTATGTAGAACGTGATCTATTGGAAAGCTTACTCGCTGACAGAGACCGTGAGCAATTCCCTTTGAACTGAATAACGCCAAACTACAAATATATATCATATTTAAGAACCGATAACGCCTACGTGGTGTTATCGGTAATTTATTTCGTGGAGGATTTATGGTTTACAAAATCGGCAACATCAAGGACTTAGAAGCTCTACCGCCTATGAATGAAGTTATCAAGGGAATTCTTTATCATCACGCCAAAGCACTGACGGATACATACAAGAATCGAAGCGCAGAGGAAGAAGACGGCGGCTACATACTCTACGCCCCTCGCGACTCAAAAAGCGAAGATATTTTAGATCACTTTGACTATCGCCGCAACATCCCAGAATACGTTGAACGATATGGAGAAATCTGTATTGCTACATACGTTACCAACAATGACTATTGCGTAACCATCGTCACTTGGGCAGACAACACCCCAACTGAGATCACCAAAGAAATTGATGACATTCTATGAAACGAGAAGAAAGGAAATATTACTATGAAAGCTATTACGACCACAATGACAACTACGGCAGAGTTCTCGGAAGACGGCAAGAAAAGATATCTGCTTACCAAGACATGGGATGCTCAAAAGCCTCACCTCGCTATCATTATGCTTGCACCAAGTGAAGCATCGGGAATTGAGCTTGACAACACAACAATGCTTGTATTGAACAACACTTCCCGTCTTGGGTACGGAAGTGTCAGCATTGTCAATCTCTTTTCCACCATCGGAAACTTAAAGGAATGCTTTGCCGAGGAAGATGACAAAGGCAATCTTAATTACATCAGCAATACGGCAAAAAAAGCAGATACCATCGTCTACGCTTCAGGCGTTGGAAAGGCAACAAATAAGTCCTTCATCCAACGGCAGACACAAGTCCTCAAAATCCTTAAACCTTACGAGGACAAACTGCATTGTTTATCCAACGCCGAAGGAAAAGCTCGATTTCAGCATCCTCTCTCCCCTGCTGTCAGAACATGGTATCTGTCCCCCATGAAAATAACCGAATTGGGCATAGAAGGTACATCATCAACAACAAAAAAGAAAGGCTCAGAAAATAGAAATCAAATCAAAAAATGAGCAAAAAAAGATCTCCTCACCGTTACTGGTGGGGAGATCTTCAAGTGTGGAACACAGAAAAGAGTGTGTGATCCAAATCATCTTACTGACATGATTCTTATGTCTGCAACGTACGGAAATTTGCTCTTTATTTGCGAAATAGTCCCTGATTCAGAGGTTGCTTTGACGGTTGTATTCCTGCTCGACCATGACTTAGCATCTCTATCATACAAAGTATAGAGATTATTCTAATCAATACATTATTCCTCTATACCATCGTATGATTTTTTCATACATGTTGCATTGCTCTATGAGATAGGTTAACATTTTATCAGTTGCACCGAACAACAGCTCATTCCGTTGATGCATTATTTTTTTATACTTATCATCTTGATACGCATCCACTTTGACGGAAATCATTTGAGAATAATATTCTATAATGATTTTGCAATCAAACTCCTTTAATTCATACTCATTTGAAAGAGAAATCAAGCGAGAATATTCATCTACAAGTTTACTATAGAGTTCGATTTCATTATTCAAACATTTCCTACAAACCATTTGACCTAAATAATAACAATCTTCCCCTATCCAGTATATATGCGGCTCCATATCTCTTATGGTTTCCAAAATAATATCTCTTTTTGAAAGATTTGTTTTCTTCATATTTAGTAGTCCTTTTTACGTTCGCATTTAGAGCAGATTTTTACAAATATACCTTTAAAAGTTCCTCCACAATAAGGACAGATGCCACATCTTTTTCGAAAAGCAATTTCTTCCATTTTTTTACGTTCTTCTAGTTCTTCTATTTTTCGATGACAAATTGCAATTAATTGATTTGAATCTTTCCAACTGCTATCTAAATTTAATTTTTGTATAGCCTGCCTATATGCCAGGATATTGTCTTTTTGCATCAGTTCGATTGCAGAAAGGTATTTTGCATGAGTTTGCAACTTATTGAAACAATTAAAAAAATTTTCTCTCGCCTCATCGTGTAGCAAATATTGTTCCTGAACTATGCTTTCGCGAGCTACGTTTCCCACGCTCAATGCTAACTCAATATCCCGCTCGTTTACTTTTTCATCCTTCTCAATACTGCTAACTATTTCTTTGATATACATTGTCCCGCCGGTGAATGTGGTATAATAGTGCACCTTTTTTACATAAAGCTCGAGAATTTCATGCTTATCCTTTAAGTCACCTTCTTTTAATAAGCACCTTAAACGAGCGCTACTAATATTTTCTTCATCAACCTTCATATAATGCGCTAAACGTTTGCGTATTTCTCCTACATGAAGCGGTTTTTCCATTTCATACAGCACATCCACAAGAAGTTCTAAATCAACGGCTACTGTTAATCCACTATAAGTACATTCCTCATCCCTAGTTTTATTTTGAACTGGTTCCCACTCAATGTTGGGATAGGATTGTTTCAGAGAAGGCAATAGGAAAGAATCATCTGCAAGTTCCCTTTCAATATGCTCACACATACTTTGAGACATGCAAGAGGTAGAAACCTCCCCACAAGCCTGGCACACATACCTTTTCTTTTCTTCTGATTTTCCGTTTGTTCCCATAACAGCACCTGCCGCGCCAAACAATAATGTCCCTGCCACTCCTTTTCCTACGCTATAACTCTGCTGGTTAATTAGAGTTACATTTACATTCTTACTTCCACATTTCCAACACCGTACATTCATTTTTGTATTTTTCCTACCTTACAGTTTCAAGACTCAATTATCTTCTTCCAAGCTATCCTTGATCATCCGTCTAACCGTTTTCTCTGAATAGCCATATTTTTTTGCCAAATCTTTTATATTCGTACCATCATACTCTTTGATGATGCTATGCTGGATACGTTTGGCATTGAATAGATGTATCGGAAATGTAATCTGTTGTCCCTTGTACATTTGATAGATCGAAATTGCTCCATCCAAGCCAACAGCTTCGCAGATTTCCCTATACACTTCGTTAAAAAGTTCGGCCTCGTCTTTATCCATTTCGTCACCTCTTTCCGATGTCTTCTATATTTTACCAAAATCCGAAAATCTTCGCAAATCCCTCTGTCCTTGTGTCTGTCCCTCCAAAAAACAAAAAGACCAACATTCCTTGTTACCGAAAGAATGTTGGTCTCATAGATTTTATTGTGATTTCGTATCTTTTTACTTTCCTCCCGAAAAACGACTGGGATTTTGGGGATTTTCGCGCATCTTTTCCACTTTGCTGTTCCTTGTCTTGCCATTTCATCCGTATCAAAGTCCCGCTACATGCCCCGTTTAGAACCGCTTTTCCCGATTTTTTTGGAGGGATTTTGCAACCATGAATCAGATTCATTAAAACAAGCAATGCTTATTCGATCATTTTTTAGAGACGACGTCGTCAGTTGGTCGTCACAAAACAAAGACACCGCTCCCGTTTTTCTTATCACATATGACATTCTTTTACCAAGATGCATCTTCTCCAAAACCGTGGGTCGCGGGTTCGAATCCTCCTGCCCCTGCCAATAGAAAAAGCACCGCTTTTGCGGTGCTTTTTCTATTGGCAGGGGCAGGAGACATGACGAAGTCGTGTGCGCGCAACGAGCAACGCGGCGAACCTTGCAAAGCAAGTTCGCAATTTGCCCCGTCGGGGCAAATTTAGGTTCAGAATCCGACTGCCCAGCCGCTTTTGCGGTGCTTTTTCTATTGGCAGGGGCAGGAGGCACAGAGAAACCGCGTGCACGCAAAGCGTGCCGCGTAGCATCCGCAAGCATCGCTTGTGGATGCGCAATTTGCCCGCAGGGCAAATTTAGGTTCAGAAGCCTCCGTTTGATTCATCCTTCGGGATGATGCCATTCAAGCCTTTGCCTCAATTCCCTTCCACCTACGGTTGGAACAAAAACGCACCTTTGTCGCAAGACAAAAGTGCGTTTTTTCATCAATCTACAACCTCAAGCACCTTTACCTCATCGTTCTTCAGCCAGAAATCAATCAAGCTGTCGTTATTCTCCATCACCTCTCCCGTGTAAACGTCAACGATCTTTTTCGTCGGGTCGGGATAATGAATACGCTTTTGCCCCTCGGTCATCGCACGTAACAGGATATATTTTCCGCCTGCCATAAGGACGTCACGGGTCAAGCTGTACACGTGCACGCCGCTTTGAATCACGATCTCCTGCAAAACGCGTGCGGGAAGACAAGGACACAAACTGTAAACAGATGCATAATCGCTAAACTGCTTCCACAAGAGTGCCGGCTCTCTGTTCTCCGTACCGCGACCGAGAATATATGCATTTTCCTCTGTGCCGGAAACAAATCTACAGCAAGGAAGCGCTTGATTCGGGTACTCATCGAATTTTCCCGTTGTTTTTGGGAAGAAGGGGTCTGTAAAGATCGGGAAATCCGCTTGGCGGATCTGACACATCAAATCGGGTTGATTCAAATCATACGCAACCTCATAATCCGTCAGCGCTCCGCGCTCAAAACCTGCAAAGTGTGTCCAGATCAAGATCTTGTTTCCGCGCTTCAATTTTTGCTCTATGGCATTTTCAATATCCTTGGAGCATCTGCAAAAATGCGTAAAGATATATACCTTATAATCATCCGCGGGAAAATCATCGTTGGGAAGATCGCTTGCCAGATAGATATGATACGGTGCGCCCACAAGCCCCATTTCAAGAAGCTGCAGCTTTACAGCATAACGCAGTGTATCGGGAGATTGGAAGTGCTTAACACCGCCCTCGTCCACGATCACGGCAATCTCTGCGCGAATAGGTCCCTCGGTCTGTGCGGCGCACAGCGCCTGATGCATCCGAATGATCTTTTTATATTCCGGATGATCAAACCATCCGCCCCACATATCAAACCACCAAAGACCTACGTGCCCCGTCAAGGCAAGCAAGGAGGTGCGCTTTAAATTGCCTATGGACGTATCGATATCCGGAGCGACCCACCCGCCGATCTTATAGTAGGTGTTATCGGGTTCTGCCTTCGGAAGCTTCTCACCAAGGCACGTGGTAAGAGAGGTTCTGGTATCGCCCTCACAAATATAAAGCTTATTGTGAAGGCGGATAGAATCCACTGCCGTGTAGAAGGAATACATTCTTCCAAGCTCGTTTGTAGTGCACAAGAAATCAATGTCCGGAGACTGCAATATCTTATACACGGAATAGCTTCCGTGAGCGGCATCCACGTGATGATTGATATATCCGTAAAAGCATCCAACCAAAAGCTTGCGCCCTGTATAAGTCTTTACTTTTTCGGCAAACCACAAAATCGTTTCTGCAATCTGATCGCTGATAAAAGCATTATAGTCAACAACGTGTTGCTCTCTCTTAAGATCTCTTACAATGCCGCCAAGCGCATGCGTACGCTCGACCACACGCGGGATCGGTATTTCCGAAAGCACCTTGTAAGAAGAGCTCCATGCACAGTTCACCGCTTCAACAGATCCGTATTTTTCCAAAAGCCATTCATGGAAGCAAGCTTGGTTCACCTTGGAATAATCCGCCATATCGTTTTGGTGCTTGTGCCCGTGGTGTCCCCATTCCTCGGTAGAGCCTGCGCACACATGATATCCGATGATCAGATCCTTCCAAACAGAGTCATTGATATGGTCGATAAGTGCCTTAACAGCACTCCACATATCGTTTCTCCATTTTTTCGAGCCAAAGGATTCTCTTGCGCTCTCTCCGCTCTGCACACGGCAAACCTCGTCGGGATTATCCCGTTCCCACCAAGAGGGAGTGCAGAAATAAACACGCGGAATGATGTAAGGTCCCTTTCCGTGGGGCGCGATCATTTCCAAGATACGGTCAATTTCCGTAAAATCAAACGTGTTATAATCCAAGTAGTAATGAGGCCCCCATGCTTTAGATCCTGCAAGGCAATTCAATCCCATATCCGTTGCATACGCACCGAAAAAAACAATGCGGTTGCCCATTTCCTCCATAGCACCGAATTGATCCCCATCCACGTTATAGGTCATATATCCCGCAGGCTCAAGGAGCTCATCTCCTACCATGATTTTCATCATGCCGTTTTGCTTGATCAGCTTTACTTCCTTCATCTCTTATTTTCCTCCCGCTGTCGGTTTGAAAAGTTACATTTTAAAAGGCACAAAAAGCGCACCGCGCTTAATTTTCCGTATTATATGATAGCTTATTTCCACACACTTGTCAATATGTTTTTCAAAAATTGGGAGTATAAAATTATTACATAGCGTC
>JAZNEQ010000171.1:0-11479 GCA_045588715.1 Eubacteriales bacterium | reverse complement strand
AATGTGTTAGAATACGATGAAGAGATTTTTGCAGCGCTGGAAAGCGGAAGGGTGACACCCTATCAGTTTATGATAGACCGCATCAGTGGTCTGGATATTACACCCCATCACCGATGACGTGGGCTGGACGGGCATCATCGTGGCATGGCTCG
The DNA here is from genome assembly GCA_045588715.1 of Eubacteriales bacterium. Lineage (GTDB taxonomy): Bacteria > Bacillota > Clostridia > Oscillospirales > CAG-272 > UMGS1865. Next base: position 11,327 of record JAZNEQ010000171.1, on the reverse strand, counting down.
CACAGCTCAATACGGGGATGATCTTCATCGTTTCCGCACTCATCAGCGTTTTGCAGTTTGGCTCTACCATTGCCGCCTCTACCTTCGGTCAGGTGGACTCCAGCTTTGCAAACATGCTTCAGGGCGTGATCCTGTTTTTGGTTTTGGCAGCGGATTTCTTTATCCGCTTCCGCATCGTTCGTGCAAGAAAGGGGGAATAAAGCATGGATCGGATCGGTGTGATCACTGCGTTTATACACGCGGTCGTCGTTTACAATATTCCTCTGCTTTACGGCACGGTGGGCGAGATCACGGTTGAAAAATCGGGAAGCCTGAACCTCGGTGTTGAGGGAACTATGGCGGTGGGCGCGATCTTCGGCTATCTTTTCGGCTGCTACGCCAACAGCATCGGCGTGGGAATTGCCGTTTCATTTCTGGCGGGAGCTTTATGCGGACTTTTGTTTGCCTTTTTAACCGTTTCGCTTCAAGCCAACCAAAACATTACGGGTCTGACACTGACCACCTTCGGACTTGGCGTGTATTTCTTTGTGGGAAACAGCGTAAAAAGCCGCGCGTGGCCCGCAATGAGCCAATACCCCGGTGTGAAGGACGGTTTTGCGGAGATCGATATTCCGCTTCTTTCCGACATTCCTGTGATCGGTAAGGGCTTTTTCAGCCACAATCTGATGGTGTACCTCGGAGTTGCCATTGCCGTGCTGATGTGGTGGTATCTCAAGCACACCAAAATGGGGTTGCGCCTGCGTGCCGTGGGCGAAAATCCCGCTGCCGCCGATTCGGTAGGCATCAACGTCAACTTAATGAAGTATCTCCATATCTGCCTTGGCTGCGGTATCATGGGCATTGGCGGCTACTATATGGCGCTGAATATGTCAGGCTCCTTTAACAGTGCTTGCTGGATCGGCGGTTACGGCTGGATCGCCGTGGCGCTTGTTATTTTTGCAAACTGGAGTCCGCTTGTGGCGCTTCTCGGTACGCTGGTGTTTGGTATCTTCAACACCCTGCAGGTATCGGGCACCAGCCTGGCGGCAGCCTTCCCCACGGTCTTGGGTTGGATGAAGGACGTGCCGGCACAGCTTTATCAAGCACTTCCGTTTATCATTACCGCCATTGTTCTGGTTATTTCGTCTATCCGCAACAAGCGCGGCAGCAGCGGACTGCCTGCGGCGCTTGGACTGAATTATTTCCGTGAGGAGCGTTGATCATTTTTCATTGGGGGACAGTAATATGAATTTCTTGGAAGAACGAATTTTAAAGGACGGTATCGTAAAGGAAGGTAACGTTCTTAAGGTGGACAGCTTTCTCAACCACCAAATGGACGTTGATCTGATCGACCGCATCGGCGAGGAGTTTTATAGGCGCTTTCGGGAAAAAAGGGTCACCAAGGTGCTTACCATCGAGGCGTCGGGGATTGCCATTGCCGCGGCAACGGCACGTTGCTTTGGCGTTCCCATGGTTTTTGCCAAAAAAAGCAAGAGCGTGAATATCGACGGCGACGTATACGTTGCCGAGGTCGAATCCTTTACGCACAAAAACAAAAACAACGTCATTGTCTCCAAGCGCTTTTTGTGCGCGGACGATCACGTTCTGATCGTAGACGACTTTCTTGCCAACGGATGCGCCCTGCAGGGGCTGATCTCCATTGCCGAGGGCGCGGGCGCTACGGTCGAGGGGCTTGGCATCGTCATTGAAAAGGGCTTTCAGTTTGGCGGCAGAGCCATCCGCAACCTCGGCTATCACCTGGAGTCTCTTGCCATCGTCGAATCGATGGACGCCGAGGGCGGCACGGTAACCTTTGCACCGCAGGAGAAGTAAGCGTAAAAAAAGATTTTTGACAGGGGGAGCGATTTTTATGAAGGTTTACATCATACGGGAAAACGAAACGCTGCGCTACGCCGCGGAGGAGCTTTTGAAATATCTTTTCCAAATGGACGGAACGGTGGGTGAGATCCTCATTGGAGACAACACGGGGGACGGCATCGCACTGGGGCTTCTTGACGATTTTGGCTTGGACAGCCACGACGTAGACGACAGCATGATCGACGACGTGATCGACGTGCGCGTTTCCTCTTTGACGGGCTATATTGCGGGCAGCAACGTGCGAAGCGTTTTGATGGGGGTTTACAATTTCCTCAAATCCGCGGGCTGCAGATGGGTGCGTCCGGGGAAGAGTGGGGAATACGTCCCCCAAAAGGATATGTCGGGGCATGCACTCACTTACAGAAAAAAGGCATCTCATCCCTTTCGCGGTGAATGCATTGAGGGTGCCGTGAGCTACGAGCACGTCAGAGACACGATCGAGTGGCTTCCCAAGGTCAATATGAACCTGTTTATGATCGAGCAGATCATTCCCTATAACTATATGAACCGCTGGTACAGACACACGGGCAACACCAAGCTGAAAAACGTTGTAGAGCCGCCGTACGAGGTGTACTGCGAGTACGTAAAGCGTTGGGAGCTTCTGATCAAAAAGCTGGGGCTTCAGTTCCATGCCCTGGGGCACGGAGCGCTCAACGAGCCGTTTGGCGTGCGCCACATGATCTCGGGAATGCACTACGACGTGCCCGAGGAAACGAAAAAGGCGTTTGCGCTGGTAAAGGGGAAGCGCGAGCTGTTTGGCTCCTCTCCCTTCTTTACCCAGCTTTGTATGTCGCAGGAATGGATTCGCGAAAAAGTGGTCAAATGGATTGCGGATTATCTTGAAGAAAAGCCGTATATCGATTTTTTGCACTTTTGGCTTGCCGATACCGTAAACAATCATTGCGAGTGTGAGGAATGCGTCAAAACGCACCCCTCCGACTTTTACGTGCAGATGCTCAATCGCTTGGATGAGGTTTTGACCCAGCGCAAAAACAACGCTAAGATCGTTTTTATCATGTACACGGATACGCGCTGGCCTCCCGTCAAGGAGCGATTGAATAACCCTCGTCGCTTTGTGTTGACGACTGCCGCCCATCGCAGACCCGGAGATATGTATTCCGACCGCCGCCGCGAGGGTGGGATCCCTGCTTGGAAGCGCAATGAGTACAACTCCCAAAGCGGCTTCGATGCTGTGCTTTCCTTTACGGATGCGTGGAAGCCGATCTTTGACGGACCTAAATTTTTGTTTGAGTATTTTCTTTATACCAACCACTACAAGGATCCCGGCTACATGACCTGTGCCCGAGAGCTTGCAAGGGATATGAAAATGCTGCCCCTTACGGGCTTTGGCGGCGTTATGAGCGATCAAACGCAGCGTTGCTCCTTCCCGACGGGCTTGCCGCGCTCGGTCGTCGGCGAATTCCAATTTGACGGAGAGATCGATACCGAGGAATATTTTAACGCATATTTCCGCGATGCGTTCGGCGCGGATTGGAAGGCGGCAAAGGACTACCTTGAAACGGTCTCAAACCGTTTTTGTTCCAATGCGCTCGCGCAAAATACCGACGTTGTGGCACAGGATACGGGTGCCGTTGACGCAAACTCCGAAAAGGCAGGCGTGATCGGGAACTCCGCATTGCGCGCAAGTTTTGAAACGATCGATGCCTTGGTAGACGGCTTTGCCGCTACGGTGGCTAAAAACTGTGCCTTGGAGGATCCCTGCCATAGGGAATCCTGGATGCTGTTGACCTATCATGGCGAATACTGCAAGCGCCTTTCAAAAATTTACGTAGCGCTTACGAACAATCAAATCGACGAGGCAAACCGTATCCTCGACGATATGATCGACTATCTCTCCGAGGTGGAGGAGGTCATTCATCCCCACTTCGATCTGGTGCTCTTTATCCAAAGAACGCGCCAGCTGATCGAGGGGAAATAAGAAATGATAAGAATCAAATAAAACGTGCAAAGGCCGCACCTTCGACACGTCCTTCCCAAAAGGGTAGGACAAGTTTCGAAGGTGCGGCTGAAAAATATATTTCATTTTTATTTTGCGGGTCGGCGCCCCGACGGCCCGAGAAGGGCGCCGAGGCTTGTTCAAAACGATCACTCCAAGATCCTTGAGAGCGCCCCGTAGGCGTCGTCGGCTACGAAAAGGACGTCGCAGGCAAGCAGTCGCCTTTTGGAATTGTGACCTGTATCAAGCAGCACGCAATCCGCGTCCATTGCGCGAGCAGTGGCGGCGTCGTGCTCGGTGTCACCAAGGAAGAGCACACGCGCGTCGGGGTTCGCTTTTCTCCAAGCGCGTCCCAGATAGTCTTTGTTTCCGGCTTGGATGTCGCTCTGTCCCAAAACTCCCTCAAAATAAGAGCGCACGCCAAGATCGCCAAGCTGCCCCTCCAGCATTTCAAGCTTGGAGGCGGACAGCACCCATTGGGAAAGTCCCTTTTCCTTGACCAGCTCCAGAGCTTCTCTTACGCGCGGGCAAAGCCCCGCGCTTTTTGCGTGGATGAGGTAACGGTCCATCCACTCCTCGGCAAGCATCTCGTAAGGATGGCGTTCAAAATCAAAGCCCATGTGGCGGTAATAGTCCTTCACGGGGAAGGAGAACAGCTCCCGATAGGCTTCCTTGGCGGGGAGCGGCGGAAGGTCGTATTTTAAAAACAGGTCGTTTTCACTTTCAAAGCATGCCTCGGTATCGTCCAGGATCGTGCCGTTGAAATCCCAAAATATGTGGGTATAGTCTTTTTTATACATATGTTTTGCATCCTTTTTTTGTAAAATAAGGCAGGCGGCGGCAATTTCTTTACGATTTTTTGGCAAGGTGCTCCAAGGCTGCCGTATATACCCGCGAAAGGTAAGATCTGTGGGTTGATTTCGGTGTATTTTTCCTTTATAATCAATGCGTGACAGCAGGGAAGGACCGGGAAGAAAAACAAAGAAAGGAGTGATTGGATTGATCACAAGCAAGCAAAAAGAAAAAGGAGGACGGACAGCAAGGCGCCTCTTGGCAGCATTCTTTGCCGCGGTGTTCCTTGTGAGCGCTTTGGCGCTTTCGGTCGGTGCCGCGGAACCCGAGCACCCTGCCGACAGCGTTCCCACCGAGGTCTACCTTGACGGAAAGCTCATTCTGGAGGGGGACAGTGTGATATGGAATTCGATTACATACGTTCCTCTCCGCAAATTTTGCAATCTGTTTGACGAATGTAGCTTTTCGTGGGATGGAAAGAGCGCAACCGCCACGGTCAAAACACAAAGCGGCATGACGCTCATCCTGCGTACAGGGGAGGTTTACCTTTACGCCAACGGTCACTATTATTATACGGTTGGAGCTATCCAAAATTGGAACGGCAGTCTTTACGTACCGATCCGCCCGTTGGCAAGGGCCTTTGATAGCACGCTTACCTGGAATGCGGCGCGCCACGCAGTGGAATTGACCTCCCCTGAGGGGAAACCCATGGTGGCGTGGGCAAGCTATCACGAAACCGATCTGTACTGGCTATCGCGCATTATCTCCGCCGAGGCGCGCGGAGAGTCGCTGGAGGGGCAGATCGCGGTGGGGAACGTGGTGCTCAACCGCAAAAGACACCCCTCGTACCCCAATACCGTTTACGGTGTGATCTTTGATCGCAAGCACGGCACGCAGTTCTCGCCCGTTTCCTACGGGACGATCTACAACACACCCGCGGCTTCGTCGGTCATAGCCGCCAAGATCTGTCTGGAAGGGTATTCGATCTCGGACACGGCTCTCTTTTTTATGAACCCCCGTATCTCTACCTCCAATTGGATCTCTAAAAACAGGCCCTACGCCTTTACGATCGGAAATCACGATTTTTACAACTGAGACACAAAACACGGGATAGATCCCCCCAAGGCGAGACAAGAGGCACCGCCCTTTGTCTCGCGCTTGGGGGCTCCTCCGTTTTAGCGATCAAAACACGATTCTTTTAACGCTTCTGACCCTACGCGCTTCCTCGTCCAGATCAAAAATCGCGCCGTGCGCAGAGATCTTTCCGTGAGCGACGTGGAAGCGGGTGGGGAGCTGAGTGCGGAATCGGTAGATCACGTCCTCGCGCTCGGTGCCGATGATCCCTTCCTCGGGGCCGCACATGCCAAGGTCGGTCAGGTACCCCGTACCGCGGGGAAGAACACGCTCGTCGGCGGTGGCGACGTGGGTGTGCGTGCCGAAAATGATTTGGATCTTGCCGTCAAAATCATATGCCACTGCCATTTTTTCGCTGGTCGCCTCCCCGTGCACGTCGAGAAGCGCAAGATCGTACGCTCCCGCCTCACGGGAGAGGATCTTGTCCAACGTTTCAAAAGGGCAGGCGAGGGGATCGAGAAAGGCCCTTCCGCTGACGCTGATGCAAAGAAGACGCCAGCCGCCGACCTTCACGACCGTATATCCGTTTCCCGGTGCTGCGGGGGGGAAGTTTGCGGGGCGAATGATCCTTTGCGGATTGGAATCCAAAAAATCCCCGATGTCGCGGATCCCAAAGGCGTGATTCCCAAGGGTGATCAGGTCTACGCCCGCGTCAAGGATCCCACGCGCGTCGGCGGCAGAGATCCCGCGGATCTCACTAACGTTTTCACCGTTGGCGACGGTAAAGTCGATTTCTTCCTTTTTTTGAACGGCGGGAAGGTTGTTTTTGAGATATGCGACCGTGTCGCTTCCGACAATATCTCCGAGTGCCAAAATTCGCATAGCGTGTCCTTTCTTCTTTTGCTGTTACTTAATACCTTTTATATTATAGCAGATTGCTTGGCGCTTTTCAATGCCAAGTGTGTGATTTTTTTAACCTTTTGTGCCATTTTTTATAGGTGCTGTATTGAAAAACCAACGGATTATTTGATTGGAAAAAATTCACAAAAGTATTGACAAGATACGTTTGTTGTGATATAATGTCCCGTGTATTCGAGCTAGATCCTTGTGTTGAGCACGTTTGCAAGCTTCGCGTTTCCGGGTACAGAGATTATTAACATGGAGGTACCCGAAATGAATAACGGTACAGTCAAGTGGTTCAATGCGGAAAAGGGCTATGGCTTTATTTCCAACGACAACGGTGGGGACGATGTATTCGTACATTTCTCTGCAATTCAGGTTGAAGGCTTCAAGACCTTGACCGAAGGACAGAAGGTTACTTTTGATACCGAGCCCGATCCCAAGAACAGCGCAAAGCAGAGAGCGATCAACGTTGTTCCTGTTGCTTAATGCCACTAAAAAAGAGCTGCCTTTCTTTGAGGGCGGCTCTTTTTTTGTTTAAAAGATGCGGCGGAATACAAAGACCGCGATCGCGGGGATCAGCCACAAAAGGGAAAACGAAATGGTCAGGATAAAAAACGAAAGCATTTTAAAATGAAAGGCAAACAAGCCCTCAAGGAGGATGGCGTCAACTCCCAAAAGCATCGTGGGGAGCGTAAAGAGAAGAAGGAGCAAGAGGTAGAGTGGAAAAGCCGAAAGGGCGCCCTTGATATCCGAGGTGCTCAGCGTAATATGCTGGGCAACGAAGAGAATGATCACAAGACCTATGGCGGCGCGCCACGGAGATGCGGAAAACGCCGAGGGGATCGACCAAAGCAGAGAAAAGGCGGCGCCGACCAGCTCTGAGAACGGAGAGGCGGCATCCAGTGTGCCTGTGGCGGCAAGATAGCTTTCCCACTGGGCGGGAAAGCAGAGGAGGAGAGCCAGGACGATGACGGCAAGACCCGAAAAAATGGGACCCACCCCAATAAAGAGGTTGCCAAGCCTTGCCCACGGGTTTTTTCTTGAGTAGCTGTGCGAAACGTAGCCGAGCGTCCCGTGGGATTTTTTGGGCGATTGCAAAAGCTTGATCTCAGTGACCTTGTGCGCGAAGAGAAGGCACATGGCGGCATGACCCAGCTCGTGGATGGGTGTGCCGATGACCGAGGTCAGATAAACCAACCTTCCGCCGCCCGTAAGATAGGCAAACGCACGCGAGGAAAAATGGGCAACAAGACCGCAGATCACAATTGCCCCAAGAGTATAAAAGAGGGTAAGAAGATAGTATTCAAAAAAAGCAAGGATCCAATCCCACATAACAGCACCTCAAAAAAACGTTGTTTTCATTATACGGGATTTTTTCCCGGTTGTCAAGAAAACGGCGAATTTTTTTGCTTTTCGACCGAAAATACAAATTGTTTTGTTTTTTCTATTGACAAGCAACTCCGTTTATGATATAATTTGAGAACTGTTCTCAAATTTAAGAAAGAAAAGAAATATGAAAAAAACCTACAAAACAGCGGGCAGACAAGGCTTGCTATCCTTTTTTGAACAACATCCCGACAAGCAGTTTACCGCCGAGGAGCTCTACCTTGAAGTATCGAAAGGGACGAGCGTGGGAAAGAGCAGCGTTTACCGCCATCTTTCTCTTTTGTGCGAAAGCGACACCGTAAAAAAATTTTACAGCGACGAGCGCGGAAAAAACGTATACCAGTACGTGGGCGAGAGCTGCGATTGCCGCGAGCATTTTCACGAAAAGTGCGTGCGCTGCGGCTGCGTGGTGCACCTGGATTGCCACGTCATGCATGAATTTGCCGAGCATCTTCTCGGAGAGCACGGCTTTTTGGTAGATCCGGGGCAAACCATCCTTTACGGTATTTGTGCCGATTGCCGCAGAGAGGAGGGGTATTCTCATGCATGAGCCTCTTCACTTGGTGTGGCATTCCTTACTTCACACGCTTGCGGATACGGTAAGTCTGATCCCGTTTTTGTTTTTGACCTATCTTCTTATGGAGTTTTTGGAGCACCGTGCGGGAAACACGACCGAGCGCTTGCTTCGCGGCTCGGGGCGCGTGGGTCCCTTGCTCGGAGGTGCTTTGGGAATTCTTCCCCAATGCGGCTTTTCGGTTGCCGCATCGGGGCTTTACACAGGGCGTATCATCACAACGGGAACGCTCGTCGCCGTGTATCTTTCCACCTCCGACGAAATGCTTCCGCTTCTGATCTCGGGCGGGCGCGATCCGCTGTTGATCCTGCGCCTCTTGGGCGTTAAATTTTTGGTGGGAGTGATTGCGGGCTTTTGCGTTGACCTTATAGCGTCTCTTCTTCGCCGCCGTGGCCTCGGCACGCAAAGAGAGGCGTCGATCGAGGACCTTTGCGCGCGCGAAAACTGCAATTGCGGCGAGCGCTTTTGGCTTTCGGCACTCAAGCATACGGCATATATCACGCTCTTTTTGCTGCTCTTCGGCTTTCTTGTCAATCTTCTGGTCGAGGGAGTGGGCGAGGAGGCGATCAAGTCGCTGGTTTCGGATCGCCCCATCCTTTCAAGCCTTTTGGCAGCCCTTGTGGGGCTGATCCCCAACTGCGCCTCCTCCATCGCGCTGACCTCTCTTTACCTTGAGGGGGTGATCTCGGTGGGAGCGATGCTGTCGGGGTTGTTCGTAAACGCGGGCGTGGGTTTGGCGGTGCTTTTCCGCAACAACCGCCCCGTAAGAGATTCTTTTCGGATCCTTTTGATCCTGTTCCTCATTTCCGTCATGGCGGGAATTTTCATTGACGTAACACCGCTTGGGGCATGGATCGGGTAAGGCAACAAGCAAAGCCGACTGTCACAGGGGTGGCAGTCGGCTTTGCTTGTTTTAATGAATAATGAATGATGAATGAATGGTTGGATCAGAATCTGTAAATATCTCCCGTTTTTGCAGAGGTGTAAATTCCCTCAAGAATACGGGTGACCGTGTACGCCTGTTCGGGGAGCGTGATGGGGTCGGTGCCGTTGCGAACCGCCTCGATCCAAAGTCGCTCCTCACGGTCGGCGGCACTCTCTCCGCTCTCACCGTCAAAAAAGGCTGCGCCGCCTGCCTTGAAGTTGGGTTGAAGAACGTATTGGCGGCCGTTGCGGATGCCGTTGATGCGAAGCCCGTCGATCATGTCACCGCCCGCAAGCGTTCCGCAAAGGGAGGTGACCGCTTCACGGTAGTCGAGGGTGTTGAGTGCCCATGCCGATTCCAGCACGATGGTGGCGCCGTTCTCCATTACGATAAAGCCGAAGGCACTGTCCTCCACCGTAAACTTTTCGGGATCCCAGTTGCCCCAGGCGTTGCCCTGATCGGTATCCTTATTCAGCTTGTGATAGGAGGTACCCACGCAATACAGGGGCTTGTAGTTGTTCATCATCCAAAGGGTAAGGTCAAGCGCGTGCGTTCCAATGTCAATGAGGGGGCCACCACCCTGTTCGTATTCGTTTAAAAATACGCCCCAGGTGGGAACGGCGCGACGGCGGAGTGCCGTTGCCTTTGCGTAGTAGATATCGCCAAAGGTGCCGTCCTCCGCTTCCTTTTTCATGTACTGTGCGTCGTCGCGGAAGCGGGACTGATATCCGATGGTCAGCTTTTTGCCTGTGCGACGGGCAGCGTCCAGCATCTTTTTTGCTTCCTCCGAATTGATCGCCATGGGCTTTTCGCACATGACGTGCTTGCCTGCCTCAAGGGCATCCACCGTGATAAAGCTGTGGGAGCGATTGGGGGTGCACACGTGTACCACGTCGATCGCGGGGTCTGCAAGAAGCTCCTTATAATCGGTATAGACCTTGGCATCGGCGCTGCCGTATTCCCGTGCCGCCTTTTCCGCGCGCTCGGGGATAACGTCGCAAAACGCCACCATTTCGCAGTCCGCCACCTTTTTGAGCGAGGGCATATGCTTTCCGTTTGCAATTCCGCCGCAGCCGATGATTCCTACCTTGATCAATTTTGCCATAGAAGTGTCCTTCCTTGTTTTTGATTTACATGATTGATTTTAACATATGATTTTTTCTTTTGCAATGGCTTTTTTGTTTTTTTGACAAAAATGTTGGAAAAGTAAAAAAAATATAAAAAAGGTATTGCAATTTGCTTTTGTTTGTGATAGAATATATGCGTATGCCGTGAATTGCGGCGATCCGATGTCAAAGAACATCAAATTTATGAAAAGAGGAAAAAACAATGAAAGACGGAATCCATCCCAGTTATGAAGTATGCATCATCAAGTGCGCATGCGGCGAGGTCGTAGAGACCAGATCCACCAAGGGCGGCGAAATGAAGGTTGAAATTTGCTCCAAGTGCCATCCCTTCTTCACCGGCAAGCAGAAGTTTGTTGACGCAGGTGGACGTGTGGATAAGTTCAAGAAGAGAATTGCGTCCTTCCAGAAATAATCAAAGGACGAATCGAAGAGACAGAGGGCGCCGCAAAAAAATGCGAACGTCCTCTGTTTTTTTAAAACGCTTGGGAGGTACCCCTTATGGAGGAATATAAAGAAAATCGCGCGGTGTTGGTTGGCATCTGCACCGACGAGCGCGAGCTTTACACGGTCGAGTCCGCGCTTGAGGAGCTTGGGCGGCTTCTTGAAACGGCAGGCGGATACGTTGCCGCAAAAATGATACAAAACAAGGACAGACCCGATCCGCGTACACTCATCGGCTCGGGAAAGGTCGCGGAGCTTTGCGAGCTTTGCAAAAACGCGTCCTTGGAGCTT
>JAZNEQ010000170.1:0-21390 GCA_045588715.1 Eubacteriales bacterium | reverse complement strand
CTGTTGTTGCTGTTGCTTTTGCGATCTTTTGATCATTCCTTTGATATGTGCAATTCTTGCCATCGTTTTTGCTTTTGTTTCAAAAGCAAAATCTGCCGAAAAAAAGCTTGCCGGTATGGCAATCGCAGGCTTGATCCTCGGTATAATCGGTGCCCTCATCTGTCTTTTGTTGATAGGAGTATCTCTTCTCATCACCGACACAATGGTAGAAGAGTTTTGGGTAGAATACGAGTCCATCATCCGTGAGGAAATGGGGGACGAATTCTACGAAGAATATTTTGGAGATGCGTTCCCCATCCCCGAAGAATGACGCGAATCCATCCACCTACATAAAGGAAGCACCGTCTCAATGAGGCGGTGCTTCCTTTATGTCATTTTCTTCTCTTACGTTTGAGCAATAGGAAGCACACACCGATTACAAGTATGCCCCCTGCCGCTGCAGCAACGATCCAAAGCACTGCCGTCATATCCATGACCCGGAAAGATTTTTGCGAGCCATCCGCCGGCGAGGTATCCACCCCACTACCGTCTGTGACGGAATCGTTTTCTTCTTCCGAGCTCTCCGTTTTGTTTTCTAAGTCTTCTATCCGTCGCGGCTTTCCGCAAAGATTGCAATCGACGTCCGTATCCGAATCGTATACGTGCTCAAGCCTTGGGGTAAGGTCTGTACGGTAATACTCACCGCACAAGCACTCGTTGACGGTATATCCGTAATGATCACAGGTAGGAGCGATTACGAGGGGCTTGTACTCGTGCTTATGATTTACGTTAAAGCTTTTCAAAGGCTTATATACGCCGTGCGCGGTAGAATAATACTCCACAAAAACGTCATCGCCCGAGAAGTAGAGCATTGCGACCATTCCCGTACCGCCCTTGTATTCTTTATCGATCTTTTGAGGATCTATAAGCATTTCGGTAACGGTGTTCCCCTTCTCGCCCTCTCTTTGCTTCATCACGATCTCCTCCGTGGGCATATGTCCCGAAACGACCAAAAAGATATTTTCATGCTTGGAAACAAAGCCTTTCCAAATGGCATCTCCGTCGTTATTGGTAGGATCGTAATACGATGCCGATGCCGCGGAATCCTCTCCGTGATCGAGCGTTGTACCGTCTATATCAAGATACGCATGCGTCGAAACGATCACGCGGTGATCGGGATGCGCAGCCACAACCTCGTTTGCCCACGCAAGGACGTCATCCTTGGCTCCAAAGTTAAGGCTAAAGATCATATACTTTGTCTCTCCCACCTCAAAGGTGTGATACACGTTTTCAATTCTTCCCTCTTGATAGTAGCCCGCGATATTCTCCGTATACCCCTTATGTCCACTAAACCACTCGTTAAAGCGTTCCACACCGTCATGTCCGGATCCGCGTACCAAGCTGTAAGGGACAATGCCATCCATTTGGGATATGGCGTCTTTAGCGATAGCCCATTCCGCATCGCCAACCGCGGTTTCTCCTTCCTCGTTATTGTTCTTGTGTCCCCAATCCTCACCCATTTCGGTGATATCCCCAAGACCAATCGCGTATTGGATCTTTTTTTCCTCCTTGCTGTCAACGATCCAGCGAAAGATACCGGAAAGTGTCTTTTGGTATTCGGAAGACTGTCCGCCATCGCGTGCGGCGTAAAAAGTAACGGTTTGAATATCCCCCACAAGTGCAATAGAAAAATCAAAATTCTTCGTATACGCCCCCACGTTCGCTTCAAACCATTTTAGCGTGCAGGAAAGATCGTTTTGATTTACAGAAAGATCGTTAGCTCCTTCCCCTGCCATCAATCCTTCCATATTGTACTTGCAAAGAAGAGACGTATCCCCGGAATCCACATCCGAGGCAGCATCGGCAGAGATCTCACGTTCGGAACGCACTGCATCAAAAGCCGCCAACGATTTTATTGCACCCAGAAAATAGTTGGGGTTGTTTTCCGTGGCATCGCCGCCCACCGAAAACGGCTTTTCGGCTCCATCGAAGGCGCAATCCGAAAAGGGCTTTTCAGAAGAATCGCTGTTCATTGCAGCTTTAAAAGTCCCATCCACATAGCAGCGCACCTCTCCCCGCGCTCCATCGATCACGACGCAAAGATGAAGCCAATTTCCCGTACAAAGATTTACGTTTTTAAAGCGATAAGAATAGGCGATACCGCTGTCGTCGATATATTTCAACGTTGGATTTCCGCCTTTTTCCACCGAAAGATCGATATAAAGGTCTTTATCTGCGGCATTTCGATTGGAAAAGATCACCCCTGCGTCCCCCTTATGATCTTTCGGGAGAAGGATCTCTGCCTCGATCGTGCGGGGAATTTTATCGAAACCTCTTTCCATGAGATAGCTTCCCAAATGGGTAAAGGTAATCCCCTCTTGAGCTTTGACTTCAGCAAAAGCAGAAAGCACCAAGGGAGTAACCAAAAGTGCAGCCGCCAACAAAAGCATCATCGCTTTTTTTACAGTCTTTTTCACAGCCCGAAATCCTCTTTCTACATTTGTTACTTGTATTGTAACATCTTTTTTTAAAATGCAACACAAAAAAGAAAAGGGGCAATCACATCACAATGCAAAAGCCCCTTAAAAGCGATTATTCTGCTACAAATATATAGGGATAGATCTCCTGTCCGCCGTCAACGAAATAGATCTCGGCATCGGGACAGCGCTCGTGAAGCAACGCTTCAAGACGGCTTTCTTCCTCAGAATCAGCCTCCTTGCCCACAAACACGGTCAACATAAACTTATCCTCAGCCATGATCTTCTCTGCAAGCGCGCATGCGGCTCCCAGTCGATCCTTTCTCGATACCACGATCTCTTTTTCAATAATACCGATGGTATCTCCCTTCTCGATGTGCACACCGTTGATCTCAGCATCGCGGATAGAGGGGGAAACGTAGCCCGCAGTAACCTGCTTCATCACCTCGAGCATCCCGCTTTCAATCGCCGCAGGATCGGGATTGTCAAAATCCGCAGTAGAAAGCGCAACATACCCCGTGCCGATGTTTTTACTCGGGATCACGTGCACGACGGCATCGGTATAAAGCTCTGCCGCCTGCTGTGCCGCCATAAGGATATTTCCGTTGTTCGGAAAAGCAAAAATGTGTTCTGCGTTCACTCTGGAAAACGCATCTAAAAAGTCGTTGGTAGAGGGGTTTTGGGTTTGTCCGCCCTCTACGATCTCATCGCATCCCATGTCGCGGTAAAGCGCTTCGATCCCCGCTCCGATACAAACCGCAACAGCGCCGTATTTCTTACGCGGAGTTTCCACAACAGCCTCCTTCACCTCTTCGGAAAGCTCCGAGGAGGAGTGCTGCAACGACATATTTTCAATCTTCACGGCAAGGAATTCACCAAACGCGCGCAAATGAGAAAGCACCTTTTCAGGGGTCAGCGTATGAACGTGTACCTTTACAATGCTATCTGTTTTAAACGCCACGACCGAATCGCCGACAGATGCCAAAAAGTCCTTGAGCGCCTCTACGTCAAATTCATCAACGTTGCCCTTGGAGGTTTGCAAACGAACAAGCAGCTCGGTGCAATATCCGTAGGTCATAATGCTATCGGTGCCAAAGGCATCGAAGGAAACGGGAGTGGGAGCAGGAGCTGAAGGCTGCGTGGAAGCCGCCTCCTCCGATGCCTCGATCTCCTCACCGTTGAGAACGCGATTAAAGCCATCCATAATATAAAACAATCCGGCGCCTCCGCTGTCTACAACGTCCGCCTCCTTAAGTGCCGCCAGGATCTCGGGCGTACGTTCGACCGATGCGTGCATTTCCTTTACAAGGTCCGCAAAAAACGTACGGATCGTGCTGTCGGGAGTGATTCTGGCAACCGCATATTCCACTGCCTCACGGGCAACGGTAAGGATCGTTCCCTCCGTAGGTGTCATGACCGATGCGTAGGCTTGCTTAACGCCAAGCTCCAGCGCATAGCCCAATGAGGAAGGATCTGCCTTTTCGATTCCTTCAAAGCCCTTGGCGGTTCCCGCAAAGAACTGTGAAAGAATAACACCCGAGTTTCCGCGCGCGCCAAGCAGCATTCCATGAGAGAGGACCTTCATGACCTCTGCCAGATCATCGGAATCCAGATTTTCGATTGCGGCAATACCGCTTTCGATGGTCATACGCATATTGTCACCCGTATCTCCGTCGGGAACCGGGAAAACGTTAAGTCGGTTGACCTCATCCGCCTTAAAGCGAAGAGACAAGGCGCCTCCACGAGCCATTTTGGAAAGCAAGAAACCGCCCAGATACTTAATGCCAAGTCCTTTTGAGCTCTTTTTCCTCTTTTTTTCCTTTTCGGGAGCCACACCCCCCTCGGAAGGGATCTCTTCTACGGATTCGACCTCGGGTTCCTCGTTTTTGGAAACGCGAACGACGATTTTCTTGGGTGCCTTTTTCTTTGGTGTCTCTTTAGCCCCTGCCTTCGCGGAAGTTGCCTTCTTTACCTCTACCTTTTTTTGAGGCTCGGGAGAAAGCTTTTGACGGGCGCGCTCGGAAAGTGCAGTCGCCGCCTCACGCAATTCAACCACGCCCTCGGAAACACGCTCGCATGCCTTTTCTACTGCGAGCGTAAGCTTTTCCATACGGTCACAAGCAGGAGCAGCTGCACTTTTCTTCGTGCGCTCGATCTTACTTTGCGTCTTTTTTTGTTCAGCCATAAAAAATCCTCACTTTATAGATGGTTTATCTTTTGTTCCCCACGAAAAAGAGTGCTAAAGTTCCGGGGCCCGAATGAGCGCCGATCACAGGACCTACATCGGTAATGATCTCTGCTTTTACGCCGTGACGCGAAAAAATGATATCTGAAAGTGCCTGTGCATCCGCAAGACAGTCACCGTGAGAAATGAACACAGTTCCCTCTTCTTTCGTTGCCGCCAGCTCGGTATATTTATCTGCCAAGGTTGTAATTGACGTTTTTCTGCCTCTGACCTTGAGAACGGGGATAAGATGTCCTGCATCGTCCATATACAGCACAGGCTTAATACCAAGAAGATTTCCAACAAACGCCGCCGTAGGACTGACACGTCCGCCACGCTTGAGGTAAACAAGATCATCTACGGTAAACCAAATACCCATACGGGGAATGAGATTTTCAACAAATGCGGCAACCTCCTCAATGGTGGCACCCTTTTCCTTTTCCTTCACTGCCAAATAGACGATCAGGCCCTGTCCCGCGCTCGCCGCAAGCGTATCGATCACAATGATCTTTCGTTCGGGATACTTGTCGCGTAATTCTCCCGCTGCCAGGCGTGCAGAATTGAACGTAGTACTAAGCCCCGAGGAAAAGCCGAGATACAAAAGATCGTTTCCTTCCGAAAGGATCTTTTCAAATTCCGATGCAAAGCTTTCGGAGTTGACCGCCGCGGTTTTTGCAACGCTGCCCGCCCTCATTTTGTCGTAAAATTCCTTTGTGGGCATATCCTCGTTGGAGTATTCCTTTTCGCTGTCGGAAAAGCGGAAGGTCAAAGAGCGATAGGGCACGCCCCAATCGGAGAGAATATCAGCATTGATATCGCAGGCAGAGTCGGTATAGATTACAAAATTTGCCATATTTTTTCCTCATTTACACGTAGTTTATTTCAATGAAAGAAACGGTCTTAAGTACCGCACCTTCCTCTGATTGACGGCGGGGCGGGCACAGCCGGGTCGGTTGAGTGTCAACAAGACGGGACAAAGTCTCAAAAAAATCCCCACACTTATTTTTATTGTACCAAAAAAAGGTACTTTTGTCAATAGCAAAAAAAGAACTTCTCTTCCCCAAAATCAAAAAAGAATGCCACAAAAACGCAAAAAAGCATTTGTGGCATTCTCTTTTTAGCAGCCGTCAGTTGGCGTCTATAACGCCCTTTTGCAGCATAACGTTTGCATAAAGCGCGCTCTCACTGGTAGCAACGATGGCGTAGGCTGTCCGCGCCTCCTCATAAAATGCCATCCGTTCAACCTCACCGATCACACCTCGGTCACATCCGCCGACGCGCTTGATAATTTGGGCATATTCCTCCCAGATCGGAGTCTCGACGGGATCTCCGGGTACGACCTGCATCAGCTTTACCGATTTTTCAACGTAGGTGTCAAGAGGCATCAGCGTGAGTATTGCCTCAAGAATCTCACACACCCCGTGTCCGTCTGCACGGATCACCTCGGCGTTTTTTCCAACGCTGCAAACGGGAAAATTACCGTCTGCAATCACAATACGGTCACCGTGTCCCATCTCACAGAGAATTTTTAAAAGTGAGGGAGACAAAACGTTAGGAATTCCTTTGAGCATATGCACCTCTTACTTTTTGAACAACGGTCCGAATACGGCGCAGGCACGGTAATCCGCGCCTTCTTTATCCTGGCCAAAGGCATTCCATGCGGCGGGACGGAAGATCTTGTTCTCCTCGACGTTGTGCATACACACGGGGATGCGGAGCATCGAGCAAAGGGTGATCACGTCGGCTCCGATATGCCCGTAGGAGATCGCACCGTGGTTGGCCCCCCACTGATTCATCACCTCGTATGCCGATGTAAATGCCCCCTTGCCCGTCATACGGGGCGCAAACCACGTGCAGGGCCACGTGTAATCGGTTCTCTTCCAAAGCTGATCGGTCACATCCTCAGGAAGATTTACAGACCACCCCTCCGCGATCTGCACCACAGGCCCCAATCCCTTGACAAGGTTGAGCCGTATCATCGTCATGGGCATTTCCGCCGTCGTTACAAAGCGAGAGGAGTAACCGCCACCGCGGAAATATCCAAGGTCGGCATAGTTCCAGGTGGAGTTAGCGAGGATCGCCTTTTGATCTTCTTCGGTCACTTCATACCACGGCTTCATTACCGCGTTTCCATTTTCGTCCTTTGCAGCCCCGTTGGCATCAAGGCAGCATGCGCCCGAGTTGATCAGATGGATAAATCCATCCGCTTCCTTTGCGCGACCTTCCACTTCGTACCCTGTTACACGCTTTACGGCATCCCCGCTCCAATAGGTGCGAACGTCGGCAAACATTTGCGCGCGGTTGGTAAGCAGCTTCATAAAGAGCATGCCAAGACCGTTGAGCACGTCGTTTTCCGTCGCCAAAATGTACGGCTCGCGTGCACCGTTCCAGTCAAAGGAGGTGTTAAGCATGGATTCGGGGTAATCACAGTTGGGATAAAAATCGGTCCACTGCCGTTGTCCTTGGAAGCCCGCGGCAATAGCATTGTGTCCTACCATCTCCTCCTCACACCCTGCGGGGAGATTTTTGTTTCCGTTCATCAGATCCTTGATGATCACCATCATCTTAACGACAAATTCCCAGTCGGCATCCTTCTCCGCTCTCGTACGTTGCAGCTCCTCGGGGTTTTTATCAAATCCCTCAATACAGTTGGCACGCGTCCATGCGAGTGCCTTTTCAAATTCGTCATGATCATAAATGCCCTCGGTCATACGGCGGATCACCTCCACCTCATCTACCGATTCCACACGCATTCCAAGATAGTCCTCTATAAAGTCGGTGTCTATGATCGATCCCCCGATGCCCATACAGATCGAACCGATCTGCAAGTAGGATTTTCCGCGCATGGTCGCAACCGCAACAGCGGCACGTCCAAAGCGAAGCAGCTTTTCGCGCACGTCCGCAGGGATCTCGGTATCGTCAAGATCCTGTACGTCGTGACCGTAAATGCCAAACGCGGGAAGCCCCTTTTGTGCATGCGTTGCCAAAACGGAGGCAAGATATACGGCGCCCGGGCGCTCGGTTCCGTTAAAGCCCCATACCGCCTTAATCGTATTTGGATCCATGTCCATAGTCTCAGCACCGTAGCACCAACAGGGCGTTACGGTGAGCGTAATGTCCACGCCCTCTCTTCTGAATTTATCGGCACATGCAGCTGCCTCACCCACACGTCCGATGGTAGTATCGGCAATTACGACCTTGACGGGTGTACCGTCGGAATAGCGAAGATTTTCTTCAAACAGACGCGCTGCGTTCCTTGCCATATTCATGGTCTGTACTTCAAGCGACTCACGCACCTTGAGCACACCGCGGCGACCGTCGATGGTCGGTCTGATACCGATTACGGGATACTGTCCAATCAATCTTGACATGATTTCAATCTCCTTTTTGTTTTTCCTTCGCAGGGTATTGCTTTTTATTTCATTATAGTGTAAAATAGGATACAGTTCTTGTAAAATCACGGCAAATATCATAACAAAATTCACTTTTTTCGTTTTTTTAGGAAGAAAGGACGTACAAAATGATCTACTCGGAATTCATCGAACGCGAAATGCGCGGAACCCAAGAATTTCCCATTGAGTTCTATCATCTTGACAAAAGCCATCGCAGATACGAAATGAATTTACACTGGCATCCCGAGGCAGAGCTCCTCCGCGTTTACCGAGGGAAATTTATCCTTCATCTAAATCGCCAATGCTACGTTCTTTGCGCGGGAGACGCGGCTTTTATCAACCCCGGCACCCTTCACCGCGGGATTCCCGAGGATTGCGAGTACGAGTGCGCGGTTTTTAAAACGGACATGATCTCCCCGCCCGGTGCCGCGGCAGGAAAATACATAAAGCCCATTGCGTCACAGCGAGCCTCGGTGTGTGAGCATTTCAGCGAAAAAAAGGAAGAACACAAAGCGATCATTGAAGCAATCGACCGATTGTTCTCGATCCTTTCCCAAAAACCTCCTCAATATGAGCTTGCGGTTTACGCCACGCTCTACTCGCTTTTCTTTACTTTCTACAATTCCGATAGCGTGAAAAAATCCGCACTTTCACACACACACGAAAAGCAGACCGCGCAGCTGACACGGTTGCTTTCCTGGATCGATGAAAACTATGCATCTACCATTACGCTCTCCTCCCTCTCCAAGGTTTCCGGCTTTAACGAAAAATATCTTTGCCGCTTTTTCAAGGAGCAGACCTCCTATACCCCCATCGATTATATCAACCGTCTCAGAATCGAAAAAGCCGCCGACGATATGCTCCTCCGTCGTCTTTCTGTGACGGAGGCGGCATTCGCCAACGGCTTTAATGATTCTGCGTATTTTTCAAAAGTCTTCCGAAAGGTCAAGGGGGTCTCCCCTACCGAGTTCAAGAG
The DNA here is from genome assembly GCA_045588715.1 of Eubacteriales bacterium. Lineage (GTDB taxonomy): Bacteria > Bacillota > Clostridia > Oscillospirales > CAG-272 > UMGS1865. Next base: position 12,342 of record JAZNEQ010000170.1, on the reverse strand, counting down.
GAATAACGAGCTCTGACGCGTTCCTCAAGCCTGCGATCTTTTCGGTTGAGGAGCTTAACTGCAACGATCATCAAAACAAGGAAAACAACAATGGCAAGATTCCACAGGAAAACCGAGAAAAATGCTTCGTGCCAGCTCTCGGTGACCGAAAGCTTCTCCCGGTCAAGAATTGATGTAACGATCTTGGGCGCCAAGCCGGCGACAATGGAGCCTCCCACGTTGATAAGGGTGGTATAGACGCCCACGTCGATCCTCTCACGCATCCGGAGCGCCGCAATAGAAAGAGAAACCGAGCGCCCTCCGTTGACAATGACAAGATAAAGCACGATCAGAACAAGGGAAAGCATGACGTTGACCTCAAAAAAGAGAACGAGTGCCCCCATAAGCAACAGCGCCGCCGTAAAGCAAACGGTACACACCGTAATAAAGTTTTTGTGCCACTCACAAACTCTGACGATCAAAACGGGCCCCAGTGCCCCCAAAAGCGGTGCTATCACGGTCAACCATTTGGAAACGTCGTTTGAAAAACCGCCGACTTCCTTGAGAAACATGTCCAGATTATTATTGACGGCAAAATAGACCACCGTCAACCCAATTCCACCAATAAAAGAGAACAGATAAAACCATAGGATCCTCTTGCGGTTTTTCAGATGGATGAAGTCGTTTTCCGCCTCGTCCGAAACCACGCTTTCCGAACCGTCTGCGTTCACCACGCGATGTGTATGCTCCTCCCGCGGGAAGCGCGCTACCAACGTTATGGAAAAGAAATAAAGCACAACCGCCAAAAGGAGGAGGATACCAAACGTTAAAAACGGCAATTGCCAGTGCTCGCCAAACAGAGCTGCACCGCCGTAAGATACAGCACCCGCCACAGCAGGTCCCGAAGCCATCAGTTGATTTGCAAGCGGCAAAAGCCTGGCGGGCAGATGATCTCCCAAAACCTTAATGGAGCACCCCCAGATCCCTGCCTGTAAAAAACCGTTAAGCGCATAAAGAACGTAGTGCTCCCGAATGTGTCCCGTAAATGCCATCAGAACAGTAATTAACGCCGACGCACCGAGCGTTGCTGTCAAATACCACTTGATATTGATCTTTTTCATAAAAAAGATCAGCAGCACCTGTGCCACGGCATAGGTATAGAAATAATACTCCATAGTAACGGCAAGATCGGTCAGATTTCCGAAAGTGCCAAGACTGTAGAGCGTTGTTTTCTCTGCAACGTACAGGTTTTTCGCTCCTGTCATCACGATATAAAGAAAGAAGCTCGAAAAGATCAAGAGCCCATAGGCGCGACCTCTCTGCCGTACAACCTTCTCGTCTTCAAAACAAGGGGACTGTGTCATGTCCATACTATCCTCACCTTATCGGCGGGTGGCATTCGATGAACGCCACCCGTATCTCGTTTTTATAAGCCTACTATCCTTAAATCCCAAACGAAAATCAATTTTCACGGATCACGCGGCGCAAATAATCTGCCGCGATGGCAATATCCTTTGCGGGGTCATCCCCTGCTTCGCGCTCGATGGTTAAAAATCCGCGGTAGCCGATCTCCTCAAGAGCCGCCAGATAACGGGCAAAATCAACGCTCCCCTCGCCCAAGGGCTCCTCACGGAAGGCGGTAATATTTTTGACGTCCTCGGGCATGGGGATCACGCTGTAAATATACTCCGGATTGGTTCTTTGCAGCATCACACCATCCTTTGCGTGTGTGTGTACAATGTACTTTTTCAGACGGTGTACCGCGCCCACGGGGTCGTCCCCCGTTACCATCATCAAATTTGCGGGATCAAGATTGACACCGACGCCGCAAGAACCGAGAGAATCCAAAAAATCGCCCAACACCGCAGAGGTTTCCGGTCCCGTTTCAACAGCGAAATGCGCATTCACGCTGTCGGCGTACTGTGCCAGCTCATAGCAAGCCTCCTGCATGATCTTATAACGCTCCGCGTTTTTATCTTCGGGAACAACACCAATGTGCGTGGTTACGATATTCGTTTCCATATCCAACGCCATATCCACCACTCTCTTGGATCTTTCCACGTAGATCTTGTTGGATTCGGAATTCATAAAGCCGTGTCCGAAGTCGCCGCAGATCGCAGAAAATTTCACTCCTTGATCCTTTGCGAACTTCAAAAGCTCGCGTCGTGCATCCTTGCTGAAATTCTCAGGTGCAAATTCGCCCTTCGTACCGTACATTTGAATTCCCTGAAGCCCCAGAGCGGCAGCCTCCTTGATCGCCTCGTGGATCTCCTTACGGAAGGATTCTACTACCACACCGATTGGAAATTGATACATTTTTAAAAAGCTCCTTTTCGTTTTTGCGGATCCGCGCCACAGCGCGTCTCCTCCGTTTATCATTGTAACACATCTAAAAATAAAAGTCTATAGAAAAAATAAAAAAAATCTTTATTTTTGGATCATTGTCAAAAAGTGCGTTCCCCGATTCCACCTTCCCCTTTTTTCTTTCCTTCCCGACAAAAAACGGGAACATCCGTCACGCTGCGGCATAGAATGGTAGCAGAAGAGCCCTTCAAAGCTTTCATGCGCTCAAGTCGGCTCTTAAACACAAGGAGGAACCACTATGAACAACTGTTTCTGCAATCTTTTTGACAACAACTGCATTTGGCTTATCATCATCGCCATCCTTCTTTTGACCTGCTGCTGCGGTCATTGATCTGCAACCTTTATCAAAAACGAGCGATCCCGTTAAAAGTGAAATAAGCCTTACGTTGCGAGAGAATTTTAAAAATCGGTTTTGACGTATCCCTCCCGTGCCTAAAAACCAGAGGGCTGCGTCACTTGACAAAGCCTCCTCAAAAAAACCTATCGTCTTTTTTTGAGGGTCGGCATTTGTGGGTTTTGTTTGATCCGTTTTTAAAATTCACTCAAGCCATGGGCAAAAACAGCGGTGTCAAATCGCCAAGAAAAAACGACGGGGGTGAGTGCCAAATGCGTTTCGCATTTGTCTCACCCCCAATGCCGCGTTCCCCGGGCGGCATACAAGAAGAAGGAATCACATATATTTTTCAAGAAATGCTTTTGATCTGCTCTAAGCAGGATCTGCATATGCGCTTGCCGTTATAATACACTATGTGATCGGCATTGCTGCAAAAAATGCAGGAGGGTTGGTATTTTTGTAAAATAATACGCCCTTCATCCGTAAAGATCTCAAGCGCGTCGCGCACGTTGATATCCATACTTTGACGAATCTCCGCAGGCAAAACGATTCGCCCCAGTTCGTCAACCTTTCTTACCATTCCCGTCGATTTCATCTAAAAGATCTCCTTTTTTCATCCTTTTGTTTCGTTATCTTCTCAAAATCACCGAAATTCACTTTTCGTGTATATTATACCTCATCGGAATTTGTATGTCAATAGCCAAATATGGAAAAATTTTACTTTTTGGAATTTTCGATCGACAAAAAAGGACTTTGTTGGGGCGAAGGCAGGCGTATTTTGGCGTGTTTTGGCGGGACGTTTTTTCATTTTTTTGCACGCGCGTGTTTTTTTGAGGAAAGCTGGGACAAATAATGAAACGAAGAAATGCGCGAGGAGGAATACAATGATCCGAGGAGCAAAAAAACAAATGATCGTTCTGCGCACGGGAAACAGCCCGTATTTTGATACGGCATATTTTATTTTAAAAAACAAGCAAGCGAAGGAAAAAGCGGAAACGGGAGATATTCTGGCAGAGGCGAACAGGATCCTTTCCGAAAATGAGCCTCTCCGTCAAACGCGTAAGGTTCGCCTTGTGTCGATCCGTCTTTTTTCTTTGGGTGCACTTTGCGGTGCCGTTTTATCGACGGTCGTCCTGCTGTTGATTTTTCTTCTTTAAAACGTTTTTAAGGGTAAAGCTTTTCGAGGAACAGGTATTGACACGGCATCGGAAAAAGTGTATAATAGTATAGTTACACAAAATAACAGCGCATCCAAAGCGCTTTATATACGTTGGCAAACGGTCAAACCTTTGCCAACGCTCACTCGCCAATGCACCCTTTGCATCGGACAGGCGGGGGAGCACTAAAAAATACAGAAAGGACTTACCAAATGCCAAGAAAACCCAAAAAAGCAAAACCCCAGGGCAAGCTTCGGATCATTCCCTTGGGCGGCTTGGGCGAAATCGGGAAAAACATGACCGTCATCGAATACGAAAACGACATGGTCGTGATCGACTGCGGTCTCGGATTTCCCGAGGATGATATGCCGGGTATCGACCTTGTAATTCCCGACTTCTCCTATCTGGAGGCGAATCGGGATAAGCTGCGCGGGATCGTGCTGACGCATGGACACGAGGATCACATCGGTGCGATTCCCTATCTTTTGCGCACGCTCAATCCCCCGATCTACGGCACACCGCTGACCCTTGGAATCATCCGCAATAAGTTAGAGGAGCACGTGCTCCCCGCCAAGCCCAAGCTTTGCTCCGTAAACGCAGGAGATAAAATACGTCTCGGTGCGATCACGGCAGAATTTATTCACGTCAACCATTCAATTGCAGACGCCTGTGCGATCGCGCTGCATACGCCTCTGGGCGTCCTTCTCCATACGGGCGACTTCAAGCTTGACACCTCCCCCATCGACGGCGAGATGATGGACATCGTTCGCCTCGGTCAACTGGGACAAGAGGGCGTTCTGATGCTTCTTTGCGAATCCACCAACTCCGAACGTCCCGGCTTTACTCCCTCTGAAAAAAAAGTGGGCGCATCACTTGAAAGCATCTTCGCCACCCATGCAAAAAAACGCATCATCATTGCAACCTTCTCCTCCAACGTGCATCGTGTTCAGCAAATCATTGATACCAGCGCACGCCATGGAAGAAAGGTCGCCATTACGGGAAGAAGCATGCTCGGCATCGTCAAAGCCGCTACCGAGCTTGGATATATGAAGATCCCATCAGGGGTTTTGATCGATATCAACGAAATTAAAAAATACAAGCCGAAGGAATTGACGATCATTACTACGGGAAGTCAGGGAGAGCCCATGTCAGCGCTCTACCGCATGGCGTTTTCGGATCATGCACAGGTCTCGCTTGACGCGGGAGATCTCGTCGTTCTTTCCGCCTCCGCGATCCCCGGCAATGAAAAGCTGGTGGGGCGCATCATCAACGAGCTTTCCAAAAATCACGTGGAGGTGCTTCACGACGCGGTGGTCGAGGTCCACGTTTCGGGACACGCCTGCCAGGAAGAGATCAAGCTAATGCTGGCACTGACAAAACCGCGTTATTTCATGCCCGTACACGGTGAAAGTCGCCATCTCTGTGCTTGTCGGGAGCTTGCCGCCTACATGGGTGTGGACAAAAAACACATTTTCGTTTCCGAGATCGGCAAGGTGCTTGAGATCGACTCCGAGGGTGCCCGTTGGAACGGTACGGTCGGCGCCGGAAGTATTCTCGTGGACGGATACGGCATTGGCGACGTTGGAAGCATCGTTCTGCGTGACAGACGGCATCTGGCACAGGATGGACTTATCGTTGTGGTCGCGACCGTAGACACCGACGCGCGCCTCCTTCTTTCGGGTCCCGATATCGTCTCGCGCGGCTTTGTTTACGTTCGCGAAGCCGAGGAGTTGATGGAAGAGGTACGTACGGTTGCTTATGACTCCATTACCGACATTCTGGAGGGCAGAGGACGTGTTGACCGTATGCAGATCAAAAAGAGCGTAAAGGACGATTTGACCAAATACCTCTACGCAAAAACCAAAAAGAAACCGATGATCCTTCCGGTGATCATGAACGTATAACAAATATGTAGGAAATCAAACGCAAAGTTTTGTGTTTGTTCATAATCGTGACATAAGTATGTCACAGAACAAAGTTATAATATTTTGGTGTATATCGCACTACAGTAAGCAGAAAGGAAATTTCCATCATGGGAAAAGGAAAAAGAAACAGACAATTGCATCTCGAGGATAAAATAAACAATCCCGAGAAGTATAAGGAGCAAAAAAAGCCGTTTCGCATGCCGAAATGGGCAACACGCACGATCTGCATTGCAGTTCTTGTGCTTGTGGTTGCCGCAATCGTACTCAGCGCAATGGTGCAAAACGGTGTCTTCCTCCGCACGCAGGTGCTTGTAAACAGCAACCAGGGTTATAAGCTCAACAGACAAATGGCGGCCTTTATCGTTTGGCAATCTCTGTATCAACAGGGCTATCAAGATTGGTATTACGCATACTACGGCTTGACCAGCGATACCAACAACATCACCAAAACATACTCCTCTCCCTCCGAATACGGAATCATTTATGCGGCTCAGTCAACGACAGAATTCCTGCGTGACGTCATTGAATCCTCCGCAGATTATCTTACCGAGCTCGTTGCAGGTGCCGATGCGGGCGTTGCCGCAGGGCTTAAGCTTGACGAAAACGATCAGGTTGCCATTGACGAAATGGTCACCTGGATCAAGGATCTGCAAAAGAACGCAATTCCCGACGCATCTCTTAGCAGCTTCCTGAACGTTTACGTTGGTAAGGGTGTTACCGAAACCGACGTAAAGGATGCGGCAAAGCTGATGGCAATGTACACCAAGTACTGCAACTACGAAAAGTTCAACGCCGATGCAAAGCCCTCAAAGAACACTCTTCTCACCTTTATCGCGGAAAATCCCGCCGATCATTACGAGGCAGTATACCGTGCATATCAGGCAGAGAACGAAGCTGAGGCAAAGAAATTTGAAGCAGTGAAGACCGAGAGCGAATTTACGGCCCTTGTCGTTGATATTCTTCTTGAGAAGAACCTCAATTCCCTTCTCCTCTCCGAGCTGGTCCTTCCCTCCGCAAACGCTGACAAGGATGCGCTCAACGTAGCGAAGAAGGACAAGGACGCTGCAAACAAGCTTCGCGAAAAGCTCGCAGAGCTTGGAATCGTATCCGCAGACTACAAAGCAACCTCCACAAAGAAGGACGGGAAAACAACAGTCGAATATACTCCCGAGATCAAGGACGAGGCGCTTGCATCCTGGATCTTCGACAGCACCAGAAAAAAGGACGACTTCAACGTTGTCACAGGCACTGAAAGCATCTACCTTGTATATGCATTCTCCGCTCCCGTGGCAGAGGGAGACTCTACCGTAGTGAAAGCCGGCTACAAGGAGTATAAGCTCTCCGCGCATGCCGATAAGGTAGAGGAATTCACCGCTTCCATCAAAAAGGATCTCAATTCCGAAAAGCGCGAAGACACTACCGACTACAAGTCCTCCGAGGATCTTGCAAAGGAGCTTATGAAGGCGCTGAAGGAAAAGAAGATCAGCGTTAAAAACATCGACAAAACCGTTTACACCACTGTCACCGCAATCAAGACCGGTATTACCACCAAAAAGCCCGAAAGCAGCTCCTCCTCTTCCTCCAGCACCACCAATAAGAACGTTCCTGATGCGATCATTGATAAGCTTTATGAGGCGGGTGCAACCATCAAAAAGGACGAGTACTATCAGGCAGACGATAACGCAGGCAACTCCTACGTCATTCAGGTTACTGCCATTTCCGGCACCAACTACACCATCGATTACGCAAGCGTAGAGGATAGCACCTATTACTCTATCTTCCGCTCCATGAAATCCAAAATGGATTCCGCATATCCCTTGACTGCTCCCACGCTGACCCATCCCGATCTCTCGGTTGACGAGGACAAGAAGACCGTCACCTTCGAGGAATGGATCTGCGAGAGCACCCTGACCAAGGCAACCAAGGATACCCCTGCAACCCTCACCTTTAAGAGAGCGGCAAATGACGTGAAGTGGTTTAAGACCGTTGAGGAAACCACTGTCAGCGGAAGCAGCACGACCCTTAAGAAGGACGTTTACAAGGCATATATCGTAGTAACCCCCATGAAGACCGAGGAGGAGGATGCTAAAAAGGTGACCGCATACGCCGGCTACCTCAAGTTCAACTCCGAAGCGGATGCCATGGCAGCATTCGACAAGATCAAGGATCTTAAGGGCTTTGATCTTTGGAATGCCTTCAGTGCATTGAAGGTCACCACCCCTGCAAAGGTAGAGGGTGAATCGGATACCGTTACCTCTGCCAAGATCGAAACCAACATTGCTAAGGATTCCACGGCGGTTGACGAATACGTTCGCAACTTCTTCTTTGCCAAGGAGAGCGCCGAGAATAGCGTTAAGGTGATCAAGGGCAAGGACAATTCCTTCTATCTTGCTTACCTCAAGAGCGCAGGCGACACCGCTTGGGCAAGAGAGATCAAGGATGAATGGGTCGTTAACGATCTGAATGATAAGCTGGAAAAGCTCATTAAGGACGGTGGATACAAGCTTGACGAGGAGACGCTTGCAAAGCTGGGCGAATCCATTCTTACGACAGAAACTACGACCGAAACAACAACGAAATAAACCACTCATAGCCAAGGGCTATGCCAAATGCAAAATGCCACGGAGCTTCCGTGGCATTTTGTTCCTCCGGGAATATACTGTATTGATTGCCCACCATCAAAAATCACCGAGAAAAGGAACCTTACGATGATACTTGACACCAAACAAACAACCGTTGCCTATCGCTGTCCCACTTGCGGTGCGGGCGTGCTCAGCGCCGTTAATCTCTTCTCTCTTGGCGCCGACATGATCAAGCTCAAGTGCGATTGTAAGAAGAGTGAAATGACGGTCGCTCCCACCCATGACGGAAAGATCCGACTTACGGTTCCCTGCATGGTATGCCCCTCCCCCCATATCTTTACCGTTTCAAAATCCCTTTTCTATTCCAAGGAGCTCTTCACGATGCAGTGTCCCTACGTCTCGGATCTGACGGTCGCTCTCTTTGGTGAGATCAACCAAGTACGCGCAGAGCTGGCACGGGGTGAGCTTGCACTTTTAGATCTCATGGAAAAAAACGGAATTGAAACCTTCGATGCTCTTCACAATGAGGAGGAAGCACTTCCCGACCCACAAATTTTGGACATCGTGATGTTCGTCATTAACGATATGGATGCCGAGGGAAAGATTTACTGTCATTGCGACAAAGGTGACAACGATCGTAGCTACGAGGCAGAGATCACCGAGGACGGCGTGCTCGTCACCTGTAAAAAATGCAAAGCCTCCCGTCTTATCCCTACCGATTCGCGCATCAGCGCACATGCATTTCTCAATGCCGACGCACTTTATCTTGAATAAAGCAGAGGTAAACCGACATGCAAAAAAGAGAGCTACTGGTCTTTGCGGGGCAATCCAACATGATGGGGGCGGCAGTGTACGCTCCCAAATCCACCTCAAAAAGCAATGCATCCTATGAGTACAAACACACTCCTAAGCGCCGCTTTGGAAAGGGAGAGTTTGTTCTCAGTTCACACCCGGCAGGGGAATTTTCTTACGTAGATCCCTCACTTGCTTATTCCGATGCATACCTTGCAAAGGACGGAAAAAGCACACTGACCGATTACATAAAAAACACTTACTTCTGCCCTTCCATGTCCAATCTTTTATCCGAAGAAGAAAAAACGCTCAAGCCATTCCGTGAGTATTCCGAGCATACCGCCAACGTGGGCGTTTCGTTTCCTCCGATTTTAGCTGTGGAATGGGAAAAACGCGGTGGCAAATGTGCTTACGCGCACATTGCCAAGGCAGGAATGTCGATTCGCCATTTTTTCACCCCCGAAATGGGAAAGGAATACACGCGCCGTGCGCTTTTGTACAACGAAAAAAATGAAAAAAAGATCCCCGCCGATCCTTGTCTTGAAAAGGAACAGGCGGGAGCAGGAGCATATTTTCTTGAAAAAAGCCAAGACTTTTTGGAAGAAGCGACACACCATTTTCAAAGTGAGGACACCTCCGAGCATATTTTCGTTTGGCTCCAAGGAGAAAGCGATGCCAATTTTTCCACCGAAGAATATAAGCTTTCCCTTGAGGTCCTTTGGGACAAGCTGAAGGAAATCGGCTTTACCCGATTCTTTATGCTCCGCGTAGGACTTTGGGGCAGCGTCGGTGCGACCCTTGGAATCATGGACGCACAGGAACGCTTTTGTCGAGAGAACGCCGATGCGTATATGATGACGCGCGCTCTTTCCTTTATTCCCTATTCCGGCGATTCCGCACTGTTTACCGAAATCACGGAGGACTGTCGCTACTGCCGCGACAGCACCTATGGCTTTGGCAACCCCCACCTCAACGAAAAAGCCTTTTCACTCGCCGCCACGCGTTTCGCCGAAAATATGTACCGTGTTATTCGCAAGTCCGAAGAGCCGATTCTTGAACCCGAACGCTTAAAACCTCTCATTTAAATAATACGTACGGAGTATTTAGCTATGAATTTTTACGAGCTCACCCAAAAACGGCAATCCTGCCGAAAGTACGACGCTTCAAAGGACGTGGCCCCCTCAATTCTCAAACGAATTTTGGAGGCGGGACGCCTCTCCCCCTCTGCCTGCAACAGTCAGCCCTACCACGTCACCGTTTGTCGCCATGACAGCGCCAAGGAGGTTGCAAATGCGGTCACGGGCATGGGCATGAATAAATTTGCCCATGACGTTCCTGTTTTTCTGGTGCTTTCGGAGCGCCCCTATTCCCCCACCGCTGCACTTGGTGCGCGCGCAAAGGGCAACGATTACCGTTCACTTGACATTGGCATTCTTGCCGCGTATCTTACAAGCGCCGCTGCAGAGGAGGGACTTGCCACCTGTATCTTAGGATGGTTCGACGATGCAAAGCTGCGCAGCATTTGCTCCCTCGACGCCCCCGTGCGCCTGGTCATTGCTTTGGGACACGCTGATAAAAACGATCCCTTGCGCGAAAAAAAGAGAAAAGAGATATCGGAGCTTGTGACCTTTTGCGACTGACTTCTATAAAACAATTAAAAAACGGTGTTTTTTGCAAAAATGCTCAAAACACCGTTTTTTAATTATAATTACGCAGCTTTAACGTTTGATCTTGGCGCCGAAGGGAAAGATTGCAAGCTTTGTAATTTTAAAGCATTGAATCCCTCTTGATATACCAATGATGGTAAGGCAATTTAAAATGCCAACCGCAAAATATACCAGCGCAACCTCCCAACCAAAAAAGATTGCCCATAGAACGTTGGCAAGCGGATGCTTTTTATAATTGGTGCGGACCTTTTTACCGTAAGGCATAAAAGAAAGACGTGCAATTTTAAAGCACTGCTTTCCAAAGGGAATTCCCACAACCGTCAGACAAAGAAGAACCCCCAAAAGCCCCCACAAAAGCAAAAGCCAAATACCGCCCAAAAGTGCCCACAAAACGTTTGAAATCAATCGAAGCATAAAAGTCCCCTCTCTCGGGATGGTTTATATCAACACAACATATACATTATATCACACTTTTTAGAATTTGTAAATACATTTTTGAAATATTAGCCAAACTTCTACCTTTTATACAAATTATATTTGTCAACTTCTTACAATTTGTCAATTGCAAAACGCAAGATCCTATGCTATAATATAGACAGAAAGGAGGTACAGTCCAATGGGCAAGTAACTCACGGTCCTACGGATAAAACAAAAACGTATCATTGTTCACACTGCTCCTTGCACCGAAGAAAAGAGCAAGCATACGATTGGCAAACGTCGATTCATTGAGACAACGGATCAAAAACGGTGAAACGTGCAATTCTTCGGCACAGACCACACGGCGGTGTTACGCAAATATACAGAGCACTTAGAATCCCGCATCAGCTCGGTATATCACACAATTTACATAGATTGGTGTAAGGAACAAACGCGTGGGAGTGCAAACGTATGACAGGGAGGACGTCATACAAATAACGTGAACAAGTATAAAAATATCCGTACCGATCAAAAAAAGCCACAGATCAAAAGTATTAAGTATTCCCCTTCGCCCTTTTAACAGAAGCTGCATAAAAAACAAAGCCTGTTCCGCTAAAGGAATTTTAGTAAAGTGTTTTAGGATGTGGGGACAAAACAAAGGGCAGACAACAGAAAGAGAGGATCACAAAAGATGTTAGATACCAAGAGTGAACAGAAGTGACCCTTGATTGCGTGATACGTAGCAGTCAAGGGTCACTTCTTTTTTTGTTTTCACGTTTTCACGTTTCCATGCTCCCCTACCCTTACCCGCTGATCTTTTTCATTTGTTTCTTTTTGTGTCCTCGTCTTTTTTATTGAAAACAACTTGACTTTTTTTATTTTGTCTGCTATAATATAGTGGTTAACAGAAAGAAATACGTACATCGGGGTGTGGCGCAGTTGGTAGCGCGCGACGTTTGGGACGTCGATGCCGCAGGTTCGAATCCTGTCACTCCGACCAAAAAGTCCAAAGGGGGGCAACGCTCCCCTTTGGACTTTTTCGATTGAATTTGACGGTGAAGATCCTCTCCTTTTCGCAGAAAAGGATCGTTTTGCGCCTAGGTGAATAATGGATTCTTGCACCCC
>JAZNEQ010000169.1:0-25126 GCA_045588715.1 Eubacteriales bacterium | reverse complement strand
TCTCTTATGAAGCCTGGGAAAATACAGTATATTATGCAAAAAGAAAAGCTCGCGACGATGAAGCAAGAGCTGCTTTTCGTGCTGAGCTTGAAAGAGATGATTTAAACGGTTTGTATATGAGAGATATGATCCGTGAGGAGGTGCAATCGAATGATCCACGCTTACGATCATCAATATCTTGCTGACGCAATGAAATGTCTTGGCGAAGCTATGGTCTATGCCGCAAATAGTTGTGAGATAAAAATGGATAGCTTTCTTGAATTATTCATCGGAACGGGCTATGCGGAACAATTTGCTTTGGGGGTTCCCAAATATGTATCGGGAGTATCGGGTACGGAGCTTGTGATGAACGTTCTCTCAAAATCAGGCATAGATAGGGACTTTCCCGAGGCACAAATCGATTATGACTACTCTCCCGAATATTGGTGCGGTTGGATCTTAGCTTACTATCAATGGTACACAGGACGAAGCTTTAAGGAAATTCAAAAGTATATAACGATGCAGGATATTGAAAAGCTCTATCCTACTTTGCACGAAGCATCTGAAAAGAAATTTGTCGATACCGTCAATCGCATAATACGCAAAAAAAATCCGTCGACTCGCTTGCAGACGCAACGTAAAATCAGCGGTTATTCACAGAGGGAGCTTGCAGAAAAAGTCGGTGTCAATCTGCGTACTCTGCAACAATACGAAATTCGCGCCAAGGACATAAACAAAGCCGCAGGAGCTACGCTTCTTGCTTTGGCGAAAGTCCTCGGTTGCCGCGTGGAAGATCTGTTGGAGTATGACAATAGTGAAATTGAAGATAATGAAGATTGAAAAGGGAAGAATGCCAAAAATATTACAGTATTTCTTGTTCCAATTTTTGAAATTGTTCCATATAAATTTACATCCTTCCATATAAAAGAGGCTGTCACATTAAGGAATATTTGCACAAAGCAAGTAAAAAGAAAAGGACCCCCTTATTTAACCCAATCCCTAAAACGAGCGTTGCTCATTTCAGGGAACCCTTGGGACGGGAGCTCCGCCGTAAGGCGGTGAGGGATTGTTATATGAAAAGGTGCAGTTATATAAACAAAACTAATCCGTACAACTTGATAAAATAATGCAAGTTTTGGTATTGCTCACCGCCTTTAAAATCATCCCCCCGTGGGAGAATCTGAACTCAAAATTCAAAAGCGTTGCTTTTGAATTTAGCACCTTGCGCCGACGTGCAGTAGTACGCAAGAAAAATGTGATATTCTTCCATGCAATTGCCGCACGGAAAATCACGTAGCAAGGTGCGAGAGATTTCTGCTTATCTCCTCATCTCCACCAATAGCAAAGGGGCTCCCCACGGGGAGCCCCTTTGCTATTGGTGGAGATGAGGAGAATCGAACTCCTGTCCGAAAACCCATCCATACAACCTTCTTCGTGGACAGTTTGTTGTTTAAGTTTCCCCTTGGAGATCGCGAACAAACACGCTATTTCCTTGGGTAGCCCTTTTTTGCATGATCGGCTCAAGTGCGAACCACCGATGCATGTTCACCGCTTTGATGACGTTCAGTCCAAGGCCGCGGTACTCAATGGAGGAACGGGTGACCCGCAGGTCACAGCACTGCCGACTTTACGCCCGTAGGGCGTAAAGCTTAGGCAGCCATAGCAACTCTATTGTTGTCGTTTATTTTTTAAGTTTAGGCAGTTTACGAGATTGCCCGGCTCGCCACGCTTATCGTACTTCAGAATCCCCGTCGAAACCATTGCACCCCCATAACGGGAGACAACGTATATATTATACGCCATTTTCGGCTTTTTGTCAACTGTTGTTTTTCGCAAAAAATAACATGATTTGACTTTGTAAGGGGGGAAACAAAAGCATTGGCACTCGCAAGTGTTTTGGGAGCGCCAATGCTTTTTCACTTATCAAAGAAGGGCAATTATCTTGCCTGCGGTGCGAATGCGCTGTTGCAAAGAAATTCTGCGGCAATTTGATAAGTAAGATTTGCTTTTAAAAGATCCATTTGTTGGTTTTGGACGATGTCCTTTGCCTTGTCTTGATTGATACCGTTTTTAACAAGGACGGAAACCATATTGTCAAATTGCTCTGTGTATTGCTTCTCGGTCCACGTAAGATCGTTCTTTTTGGCAATGTAGTACGCAATCATATAGTCCGAGGCTTGTGCCTTGGCTTCTTCAAGAAATAATTCGTCCGACTGTCCCGTGATGGTCAAATAGCGCTCGTATTCCATTTTATAGGTGCGAAGCGCGGTTGCGTGCGCCTCGTCCAGGCGTTCTTGATAGAAGAAGCGATACGATTCTTCGGGGAGAACGCTGATGACGTTGTTGTCATTGACCAGAAAGGGAATGGAGAGATGCGAAGCAAGCGTTTTTGCCGTATCCAGTAAAAAGGCATCGTAGCTGTCATACTCAAAATTTTCGTAGTTATTCAGCTGATCCATGGTAAGGACGGTATCGTAAATAGCGTTGACAGTCACTTCAAAGGTTGCTGTTTTGCCTGCGTTTTGATGTCCTTCGGGATATGTAATATCAATTTCAAAGCGATCTCCAACGTTATGCCCGATGATCCCTTGGATAAATTCTTTGGGGTAGGTAATGCCGTCGATGTTTTCGGGATGTGTGATAATTGCTACGGGTTGATCGTTTTTGCCGGAGTTTTGAATGTATTCGTCACCCATCCTTCCGATATAATCAACGCTGATATAGTCGCCCTGCACGACGGGGCGGTTTGTGATGTGGGGAAAGGTTTCAAGCCCTCCCTCGTAGTAATCAACGGCGATTTTGATTTTTGCTTCCTCCAGTGAAAACTCGCGGATGACGTCAAGCTTGAAGCTTGGGATCGCAAACGAGGAAGGGAACGAAAGCTCCTCAAAATCAGGGAAGGTGTATTCGGGATGCTCGGTGGGTGCCTCCTCCATCGCCGTGTAAACGATGTCGTCCTGCTTTTCGTCGGTGTTGGGGATGGTAAGCGTATTTTCGTTGTCATCGTAAACAAAGGGGTAGTTCGTTCCGTTCAACGTTAAAACAAAGGCTGTCCCGTCAAGGGTATAGGTGGCTTCCTCCACGGTGTAATAAGCATAGTACCCGGTTTGGAGGGAATAGAATTTTGCGTTGTTGCTGTCGACGTCGATCTCGATCGCTGCCTCGGATACGTCGGAGCTCCAATATCTGTATCTTCCGTTCGGAGCGGTTCCATTTCCCGTTTCGCTGTCCGATCCTTGTGTCGATTGGGAAGAATTATCCGGGGAGTGGGAAACAAAAAAACAGCCGCCAAGGGTTGGGATCAGAGAGAGAATCAGAAGTGCAGCGATCAGCATACGTGCGATCGCAAAATAACTTTTTTTCATAGCTTGTACCTCAAAAAAATACTACCTTTATATTATAGACGAAAAAGTGCTTAATTTCAATAGCAAAGTTGCAAAATTCTCTTTTCATTCACAAAAAAAGCACGCAGGTGTCGAAGAGGGGGGAATTGAGGTGTCAAAATATCCCATATCGCATAGAATATTATCGAAGAGAGCTTCTCTTAATTTTTTTGAAGGAGATAAAGGACTATGGCGGAAAATAGATTTAATTGTCCAACCTCGGGCAGCTCCGCGCGTGAGTCGGTTTGTATTGACACCAATCGCGTGCTGGATTCCTGCCGCGACCGTGACTGCTTTGAAAACGTACGTGTCTATCTTTCGGACTTTGGAACCGAAATTTTGGAGCACACGGGGGCGATCCGCGCAAAGAGCGCGTGCATCGTATGGACCTATATCGGTATTGATCCCATTGCATTTAACCGCGGCTTTCATTCCGTTACCATCCGTTTCTACGTAAAGGTCGTGTTTGAGGCTTGCGTAGGATGCGGACGTTCCCAGGATATTGAAGGCATTGCGGTGCTTGAAAAGCGGGTGATCCTTTACGGAGGAGAGAGCAACGTAACCGTATTCAAGAGCCAAGGTGAATGTGATTTCTGTGCTTGCCCCAATCCCGATTGCGGCGAGAAAAACGGTCCCAGCGCAATTGTTGAGGTGGTCAGCCCCGTAATTTTGGGAACGAAGATCGTTGAGCACGTTTCCGAGTGCAACTGCTGTTGCTGTTGCTGTGAAAACGACCTTCCCAAATCGGTGCTTTCCTCTTTGGAAGCCCCCTTAAATTTTGATGACGCTTCCTATCGCGGCGAGAATGGAAGAAGATATCTTACCGTTTCTCTCGGTATTTTTTCCGTGGTTCGTATCGTTCGCCCCGCACAGTATATGATCCAGGCGGTGGAATGCTGCATTCCCGAAAAAGAATGTACCCCCGTGGACGAGGACGATCCTTGCCGTGCCTTCCGCAATATGCCGTTCCCGGCAGGTGAATTTTGTCCCGGCGGGGTTGCTCCCATAAATCTCCCCGAGAGACATGGAAGATGCGGATGCGGTAGCTGAAAAAATGAGACTGATTCAAGTGCTTAGCGCTTGGATCAGTCTCATTTTTCATTCTTTTGTAACGTACTTGCACTTCGCTTTTCCGCGGATGCATTCGGGAGTGATCTTTACCTCAATGATATCATCGCGCGAGGGGACCTCATACATAATTTTGGTCATGGTGCTTTCCAAAATCGAGCGAAGTCCGCGGGCGCCCGTGTTTCTTTCAATGGCAAGCGTTGCGATCTCTTCAAGTGCACGGGGGGTAAAGGAAAGCTTAACGCCGTCCATTTCAAACAGCTTTTGATACTGCTTGACAAGGGAGCTTCGCGGCTCGGTCAAAATGCGGATCAACGCGGTTTTGTCAAGATCATCCAAGGGAACGATTACGGGGATACGGCCTACCAGCTCGGGAATCAATCCGAATTTTACAATGTCGTGGGGAACAACGTCGCGGAATACGCCGCTGTCCTTTTTTTCCACCTTCGTTTTGATCTCGCTGCCAAAGCCGATGGTCTGGTTTCCTTTTCTGCGTTCGATCACCTGCTCCAATCCTTCAAAGGCGCCGCCGCAAATAAAGAGAATGTTTTGCGTGTTGATTTGGATAAATTCCTGATTGGGATGCTTTCTGCCCCCCTGAGGAGGCACGTTGGAAACGGTTCCTTCCAGAATTTTAAGAAGTGCTTGCTGCACACCCTCTCCCGAAACGTCACGCGTGATGGAACGGTTTTCGCTCTTGCGGGCGATCTTATCGATCTCGTCGATATAAATAATACCTCTCTCGGCAAGATCGATATCATAGTCTGCTGCCTGGATCAAGCGAAGCAGAATATTTTCCACGTCTTCTCCAACGTAGCCCGCTTCGGTCAACGTAGTAGCGTCGGCAATGGCAAAGGGGACCTTGAGCGCCTTTGCGAGCGTTTGTGCAAGATAGGTCTTTCCCACACCGGTAGGACCGATGAGGAGGACGTTGCTTTTTTGAAGCTCGATCTCGTTTTCATCGGGTGTGGGAAGGGGCTCCTGCTTTTTGCCTTTTCTTTTGGAGGCGGGTGCCTTTTTTTGCATATTTAAAATGCGTTTATAGTGATTATAAACCGCTACGGAAAGCGCGATCTTTGCTTCGTCCTGTCCGATCACGTAGCGGTCAAGCAGATCCTTGATCTCTTGGGGCTTTGGAAGCTCGGAGAGGGAAAGACTTTCCAAGGACTCCACAGGGGCGTTCATTGTTTCGTCGATCAGCTCGTTGCAGGCTTCCACGCAAAAATCACAGATATATGCGCCCGTAGGTGAGGGGATCAAAAATCCTACCTGATGCTCGTTTCTGCCGCAAAAGGAGCAAAAACGAAGCTTCCCCTCGCTTGCGTTTGTTTTGTTAGCCATGAATGATAGATAAATCCTTTCTTAAGGACGCTTTGCCACGATCTTATCGATCAGACCGTATTCCAAGGCTTCCTTTGCAGTCATATAATTGTCGCGGTCGGTGTCGCGCTCGATCACGTCAAGCGGCTTTCCTGTATTTTCGGAAAGGATCTGATTGAGCGTTGCTTTGATTCGAAGGATCTGCTTTGCCTGGATCTCGATATCGGTCGCCTGACCGCGTGCACCGCCCAAGGGCTGATGGATCATGATCTCGCTGTGGGGGAGGGCAAATCTCTTTCCCTTGGTGCCGGAGGAAAGCAGAAAAGCGCCCATACTTGCCGCCATGCCGATGCAAATGGTAGAAACGTCACATTTGATAAACTGCATGGTGTCGTAAATCGCCATTCCGGCGCTGACAGATCCACCGGGGGAGTTGATATAAAAGGAAATGTCCTTGTCGGGGTCCTGCGCCTCAAGGAAGAGCATTTGTGCCACGACCAGAGATGCGGTGGTGTCGTTGACCTCGTCGGAAAGGAAGACGATGCGGTCATTGAGAAGGCGGGAGAAAATGTCGTAGGAGCGTTCTCCGCGATTGGTCTGCTCAACGACCATGGGGACCAGTGCGTCTTTGGCGTAATCTTTGCGATCAAACATTTTTGCATACCTCGTTTCTTATGAAATGATGAACCGGAAATCCAAGACGTGACTTCCGGTTCAGACAATTGGTTGTATCTTACTTTACGATAGCTTTTTCTTTTACAAGATCCATTGCCTTTTTAACCTTCATGTCATCTGCAATGGAGTCCTCGGGAATCAGCTCGCGAACCTTTTCAACTTCCATTTGATATTCAGCGGCAATGCGCTTGAATTCGTTGTTGATATCGGTCTTTGTAGCCTTGATCTTTTCAAGCTTTGCGATCTTTTCCAGAGCAAGTCTGAGCTTGACCTGCTTTTCAGCCTGGGGACGAAGCTGCTCACGCATCTTGTCAAGATCCATGCCGGTGTACTGGAAGTAGGTCTTGAGATCAAGTCCCTGAGAGCGCAAACGATTGTCATAGTCGCGCAGGAAGTTTTCGGTTTCTGCTACGAACATTGCCTCGGGGATATCTGCATCCAGCTTTTCGATGAGTGCATCGAGAATTGCATTTTCGAACTGAGCATCTGCTTCGTTCTCATGTCTCTTAGCAATTTTTGCCTTTACGTCGGCACGGTATTCATCCATCGTGTCAAATTCGGAAACGTCTTTTGCAAAATCATCGTCAAGCTCGGGAAGCTCGATGTGCTTGATCTTGAGGATCTGCGTCTTGAATACAGCCGCCTTTCCTGCAAGCTCCTTTGCGTGGTATTCGGTGGGGAAGGTAACGTTAACGTCAAAGTCCTCGCCGATCTTGTGACCTACGATCTCTTCCTCAAAGCCGGGAATAAAGTTGCCGGAGCCAAGCTTAAGAGGATAATCCTCGCCCTTGCCGCCTTCAAATGCGACACCGTCAACAAATCCCTCATAGTTGATATTACAAACGTCGCCCATTACGGCAGCCTCGTCGGTAACCTCGATCTCTCTCGAGTTGCGCTCGCGTACCGTGTTGATCTCTCTTTCAACCTCTTCGTCGGTAACCTCGGCAACCTTCTTTTCTGCTTCGATACCAAGGTAGCCTTCGATCTTAACGTTGGGCTTTACAGTAACCTTTGCAGACATAACAAGACCGTTTTCGTCGATCGAAACAATGTCAAACTCAGGCTGACCGACCATATCCAGCTTGGATTCCTTCAACGCGGCGTCGAAAGCATCGGGAAGCACCTCGTTAACGGCATCCTCATAGAAGAAGCCCTTACCGTACATTTTTTCAATGACAGAGCGGGGAGCCTTTCCTTTACGGAAGCCGGGAACAGAAATTTTTCCAACCTGCTTACGGTAAGCGTTCGTTACCGCCTTGTCAAAGGTTTCCTTGTCAACCGAAAACTGAATCGTGTGTACGTTCTTTTCGGTTTTTTCGGATTTGATCAAACTCATTTTTTAAGTCCTCCAAATTCAAATGGTGATTTTATTGCATACATCTTATATTTTATAATTTTTTATACGATTTGTCAATAGCTTTTCAAAAAAATGGTAGCTCAATTTTCAAAAAAAGCAGTTCCTCCTATTTTTGGACGAGGAGTGGTACAAAATTGAGGTAATCTGCCGCACAAATAATAAACTCAATGCCTTCAAAACGGAATTTAGCTCTCTCGTGATATGCTCCGTGAATATGTCCGAAATAGCAGGTCTCAATTCCGTACTCCTTTAGTGTGTCGATAAATTCGCGGCACACAAACTCATTCCATACGGGAGGGAAGTGCAAAAAAACAAGAATGGGGAGAGATTCGTTTGTGCTTTCACGTCTTACTTTTACCGCATCGTCAAGGCTCATACGAAGCCGCACCAGCTCGCGGTTGACGATCCGTGCGTAGTCCACCGTCCCTACCGTATTTTGCTGCGCCTCCTCTACAAACCAGCCACGCGTTCCGCAAACGATGCATCCTTCCAGAAGATAGGCGTTGTTGTAAAGGATCTTGAGGGTGCTCAGATGATGCTCCTCAAAAAAAAACTTCATTTTTGACGCAGTCGCCCACCAAAAGTCGTGATTCCCTTTGCCGATGAGCTTTGTGCCGGGAAGGGAATCAAGAAATTTCAAATCGTCGAGCGATTCTTCAAGCTTAAGGCTCCATGAAACGTCACCCGGAACGATCACCGTGTCTGTTTCCTTTACCACGGCGCGCCAGTTCTTTTCCAGCTTTTGCATATATCCCGTCCAACGCGCGCCGAATTTTTCCATTGATTTTGTTCCGTCGGAGGACAAATGAAGATCCGCAATTACAAAAAGTGACATTTTTGGAAGCTCCTTTCTTACATATTTCGTTTTTTGGGGGAGATAATAATCATTGCGAACGGCTGATGTCTTCGCAACAGGAAATAAAAAAAGGGGACGTCTGAAATGGAAGAGAACAAGAAGTATGAAGGCGGTTGCGGATGTAAGCACATCAAGGGGATCAAGTGCAACGTCCAAAATTGCTATTATCATGATTGTGACACCTATTGCACCGCAAGCGAGATCGCAGTTGGACCTCACAGCGCGGTATCTTCCGGTGAAACGCTTTGTGCAACCTTCAAACCGAAGGAAAACTGATTTTTTCGTGATCGCTTAAAAATGGGGGTGCCTCAAATGCCGTGCGCGTTTGAACGACACCCCTTTGTTTTTTACTTAGATCTTTAAATAGTCCAGGACAGCCTGTGCCATCTCGTCGCGCTTTACGACCTTTTCAAAGCGTACCGCACGCTTTGAGAGTCCTGCAAGCGGATAGGGGATCTCGGTGTGTGTTGCCGCGGAGAGCTCGTCCAGTGCCGCTAAGTCATCCGAGGGAGCTTTGCCTGTCACCGCCTTATAGACGTTGTTGGCGAATTTATAGGGGCTTGCCGTGGAATCGATGACCATGGGGCGGGTGTCCGCGCTTTCCTTGACGTACTGCATTGCGGCACTGATCGCGACCGCAGTATGGGTGTCCGCGAGATAGCCGTTGTTGGTATAAACGTCACCGATCACGCGTGCCGTTTCCTCCTCATCGGCAAAATAACCCCGGAAGCTTTCGTCAATGGCTGCTTTGACCTCGGGAGATACCGTGTATGCGCCCGTGGATTTGAGCGACTCCATGTAAGCGGCTGTCTTTTCGCTTCCTGCAGTGAAATAAAGCAGACGCTCCAGATTGCTTGATATCAAAATGTCCATAGAGGGGGACATGGTCAAATAAAAATCGCGGTTGCGGTCGTACGTACCCGTGCGCAAAAAGTCGGTAAGAATGTTGTTTGCGTTGGAAGCACAGATCAAACGATCAATGGGAAGACCCATCAGCTTTGCCAGATATGCCGCAAAAATATTACCGAAATTGCCGGTGGGCACACATACGTTAAAGGTGTCTCCGAGCTTACATTTTCCCGCGTTGATCAGATCGCAGTAGGCAGACACGTAGTATACGATCTGGGGAGCAAGACGCCCCCAGTTGATGGAGTTGGCAGAAGAGAAGAAATATCCGTTGTCATTAAGCTTTTTTGCCGTTTCCGCATCTGCAAAAATGACCTTAACGCCTGTTTGCGCGTCGTCAAAGTTTCCTTCGATCGCGCAAACGTTAACGTTGTCTCCTTTTTGGGTTGCCATTTGAAGCTTTTGCACGCGGCTGACACCGTCCACGGGATAAAATACCATGATCTTTACGCCGTCAATGTCGCGGTATCCTTCAAGTGCTGCTTTTCCCGTATCTCCCGAGGTGGCGACAAGGATCAGCGCGGTGCGTTCTTCTCCCGTTTTTTTCAAGGCGCGGGAGAGAAGGCGCGGCATGATCTGAAGTGCCATATCCTTAAAGGCAGCGGTAGGGCCGTGCCACAGCTCCAGGATCTCTAAATTGTCGCGGAGCGTTACCAAGGGGGCAGCTCCTCCCACAAAAGAAGCTTCGTCGTATGCTTCGGTGCAGTCGTTCAGCAGCTCCTCGTAGGTATAGTCGGTCAAAAATTTGGAAAGGATCTTTGCGGCGCGTACGGGATAGCTTTCTTTGCAAAGCGCCGTAATCTCCTCAAAGGTGAGCGTGGGGATGCTTTCCGGTACGAAAAGTCCTCCGTCCTCA
Organism: Eubacteriales bacterium; assembly: GCA_045588715.1. Classification (GTDB taxonomy): domain Bacteria; phylum Bacillota; class Clostridia; order Oscillospirales; family CAG-272; genus UMGS1865. Next base: position 14,726 of record JAZNEQ010000169.1, on the reverse strand, counting down.
GCAATTCCTTGCTTGATGATCTGTGCAGAACCAACGGTTGCGGCACTTTGACTGCGTGTGCTTTTGTAAAACATGATACTGTTCCTTCCTATGTTTTGGGTGTTTTTTGTATGTGCATTTTAGCGAAGCGAAATGCGTTTTCAAAAAATAGTCCGCGCACAAACGTCTCGCTGTAATTTCGTTTTAAAAGTTCTTCTGCAACGGTGTGGAGCGACGAAATGCCGGAAAGCTCTCTTGGAGTTTTGGCACCGTCAAAATCACAGCCGAGGCAAAGCGCTTCCTTGGCTCCCAAACTTGCAAAATACGCAATGTGGGAAAGAACGTGCTTTATTCCCGCATTGCCGTCCGGGGCTAAAAAATCGGTACAAAGATTGATTCCGATGATTCCGTTTTGCAAAAGAAGATGCCGTATCTGCTCGTCGCGTAAATTGCGGGAGACGGGGCAGAGAGCGTATGCGTTTGAATGGGTTGCGATGGCGGGGAGTGAGTATTCCGCGCACAAAGACAAAATATCGTCAAACGAGCGCTCGGAGGCATGGGAAACGTCAAGAACGATTCCGTAGCTCAACATCTCGGCAAGGGCGGTACGTCCAAAGGCAGAAAGCCCGCTTTGGGTATCGTGTGCTCCGCCAATACAGCTGTTGCCCCGCCACAGGGGCGTTACGATGCGAATACCCATATCCGCAAGCACGGATACTTTTGAAGCGTCACGGTCTAAAATCCGTGCGTCCTCCAAAGAAAGGAGAAGCGTAGGAACGTCGGGCTTTGTATCGGGACATGCGCGTTCGATGCGAACCGAGTGTGATAAAACGGCGGGGTCATTAAAAAGATTTTCATAAACCGACAAAAAGTGATGCCATCCCTCGCCGTCGGAAAGGGGGGGAGGTGTCCAGTGCGCCATCACCTGAACGTAATGCGCGTATCTTAAAACACCCGAAAGCGAGACAGCCAGGCGAGCGTCGGAAAAAGGGAGGTGTTGGCGGCGCATTTCATAAGCGGTATCACAATGGAGATCGAAAAGAGAAAGCTCCATAAATGCTCCTTTCAAAAGGCGGCTTTGATGTGATGGATCCTTGCGACCTTGTATTTTGGAGCGTCCTCGCTTTTGAGAAGGAAGATCTCTATCACGTCCATGCGGGGCTGCTTTTTTGACGGATGAGAACGCATATAGGCTTGTGCTGCGCTGCGCGTCAATCGTTGCTTTTCGGCGTCGACCGCTCTTTTTGGTGGGGGAAGAGCCTCCCAGTCGTTTTTTGTGTACGAGCGTGTTTTTACCTCCACAAAGGCAATATCGGAGGCGTTTGAGGCAATTACGTCGATCTCAAGGTGCCCCGTGCGCCAGTTCCGTTCCTTGATAGCATATCCGTGAAGGAAAAGATAGCGTGCCGCGACGCGCTCACCGTAGTTCCCGATCTCCTTATGCGTTTTTAGCGTTTTCATCTTTTTCTAAAAAGCGGATAAATTGCTTTCGGTGGATGGGGGAGGGACCGTAGGTGCGAAGGGCTTCCATGTGTGCCTTGGTGCCGTATCCCTTGTGCTTTGCGATCCCATATTGCGGATAGAGACGGTCAAGCTCCAGACAGTCGCGGTCACGGGCTACCTTGGCAAGGATCGATGCTGCCGCAATCGAGGGAGAAAGTGCGTCACCGCCGATGACAGCACGCGCGGGGATCTGAAAATCACGCGCGATATTTCCGTCGATCAGGGCATAGTCCGCTTTGATCGCCAGTCCGTCGATAGCGCGTCGCATCGCAAGAAGATCGGCTTCAAGAATGTTCATTTCGTCGATCTCCTCAACGGTGGCAAACGCGATGGAGTAGGCAACGGCACGTTCTCTGATCTCGTCAAAAAGGCGGTCTCTTTTTTTGGGGGTCAGCTTTTTGGAGTCGTTGAGTTCCTCGGGATGATAGTCGTGGGGGAGGATGCACGCCGCGGCAAATACCGGGCCGCAAAGGGGACCTCTGCCTGCTTCGTCAACTCCGCAGACTGCGGTAAATCCCTCCGCTTCCAGTTCTGTTTCAAGGGTAAAATCAAGCATGCAGCTCCTCCTTGGAGTAACGCTCCAGCGTGATGCGCCCAATCTTCATGTTTCGAAATTCGTCAAGCAAGGTCAGCGCGGTGCGTTCGGTATTGATCTCGCCGCCGCTGATCAGAAATCCGCGCTTTTTTCCAATGGTAAGAAAAAGATCGTAATCCGACGTTTCCTCGTATTGCGCCATGTCACCAAGCTTGTATCTTTGAGAAAGCATATCAGGGTAGAGGACACGCAATCTTTTGCAAAGGATCACGGCAAGTGCCTCGGTGTCAAGCACGCCGTCGCGGATGGCACCTGTCAAGGCGAGGTTTTCGCCAACGCGCCGTTCCTCAAATTTTGGCCAAAGAATGCCGGGCATATCCAAAAGATCCACACCGATCCCTGTGGACACCCACTGCTTATCAAGGGTAACACCGGGGCGGTTTTCGACCTTTGCCTTTTTGTTTCCGCAAATGCGGTTGATCAAGGAGGATTTTCCAACGTTGGGGATCCCCAAAACCATTGCGCGAATGCGTCTTCCGTGCATGCCTTTTTCTTCATATCGGCGAAGCTTATCCGCAAGGATCTCCCGAATGGCACCCTCCATGCTTTTCAGTCCTTCGCCTGTGACACAGTCAGTCAGAAGGCAGTGCGTGTTTTCGGTAGTATATCGTGCGATCCAAAGCTTGTTTTGTGCAGGATCGGACATAGAAGCCTTGTTGAGAAGGAGCAGCGTGGGCTTTCCCTCGGTCAGGCGAGTAATTTCGGGATTGCGGGAGGAGTATGGAATTCTTGCGTCCAAAATTTCAATGACAATATCTACGTTTTTTAGGTTTTCCGAGATCATGCGGCGTGTTTTCGCCATGTGCCCCGGGAACCATTGGATATTTTCGGATGGCATGAATCGTTACCTTTCTTTTCTTGTTTTGTTATGGAAAAACGGTGAAGGGCGCAAAGCGGAGGACTACCTTACCAAGAACGCTTCGCTCGTCAACGAACATAACGTCCGCACTTCGACTGTCCTTTGAAAAATTGCGGTTGTCGCCAAGTACGAACAAATGTCCTTCGGGAACCGTAAAGGACATGGTCTTTGCTACGGGATCGTAGTGATGCCCGGGGGGATTTCCGCGCAGATCGTATTCGTCTACGATCGCATTGTTATAAAATCCCTTCAGGATCGCGTGCTCATCCTTGTAAAGCGTTCCGTCAACGTAGATCTCCTTGGCGGGGAAATTAATAAAGACAGATTGACCGCCCGTTGCGATAACGCGCTTGACAAGCGTTTTTTCAAGATAGACCTCGGGCTTTGTCATGTGGAAAACGATGACGTCATCCTGACGCGGGGTATATCCTACGCTGAAAACAAGAAGATTTTCATCGCTGTAGAGCGTGTTTTCCATGGAGGAGCCGTCTACTCTGCAAAGCCGAATGCCAAACGTAAAAATAAGAAACACAAGAAAGAGTGCCCATGCAAACATTTCAAGGACGTCAAAAAGAAAGGAGATGGCAGAGGAATTGTTTTTTTTCTCTTCGGCTTGGGGAAGAAGGGGTTCTTCGTTCATTTTATGACCGTACCTTTCTGCTGTGTACAGGAAAAATCATTTCTTTTGATACACGGCGTTATAAGCTTTGTGCGGATCTCTGCCGAAACGCTTACTTGATCAATTGTTCAAGAAGCGTATAGCCGTTTTTGATATAAACGCCCGTTGCCGCCGCACTCTCTTCGGTGTAGGATTCCACTCCGTTCTTTTCCTCTTCCGAATCGTAAATAAAGAAGGGGACGGGGAGAATGGTATGTGTGCGCAGACGCACGGGAGTGGGGTGGTCAGGAAGGACCATAATACGGAAGGGCTCGCCCAAACTCTTGAGATAGTCGTGAACGGGGGCGAGGATCTTTTCGTCGATCTGTTCAATGGCAAGTACCTTGTTTTCGGTCTCGGCACGGTGTCCGCATTCGTCGGGACCTTCCACGTGGATGTAAACGAAATCGTTGCCCTCCTCAAAGGCACGGATCGCGGCGTTTGCTTTTCCCGTATAGTTGGTGTGTACGTTACCGGTCGCTCCCTCTACGTCGATGGAGCGCATTCCCGCGCAAAGTCCGATCCCTTTGATCAGATCCACCGCTGAGATCACAGTGCCGTCAAGCCCCCATTTCTCCTTAAAGTTGGGAAGTTGGGGCTTTTTTCCGGGGCTCCAGAACCAAGCGGAGTTTGCGGGCTTCAGCCCGCGCGCGCGGCGCGCCTCGTTTACAGGATGACGGTCAAGGATCTCAAAGCTCTTTTTCATCATGCTGTAAAATTCCTCACCGCCGTCATCCTTACGGGGAAGGTACTCCCCGATGCGGCGACCGAGAATATCATGGGGGCGCATAAAGGGGTAGGTGTCGTTGCCGTTTTTCATGATCAGGCAGTGGCGGTAGCTTACTCCCGTATAAAAGGTGCGCTGATCGTTTCCAAGTTCTTTTTGCAGGGCAAGGATCAGTTCGTTTGCCTCACCGGTTGTGATCTCGTCGGCACTGTGGTCGAGAATGATCTTATCGTCGTAATCCTCATCCTCCGAAAGCGTTACAACGTTGCATCGGTATGCCGTTTCATCGGGTTGCATTTCAATACCCATGCTGACCGCTTCCAGTGGCGAGCGCCCCTTGGAATAGGTTTTAGGGTCAAAGGAAAGAATTGCCATATTGGCAGTATCACTTTCAGGAACCATGCCTTCGGGGACGTTGGAAACAGTACCAACGTAGGATTTTTTGGCAAGGGCATCCATGGTGGGCTTTTTTGCGGCTTGCATGGGGGTCTTGTCTCCAAGTGCCTGTATTTTTTCATCAGCCATTCCGTCGGGAATCAAAACAAGATATTTCATTTTGGAACGTATCCTTTCAACAAATGATAAACCAAACTATATTATATCATAAAGCAGAAAGAAGTACAATAGCAAAAAGGTATATTTTTAGCGCTTCAATCTTCTTTTTTTTGAAAAAAACGCACATTTTTTTGTTGGAAATAAGGGTTTTTCTTGAAAATAAAAAAAGAATGTGATAGAATAAAAAAGCAATCCAAGGACACAAGGGAGAAGAATATGGACCAAAAGGAAAAATACGAAAGCTTTTGCAAAGAAACAAAGCAACTCAAACGAAAAATGCTGATACACCTTGCCGCTGTTTTCGGAGTCGTTATTTTAATGATTGCCGTTTTGGTGATCCTATATTTTACGTCTCCCACGCTTTTAGGGAGGGAGACCTTGGCACTTGAAGCGGGAGAGCGCTTCCAAAACACTTTTATGATCGGACTTGATCAAGGGAAGCCGTTATGAACGCAAAGGCATTTTTTCTTCGCTTTGACGTGATCCGCAAGGTGTGCCGTGCCTTGTTGGTCTTGTTGCTGATCCTTTTGTTTTTTGCGCGCTCTTGGAAGCTTGGCACCTTTGGGATCGTCTTTTTTGCCGTCTCTTTGGTCATCACCGTTTTTGGATCCATGCTGCGAACAGTCAAGGACTACAAGCTTTCCGAGTTTATTTCCGAGTCGCGGCATACCTTTGAAACCGAAGTAAAAAAAGAAAATAAAAGCTTTCGACACGGGGATCCCGTTATCTTTTATGCCTATGGCAAGGAAAAGGAGGCTCTGGCGCGCGCCTTGGGGCGAAGGCTGATCTATCCCGTATGTCTGAACATGATGTTTTTGCGTCACGGCAACGGGGGAACGCTCATCGTTGGGAAAACCTCTCTTTGGAGAAAAGAACGCCCCACCAAGACAAAATACCGGTTCCGCGAGCTTACTATTTCCTTCTTGAGAATGGAAGGGGATGCCGAGATCCTGCAAGCGACCTTTTTTGACCGTGAGGAAGTGCGTGTCTCGTTTTACGTGCGCGACGATCATTTCTGGCGTTCGTTTTTGGCGTATGCACGTGAAAATTGCACGGTTTTGGAGGAAACGGAGTGACCTCTCTGCGCACTTTTCGCAATTTTTTCTGCTTTTACCGATACTTACACCGTTTTTTTAATTTCAAAATGCAGACACTTTTATCAAAACGTTTGATAAAGGGGCTGTGAAATGAAAAAAACGGTGTCTTTTTTTATGCTTTTTATTTTTTTATTCGTAGGAACAAAATTTTCCGCATCGGCACAAAACGGAGCGTTTAATTGGTATTGCGCACACGTTAAGGGGCACGTTCAGCCAACGATTGGCGGCGATATTGCCTTTGCCGAGGAGGAAGGGGCATATTTTGTAGACCGCAGACACGTGGAACAGGATGACTGTGACCGTGTGATCTATCTGACCTTTGATGCGGGATATGAAAACGGGAACGTGGCAAAAATATTGGACGTTTTAAAGGAAAACGAGGTTCCTGCCGCATTTTTTGTCTTGGGACATCTGGTAAAAGAAAATACAGAGCTTGTAAAGCGTATGGTGAGCGAGGGGCACACCGTTTGTAATCATACGCTGTCTCACAAGGATATGTCAAGGGTCGGTGACGCAGAACTGTTAAATGAGCTTACGGCGCTCGAGACGCTTTACCGTGAGCACACGGGAGCGGAGCTTTCAAAATATTACCGACCTCCTGAAGGGCGCTTTTCGCGCTCCAATCTTATCTGTGCACGGGAAAACGGCTATACCACTGTTTTTTGGAGCTTTGCCTATCCCGATTGGGACAATCAAAAGCAAATGTCTCCCGAGCGTGCCAAGGAAAAGATCATGGAAAACCTTCACAACGGCGAGGTGATGCTGTTACACCCAACCTCAAGGACCAATGCTTTGATCCTTGGAGACGTGATCCGCGAGATCAAAGAAGCAGGGTATCGTTTCGGAACGCTTGACGAGTTGACGGGAAGGGGAGAATGATATGAGACACGTAAAAAGGATCGTGTTTTGGATACTCCTCATCTTCGTTTTTCTTTTCTCTGCCTTTCCTGCTGCCGGCGAAACGCCCGTTTACCGCTCCGTAGAGACGGATACGAAGAAGATCGCCTTGACCTTTGACGACGGACCGCACCCCACCTTAACTCCCAAAATACTGGAGATCTTGAGGCGCTACAACGTAAAAGCAACCTTTTTTATGGTGGGGGAAAACGTAGTCAATTATCCGCAGAGTGCGCAAATGGTGGTAAATGAAGGACACGAGATCGGAAACCACACTTTTACGCACCGCCACGTTTTGGGAATGAGCGAGGAGACGTTGAAGGGAGAATTGGGGCGTTGTGAGGATGCCTTGCGCGAGCTTTGCGAATACCGAACGCATCTTTTTCGTCCACCGGAGGGAGCAGTAACACCTTGCGTGGAGCGTTGTACGGAGGAAGGGGATTATTCCTTGATCCTTTGGAGCCTTGACACAAGAGACTGGGAACACAAGAGCGCCAAGAAAATTGCATCCTCTGTGCTTGACGGAATACGTCCCGGCGATATTATTCTTATGCACGATTATATCGGGGTAAAAAGTAAAACGCCGGAGGCTCTGGAAGTGTTGCTTCCAGAGCTTCTCCGACGTGGATATGAACCGGTCACCGTCAGCGATCTTTTGGGGCTTCGCTGACACCGTGGATATAGGGTAGCACAAGGGTTTTATCAGCAAGGCGTTCGGCGTCCTCCTTTTGGTGTGTCACGAGGATCGCCGCGGCATTCTTTGATTTTAAAAAATCCTTGAGCCATAAGGAGATCCTTAACTTTAATTCTTCGTCAAGCGCCGAAAACGGTTCGTCGAAAAGATAAAGCTCTGCATCAAAGATCAAGGCTCTTGCAAGGGATACGCGGATCTTCATACCGCCCGAAAGCTCGTGCGGATAGAGTGCGGCGGAGGTGCCGAGTCCCAGTGTGTCGAGGATGGAAAGGATTTGGCTTTCTTTTTCCCTTGGCTTTTTGATAACCGCTTCTAAATTTTCCTTTACTGTCAGCCATGGAAAAAGGCGGGGCTCCTGAAAAACGTAAGAGATCCTTTGCGGGATACCGCAAATTTCTCCGGCAGTGGGCTTTTTAAGAGCTGCGGCAAGCGAGAGCAGTGTGGTCTTCCCACAGCCCGAGGGACCCATCACCGCAAGGATCTCGCCCTTCTTAAGATCAAAGGAAATGTCACGTAAAACAAGTTTCTTATCATAAGCGAAGGAAACGTTTTTAAATTCAAGCATTACGAAACCTCCTTTGGTATTGGTGTGGTTTTCTCAAAGTGACGAAAGATTGCGGAAAAAGCATATTCGATGAGAAGGCTCAAAAGGACCACAGTCAGCGTCCACGCAAACATGTCGGAGGTCATAATGTAAAGCTTGGCGTCCCCGATCATGGTGCCGATGGTGTAGGGCGGCATCGCAATGATCTCTGCCGCGATCCCCGCCTTCCAGGCAAGCCCCAGGGCGCTTTTACACGCCGACAGAAAATAGGGCCTGACAGAGGGAAGATACAGAATGCGGATCCTTCGGAAAAGGGGCATTTGGTAGATGTGGGCAACCTGTATAAGCTGTGGATCCGTTTTGCATAGTCCCTCGTCTAAATTGGTCCATACGATGGGAAATACGATCAGTACGGTAATAAAGACGGGAACTCTTGCAGCACCTATGAAGATGAGGGCTAAAATAATAAACGATGCCACGGGCGTTGCCTTGACGATCGCCATCAAGGGAGAGAAAAGTGCTTTGAGAAACGGAAGCAGAAAGGTCAACAGAGATAAAAGGATCGCGCCGATCATTCCGATCAGAAGTCCCGAAAGAATATTCACAAGGGAATTGGCGGCAACAAGATAAAATTGAGGTGTTTTCAAAAGGGACGTAAGCGATTGAAGAACCGCAAGAGGAGAGGGGAAGAGCAACGGGGTTCCAACTTGCCATGACGCGAACGCCCAGACTGTTACCCAAAATGCCGCGATCAGGAGACCGCGGCATATCTTTTTGAGATGTTTCATAGATCGATCAAGGGATATAGTAGAAATCGTCTGCCGGAAGGGATCCGCCAACGGCCGCCGGATTGATGCCGTGAAGAACGGTCAAATATGCCTTCATTGCCGTTTTCATTGTCTCTCCGTCCATATAGCGAACGTTGCACTTCGGAATTGCCGTTTTTGCCACTGCCGCATTTGCAAAGATGCCGCAGTCAACGATCATTTGAGATGCCTTTTCAAGATCCGTTTCGAGATATTCGATAGATTCTTTATATGCGGTAAGGAATTTTTTTACTGCCTCCGGATGTGCTTCAAGAAATTCTGTTCTTACGACTACACAGCCCTGTACGAGGGTATCCTCCTCGCCAACACGGTTCCATTCCTCAGTCAGGTCCATAGCGACCGTCAGAGTAGCGGCACCCGATTTCTTTGCGGCGACGGAAGCAAGTGTTACCATCGGTTCGGGAAGGACTGCAATGTCTGCTTTTCCGGCTGCAACCGCATCCTTGAGATTGGCAGGCGCTGCATAAGAAGTGGAATCGATCACAACGTCTTTTCCTACGGTCAAGCCGTTTTGCTCGCAAAGATACTTAAAAATAAACGTGGGATTTTGCGCGGGGGCATACACGGTCTTTCCCTTGAGATCAGCAAAGCTGTTTACGGTCACATTTTGATTGGTCAAGAGATAAAGACAGCCAAGCGTATTGATGGCAAGGATGCGTACCTTGCCCTGGGTCTTATTATAGACGTTGGCTGCGGCATTGGTGGGAAGTGCGGCGATGTCGGCATCTCCGCTCAACAAGGCGGCGGTTACGTCGGAGGCATCGGTCTTCACCTCAAATTTGTAGTGAGAAAGCTTTTCATCCGTTTTTGCGTCGGACATCAGCTTTGCCATGCCGAAGCCGGTCGTTCCGTTGAGGGTATAGACCTTGACGGCGGTTTCCTCAGCAGGCGTTGCACAGGCAACGACGGAGAGGAGAAGGGTGAGGATCAAGAGAAAAGAGAAAATTTTAAGCTTCATGATAGGGGTTCCTTTCTTTAATAGGGGATTTATATTGATAACCAAACGGGATTCGAACCAATGAGGTTTTGAGAGGCAAACGATTGGATTAACTGTGTCAAAAAGACTCGCAATATCTTATATCGCCTTTTTTCCTTGTTTCTCCGAACCGTTTGCTCTCTCAAAACGGCTTCGCACCTCTCGGTGAATCAATTTTTGATGAATTTTTGTGGGGCGAGGCGCAGGGAAGTGTGGACTTTTGGGTCCGAGCCACGCAAAAAGGCGCGGAAATTGATCGTCGAGAGGCTCGTTGGTTCAAGTCCCGTTTGGTTACGCTAAAGGGACTATTGATAAGCCTTTAGCATTGCATCCTTTTTGAGTAAAGTGATTCTTCTGCCGTCCTTTTGTATATATCCGTCAATGGACAGACGGTCAAAAGCGCGATAGAGCGATGCGCGCCCCAGGTTTAACAGGTCGGAGAGGGAGGAAAGTGAGGCGGAAAGAAGGATCTCCTCCGACTCAAACGAGGCAAGATAAAGCGCCAGACGCCGCTCTGCACTTCCCGCGGTGAGATAGCCGATCTTTTTATTGAGATAGCAAACGCGACCGCAAACGAAAGAAAGATAACGTTCAAGAAAGACAGGATTTTCGGTCATAAGTGCGCGAACAGCCTCTCTGGGAAGGATAAAAACACAGCATTCCTTGGTTGCCGTAATATTGGAAACGAACGGCTCCTTTGAAAAAAGGTTAGAAACACCAAAAACGTCGCCTGCCTGCAAGGTGCGCAGAAGTGTATTCTTGGAAGGATCCTTTGTTTTAACGGTTGCACCTCCTGTAAGAATGAGCCCCATCAAGGGCTGGGGTGAAGAGGGAGAAAGAATGGTCTCACCGTCAAGAAAGGTACGTGTGTAGCATCCGCTGCTTTCAAAAAGGGGAAGCGTCAATGTGCGGTCAAGATCGGCAAAAAAATGATGCTCCCATATTTTTTGGATCTCTTTTTTTGTCAATGGCATACATAAAACCAGCCTTTTTGTATCATTTGAGACAATTATAGCATATCGTTAAAAGATTGTCAATAGCTTTTGTTAAAAAAAATATATTTTTTGAATCGGTTGATGCAAGTCGAAAAACGAAGAAAAATAATTCTGTATTTTTTGAAAAAATACCTAAAAAATTGGTTTTCCCTCTTTACTTTTTCAAAAGGGGAGTGTATAATAATATTATATTGCAAAATTGTGGAGGTCAAACAATGACACTTGTGATACTCGCTGCGGGAATGGGGTCTCGCTATGGCGGTCTTAAGCAGCTTGATCCAATGACGGATGCCGGAAATTTTATCATCGATTTTTCGATATACGATGCGATTTTGGCGGGCTTTGACAAGGTTGTATTTATCATAAGAGAAGATAACCTTGCGCTTTTCCGCGAAACGATCGGTGACCGTATTGAAAAAAAGATCAAGGTGGAATACGCATTTCAGCGTGGCGACGATCTTCCTGTGGGATATTCGCTTCCCGAGGGAAGGGTAAAGCCGTGGGGAACGGGGCACGCGGTATATGCCGTCAGAAATATTGTAAAAGACAACTTTGCCGTGATCAATGCCGACGATTTTTACGGAAGAGATACCTTTTTCCGTCTGGCAAGCCATTTAAAGAATGCCGACGCGGTAAACGGACGCGCACAGCATTGTATGGTGGGCTTTTTGTTGGGAAATACGCTGACCGAAAACGGGACCGTCTCCCGCGGGCAGTGCGAGGTGTCGGCGGACGGGCTTCTTTGCAGTGTGACCGAGCGTACCAAGATCATCAAAAAAGAAACGTGTGCCGCTTATCTTGACGACGACGGAACGACGTGGAAGGATATTCCTTTTGATACCATTGTTTCCATGAATTGCTGGGGCTTTACCCCTGCGATCTTTGATGACCTCGAGCGAGCGTTTTGCGAGTTCCTCTCCAATCTTGGAGATAACGAAATGAAGGCGGAGTTTTATCTTCCCGCCGCGGTAGACGTTCAGCAAAAAGCAGGGATCTGTGACGTAAGCGTATATCCAACCACCTCGCTTTGGCAGGGAGTTACTTATCCCGAGGATAAAGCGCGCGTCAAGTCGGCGATCCGCGCAATGATCGAAAACGGTGAATACAAAGAAGATCTTTGGGCTTGACCTCTCAAAGCACTACATAAAGATAATCAATAATTAAGCGATCAACGCTCGAAAGGATAAAAAATGGCAATTTTAATTACCGGCGGTGCCGGCTTTATCGGATCTCATACGGCTGTAGAGCTTTTGAATAACGGATATGACGTCATTATCGTCGACAATTACTGCAACAGCAGTCCTGTTGCGATCGATCGGATCCGCAAGATCACGGGAAAGGATTTTCGCTCCTATGAGGTAGATCTGTGCGACAAAGCAGCCCTTGAAAAGGTGTTTGTTGAAAACTCCGATATTGATTCGGCGATTCATTTTGCGGCACTCAAGGCGGTTGGGGAGTCTGTGGCAAAGCCGGGGCTTTATTACCGCAACAATCTTTTAAGCACCCTCAATCTGGTGGAGCTTTTATCAAAGTATAATGCAAAACGCATTGTGTTTTCTTCCTCCGCAACTGTTTACGGTGCTCCGAAGAGCGTTCCAATCCGTGAGGATTTTCCCCTTTCTGCTACCAATCCCTACGGCGAGACCAAACTGATGATCGAGCATATCCTGCGGGATATGTGGGTCTCCGATCCGGAATGGAGCGTTTCGGTTTTGCGTTATTTCAACCCCATTGGTGCGCACAAAAGCGGTATGATCGGCGAGAATCCCAGGGGGATCCCAAACAATCTTCTTCCATACGTAGCAAAGGTCGCGGCAGGACAGCTTCCGTGCCTTTCGGTGTACGGAAACGATTATCCTACCCCTGACGGAACGGGTGTGCGCGACTATATCCACGTGGTGGATCTGGCACGGGCACATCTGAAAGCGCTTGAGCGCGCCGAAGCGGTAAAAGGAGTGGAATACTTTAATATCGGTACGGGGTGCGGCTATTCTGTACTGGAGGTCATTGCCGCATATGAAAAGGCAACGGGACTTAAAGTGAACTATAAGATTGTGGAAAGGCGTCCCGGAGATATTGCCGAGTGCTATGCCGATCCTGCTAAGGCGTACGAGGTGCTTGGCTGGAAGGCGGAAAACAACATCGACGACATGTGTGAAGACCTTGCCAACTGGATGAAGAAAAACCCCAATGGATATGAGGGAGAATGACGATGATCACCAAAAAGATTTTTGACACCTTGGACGACGGATGCGTGGTGTATGCCTACACTATGGAGAATGCCGCGGGCATGAGCGTTCGCATTTGTGATATGGGTGGTGCGATCATGAATCTTTGCGTGCCCGACAGAAACGGGAGGATCTCCGACGTGGTCATGGGCTACGATTCCATTTGCGACTATATGAAGGATACCACCTATGCGGGGGGACTTATCGGACGCTTTGGCAACCGTATTGCCGAGGGAAAATTTGAGTTGGACGGAAAAGAATACGAGATTTTTTGCAACAACGGTCCCAATTCCTTGCACGGCGGGCGTGTTGGCTTCTCCCATAAGCGTTGGGACGTATGTCCGGAGGACGGGGAAGAGCCTCGTTTGATCCTGTCGCTCACGTCTCCCGACGGAGATGAAAATTATCCGGGTACACTTACCGTTAAGGTCACCTACACCTTGTGCCGCGATAACGCACTTTCCATTTCCTACGAAGCCACCACTGATCAAAAAACGGTTGTAAATCTGACCAACCATGCCTACTTCAATCTTGGCGGCTTTGCATCGGGAACGATCATGGATCACGTTTTGTCCATGGATGCCGATTCTTATCTTCCCACAACCCCGAACATGATCCCTACGGGGGAGATCAAGAGCGTGGAGGGAACACCGTTTGATTTCAGAACCGCAAAAACGATCGGTCGGGATTTTGATCTGAATGATACCGATATGGGGATCGCGGGCGGTTATGACCATTGCTTCTGCTTTGCGGGCGGAGAGACGGAGACGCCTGTTCTCAGAATCGAGGCATACGAGCCGAAGAGCGGACGTGTGATGCGTGTTTATACCGACCAGCCCTGCGTTCAGTTTTATTCCGGTAATTTCCTCAAAAATGAAGAGTTTCCCTTTAAGGGAGGATATCCGCAACAGGTGCAAAGCGCATTTTGCCTGGAAACGCAAAAAATGCCTGATTCCGTCAATCACTCCCATTTTACAAATACGGTTTTGAATCCGGGTGAGGTTTACAGACATCATACAATCTACAGCTTTGACGTAAAATAATCCGATAGGGGACGCACGCTTCCTTTAAAAGTGGAGGCGGCGTCCCGCTTTTTGCGAAAAATGTCGTACTTTTGAAAATAAATGTAAAATTCTTAAAAAAATTTCAAAAAACATCTTGAAAAAACAAAAAAAGTATAGTATTATATATCATAGATTTGTTTGTCTTAAAAAAGTGCGACAAGCATGATTGATTCAGAAGGTTCGGGAGGAAGAAAAAATGATTTTTGAACATGACGACGCGGGTTTGGATAATGTTGTCAATATTAAAGTAATCGGTGTCGGTGGAGGCGGTAACAATGCCGTTAACCGAATGATCGTAAGCAACATTCGCGGTGTTGATTTTGTCTCTGTCAATACCGACCGTCAGGCGCTTCGCAGATCCGAGGCACCCAGTCAGCTCGTAATCGGTGAGAAGATCACCAAGGGCTTTGGAGCGGGTGCAAATCCCCAGATCGGTGCGCGCGCTGCAGAGGAATCCATCGATGATATCCGTTCCATTCTGGACGGCACAGATATGGTATTTATCACCGCAGGTATGGGTGGCGGTAC
>JAZNEQ010000168.1:0-59125 GCA_045588715.1 Eubacteriales bacterium | reverse complement strand
ATATTCCCGTCGGTTGGCGTTTCAAAGCAACGGGACCGAATGCCCGATGCCGTGCAACGCACGATATAGTCATCCATCCACATCAAAACCGGCCCCAAGCTGTGAGAGCAGTAATGCAGAGGTGCGCGGTTTGCCCGCCATTTTCCGTCGACCAGGCTGCGAATTTCATGTACGTAGTCAGCCTCTGCGTAAAACGGCATGCCTATCTTCCCGGCTTTGATTTCTTTATTCCAGTCCATTACAAAATGCATATAATTGCAGTATTCAGCCAGCATAAATTTTGCTTTGGATCTCCGCACCGCTTCTACCATACGGACACAATCCGGGATATTATCTGCTGCGGTTACTTCACAAAGCACGTGCTTTCCTGCTTCCATGGCCTGAATCGTTTGTTGTGCATGAAACGGGATGGGCGTTCCCAACACAACGATATCCACATCTGCATTCAGCATATCTTCATAGTTTTCAAAAAGACAGCTATCAGAAAGACCAAAATCCTTTCCGTTTTTCGACAAAGCATCTCCGTTCAGGTCACAAAGCGCCACAACCTCTGTATCCGGATGTTGTGAAAATACACATCCGTATGCCGTTCCTCTGCCTACACCTACCATGCCCACTTTATATTTTTTCATAGTTTCGCCTCCTTTTTTTTGAAAATTATATCATGTGTGTCTTGACTTGTAAAGATTTTTATGTTAGTATTTTCGTGTAAAATGTTGTATTCTCAAAAAGGAGCTTCCTCATGGATTTTTCTGTATCGATTCATCACTGTGGGAATCACGAACAGCTTCCCGCAGGACACGTATACGGTCCTTGCATCTGCGATTATTATTGCATTCAGTTCTGCACAAAGGGCTGCGGTTTTTTCATAGTGGACGGAATGCGTTATACTCTAAAAGAAGGCGAATGTATGGTAACCTTTCCGGGGCAAACGAAAACCGAAATCGCGGACACGGTCACTCCTTGGAATCTGGCTTGGGTATCTCTTTCCGGGAAAAGCGCAGATGCGCTTTTTTCTCAATCCTCCATTTCAAAAGCGAAACCTTCTTTTTCTTGGCATGGTCACAAGTACCTTTTGGATCTTCTTTCGGAAATGGTCCGCATCTTTGATTCTTCCGATCCAAAAAACGACTTTTTGTTGGGAGAAAAAATGTTTTACTTTCTACACGCCCTTCTCGGCATCTCGTCTTCTTTCCCTGAAAACACACAAGACAATTATGTCTCCCGAGCAAAGCGTTACATGGATATCGGTTACCATCAACCAAGCCTAACGATTCAACAGCTTTCCGACCGTATCGGTTTAAACCGTAGTTATCTGTATGAGCTGTTTAAAGAAAAAACCGGCATCTCTCCCCAAAAGTATCTAACGCAGGTGCGCATGCAAAAAGCATCAGAAATTCTTTTACTCCCCGATGCCACAGTCACCTCTGTTGCCAACGCCGTCGGGTATGAACCTTCCGTTTTTTCAAGAGCCTTCAAAAAATATTATGGCGTTTCTCCTGAAAAATACAGAAAAAATCACATCCGCGAAAGCTTGTAAAATAAAAGCCCTCTGACCGCAAAAGTCAAAGAGCTTTTATCAATGATGATTTTAGCCAAGTTCTCCCCATGTTCTACAAATCGATCATCAAAGACATTAACCAAATTCACAATTCATAGAATAAATCCCCTTACTTCGCAGATACTAACAGTACAAATCTGTATAACAAGTAAGATCAGGCGTGAAAGTATCGCTTTGCGGTATCTACCATGCAGATCGTTTCACGTCGCTCGGCGCAAAGCACCGAGCCGTTATGAAAAAGGAGATTTATACAAATGAAAGCCACAGGAATTGTAAGAAGAATTGACGACCTTGGCCGTGTCGTCATTCCCAAAGAAATCAGAAGAACTATGCGGATTCGCGAGGGTGACCCTCTTGAAATTTATACCGACCGCGAGGGAGAGGTCATTTTTAAAAAGTACTCCCCTATCGGCGAGCTTGCGGCGTTTGCTTCGCAATATGCGGAAACACTTTATAAGACCTGTTCTCTCTCTGTTATTATCAGTGACAGAGACGCGGTGATCGCTTGCGCGGGAGTTTCCAAAAAGGAATACAGCGACAAAATGATTTCAAAGGAGCTGGAGGAAATTATTGAAAAGCGCGCCCTTTACGTTTGCCGTGAGGACAGCGAGCCTGTGCCCGTTCTTAGCGAAGGGGGTAATCATTACGTGAGGTGTGCCATGCCCATTATCAGCGAGGGAGATATTGTGGGCTGTGTCGCCGCCGTATCGGAGCTCCCCTTTGATACACGCCGAGAGATCCCCTCAAACGAGGTAGAAGCAAAGCTTGTACTGACCGCCGCCGGATTTCTTGGTAGGCAATTGGAAAGTTAAATAAAATACAAAAGCAAGCCATAAGCAGCGTTTGAAGAATTGCTTATGGCTTGCTGATTTTCTATATAAAAGATTTTTGATGATTTAAGAATCAATCGATCTTGCCGGTATCTTTTAAGATCTGCCACAAAAGCGGAAGCATATTCTTTGCCATGATCGCCATCCCCGTATCCTTTAAGTGGTAGGAATCGGCTGAATAGGTCTGCCTCCAGCCATTGTCCAGCATATTTACGCCTGAAACCGCAGGATTGCCCGCATCGATCAAGGCGACGCGCACATTGTCGGCATAGTTTGCGTTATAAAGATCGATCACGCTTTCGGAAAATTCGATGGAGGTCAGGGAGTCCCCATCGCGCGTTTGCGGATTTAATCTCCAGGTAGTCAAAAATACGATAACCGCATTGGGATACTCTTCAAGAAGCCTTTCGGTAATACAATTCCATGCGCCGAGAAACGTAGCGGGATCGTGCGAATCCAAAGTCCCCAAGGGTGCCGCGATCGCCGTACCGTAATCGTTACATCCCCCCTCAAGAATGATCAGATCCACGTCCTCGGGTCTTTCCCGATTGGGCGCTCCCGTATGAAAAAACGGATTGACTCCCGTATTTTTTGACGCAGAGCCCCAACAAAAATCGTTTTTGTCGTTGAACATCCAATCGTACATCGAATTTTTATTGCCGCGGCTACTGTCGTTATTCCGTTCTGTCCACGACACCGTCATACTGCTGATCCCAAGATTGGTCAGATTCCATCCGCACTCTATACCAAGTCGGTTGACCCATTGCGCTGCTTGCGGATAACCAATCGTTCCTGCAAACAAGCTGTCCCCAAATGCCAATACGTTAAGTCCTTGCAGGTCCTTTCCGTAAAGCTCTACAGCGTCGCTGTTATACATCTCTTTCAATTCTTTCATAACCTCCTTCGCTTCTCCTTTGGCGTTTCCTGATGACAACTGTTTTCCTGCCGCCTGTGTCAGCGATGCGGTATTTTTTGAATCAATGGTGCTTGATGCATACACAAGCATTTCCGTGTCATCGGTAAAAATAATTTTCAAATACCCAACACCCGTAAATTCACGGTTGTAGTTTTCTTTCTTGATATTTGCGATCGACCCCGCAAAGGTTGCCACGCCGTTTTCTTCATTTGTCTCGTACCAATCCTTCATGGGAAGAAGGACGTGTCCGACCTTTTTTAAGCTTTCGGCCGAAATTTTTCCGATTCCTTTGATCGACAGTGTGGGAAGGATCGCGGTTCCGAGCTCAACGTTCTTTACGTCCGCTCTTGCGCGCAACGCCTCAAGATCTGCCCGATCGATCCTTGTAATAAAGCGAAGCCCCAGCGGCTTACAAAGACGCGCCTCGGCACACACACTCCCGAAATTGATCGAAGCGGCGTTGATCTTCATGCCTTCCTCAAGCTCGATCATCGGATCGTCGGTTGTATACTGTTCTCCGTTTGCAAGCTCTACGGTTGCCCACAAAAGCTTTTTATTGCCTGCGGTCAGATTGAGCATGCTTCCCTCCCCCGCATAGGCTTCCTCACCGTTGAAGGTATACTTTATTTTTTTTGTTTCGTATACACGGATATTATCCACGTCGATATAAGTGGCATTCTCCTGATCCTCTGTCGCAACGTACGCGCCTTTATTCTTGTTGCACTTGGCAAGAATCAACCGGTTGTCCGAAATTTTCACGTCGGAGCAACCGCCCTGATAGGATTTTGCAAAACCTGCCACCACGTGCGTCTGCGAGGATTGCACAGAATACAATGCATCGTTGACGTAAAGCTTAAACGTACTGCTAACGGGATCAAATACCATTTTTACACGGTTCCATTCGTCAAGGATCAGACCGCGTGCTCCTTCAACGATCTCTCCGCACCCGGTGATCCTTCCGGTTGCAAGATCGATCTTATACAGATTCATAAAAATACCGTTTTCGGTTTTTCCGCTCGGATTTTTAAAGCTGTATGAAAGAAATTGTGCCTCCACTGTCGGAGAGGCGTTGGATGCACCGTTAAAATGAGGACGGTAGCTTACCTCGAAGGTAAAGCTCTCGCCGCTATCCAACGCCGCATGCTTCGCCGTAAGTGATTTATCCCAGTTTGAGGTGCTTGACGTGTCCTCCACTCCCACAAACGGAATACGCACGTATCGATTGCCGCCGTTCTCTTCCCGCACTGTGGAGACCGCGGGAACAGCTCCAAAACCATCACTTGTGCTCAGCATTTTTCCTACGGCAACCGATTGGAGATCCTGCTCTCCGTAAATCGCAAGCTCAGCCGAGGCAGGAATGGCAATCAACGGGAAGGTTGCAAGGATTAATACGATCGCTAAAATTCGTTTTATGATCTTCATAAGCAACTCCTTAAAAAAGCAATTACGTGGCAGCCGTGGTCCAAAGCTCATCACCTGCGTCGTCCACCCACGGATCTCTGTTCGGGTCACCGTTTGGCATCGTCACATACGGCTCGGTGGAGTCACTTTCCTTGGGAGAAGTGCTTTCGGTCTGCTCAAAAGTTGCGCTTCCCTCCGGGCTCTCGTTTTCCTGTGCGTCAGATCCGTCGTCCTCCCCCACTCCTCTGCAAGCCGTAACCGAAACGGCAAGGCAGAATGCAAGGAGGATCAAAAGATACCTTATGAAGATTTTCATAAACACTCCTCCTATCGTTATTTTCGGACATTCTTCATCTGTCTTTCAAACATACTTATTATAATATCAATTTTTTCGTTTGTCAAGGGACCTCTACGATAAAAGGCGTTGCCTCAAATTGCAAATTCGAGGCAACACCTTTTATCGTTTTTAATTATTTAGTAACAGCGGTAATGTGAGTGTTGGGACCCTTCCACCAGTAAAGGAAGCCTTCAATGTCGATCACGTCGCCTTTCTTGAGCGCGCTGACGTCCTTGTAGAGCTGTGTTTCGGGATCGGTCAGATATCTTTCTACGCAGAAGCTGTACTCTGCACCGTCCTTAGAAAGGTTTACGTAGATATCGTCGCCGGGCTCGTCGTTCTTAAACGAGATAGAAACAACGGTCATATCGGTGAACTTAACGAACATATTCTGCTTTTTGATAAGCTCGTCCTTACCAAGCAGTGCGGTTACGTCGGTAGCCTCTGCAACGTAGGTGTCATCTCCCGCAAACTCGAAGGTTGCGTCTACGATCTCAATTTCGCCGTCCCACTCAGCCTTGCTTCCGGTAACCTTGATCTTGGTGCCCTTTGTAAGCTTCTTGGAATCTGCCTCGGAGCAAGCCATCTCGTAAATGTAGTAAGCACCGTCGCCATCCTGCAGGTAAACGGTGATCTTGTTATCCCACCAGGATTGGGTTGCTTGAACAAAGCCCTCGATAACGACGGCGTCGTCAACCTTTGCGGCATCGTACTGTGCGTAGGTCATAGTTCCCTCGGACTTTGCGTTGGGATCGACCTTGGGTGTGTTGTCCTCGTTATTGTCGCAAGCAACAAAAACGGAGACTGCCATTACCAGGATCATAAGAACTGCCAGTAATCTTTTCATTGTTTTTCTCCTTTGTGTTTTTACTGTGTACCTTATGTGTACAATATTATTATAATCAAAAAACAAGATCTGTCAATAGGAATTGGTTATTTTTTTGCTTTTTTTAGCCTGTTTTTCAAAAAATGAACGGCAACGTAAGCCAAAATACCAAGCCATACCGCACCGATCGCCGAAAGAAGCAAAATGCTTTCCGTCGGCAAAACGCCAAAATCGCGGCGCACGCCGCTGAGTCTGTAAAGCGCTGTCATTTCATTGTAAAGATCATTTAAAAATGCATCGTCAATGATTTTCTTGCGATTAAGCCCCTTGACGACCTCCTCGATCATCTGCCCCGAAGCGTTTCTCAAATCGGCAGAACCGTTGAAAACGGGAGTGATAAAGGTGTTATCGATATTGTCAAGCAGAAGCTTTGTGGCATCAAGCTTAACACTGTAATACAGATCGTTATCCTCACCGCTTCTCGAAAGATAATCCACGTAACGGTCGGTTTTGTGTGCCTTTTCGGTAACGGGAAGATATCCCTCGGTCTGTGCGTAAGAGATCTGCACGTCGTCGGTCAAAAGAAATTGCATAAAGAGCCAGGACGCCAGCACCTCTTGACGGTCTGCCTTATTGAAAAGGCAGATGGAAGGACCTTGCGAGATCATTTGCGGGTTTTCGGTATCAAATTGAGGAATGGGGCGAACAACGGTTTCAAATTTTACAATTTCTTCTTCACTGATATCGGATTGCGGCGCATCAGAACCCATCCACGTAGCCCCCGCGGTGGAATCAATTGCAAAAATGCACTGCCCCGCGTTTAGATAATTTCCGGGATAGCCCTTGATCTTAAAGGTGGTAAAGGATTTGGATTCTGCCGCATCGGCTACCATGTAAAGGATCTCCTCGGTGGTATCGTTAAAGATCTCGATGTGCCCGTCGTCGGTGGAGTACCCCGCTCCTTTTTGTTTTAACATCTGGATCATCATGTTGTCGGTGGACTTATAGATAAACGGCAAAAGGACCTTTTGTCCGTTGATCTTAAAATTCCCCTCGGCATCCTTTTCCATTGCCTTGGCGCTCACCTCAAAAATGAAATCCCAGGTCAAAACGTCGGGGATCTCATACCCCAACTTTTCCACCATATCGCGATTGATATAGCACGCCTCGGTCGAACGCATGAACGGAAGCGCGAACTGTACACCGCCGATCTTCCCCTCGTCCATAAATTTAGAAACCATTTCTTCCTTGGTGGGGGCATCAAAATTCACGCCGCTGCCGCCCAAGCCGTATTTTTCATCTGCGATCAGATCATCCAAGGGAACCACGGTATTTTTTCCCGTTTTATAGGTTGCGATATGGTCGGGATAGGTAATGCACACGTTGGGCGTGGTATTTGTGGGAATGTTGGTAATGACCTCTTTATAAATATCATTGTAATTCGTAAAGGGCTTCATTTTAACGGTTACGTTGGGATACGCCGCTTCAAAATCCGCAATTGCCTTTTTATAAACGGAAATTTGCGTTTGATTGGTATCGTTTTTCGCCCAAAACACGATCTCGTGTTGCTGTGTCAGATCAAATTTCTCGGGGGTTACAAACGTATCTGTGGACGAGGTGCGTCCATGGCACGCATACAATGCCGGCAGTATGAAAAGACAGATAAGAAGAATAGAAAGAATTTTTTTGATACGTTTCATCCCTTGGTTCCTCCTCTCGCAACACCAGCCATGATCTTTTTGCGAAAGATCAGAAACAACACCACCAAAGGTACGGAGATCACCACGACCGCTGCCATCATAGAAGGAATATTGTCTCTGCCAAATCCGCTCTCGCGAAGCTCCTGGATTCCGTTGGAAACGAGATAATACGCCTCCTCGTCGGTAATAAGTCTTGGCCAGATATAAGAGTTCCAGCATTCGATCACCTTAAGGATGGTAATCGTGACGACCGTAGGCTTGCAGATCGGCAGCATCACCTTCCACATATACTTAAAGTCGGAGGTCCCGTCCACCTTTGCGGCAAGATAGAGTTCTTCCGGCACCTGGGAAAAGTTTTCTTTGAGAAGATAAATGTAAAATACCGACATCACCGAGGGAAGGATCAGGCCCGCAAAGGTGTTTCTCAGATCCAGATTGGTAATGGTGGTAAAGTTGGTAATGATCACAAGCTCGTTGGGGATCATCATAAGCGACAAAAACAGGGTAAACACCAGGTTTTTCCCTTTGAACTCGAGGCGCGCAAAGGCATATGCTGCGGGAATGACCACAACAAGCATGAGCGCAGTCGTCAAAAGTGTAAAAATAAGCGTATTAAAGAGATAATTGCCAAGAGGCACCTCGGTAAAGGCCTTAATAAAGTTTTGGAAGGTGGGGCTTGATACGAAAAGCTTTGGAATGCTCTCCCCGTTATATTCCGCATAGGACTTAAAGGAGGTCAGAAGCATCCAGTAAAACGGGAACAGCACCAGTAATCCCCAAAGAAAGAGCATGGTATATACAAGACCTTTTTTTATACGGGCGCTTGCCACGTTCTTTTTTTCAACGTTGTTTGTTTTTTTCATGATCCCCCTCCTTTAATAGTGCACACGCTTTTTACTGATGAGAAGGTTGATACAGGTAATGGTCAGCACAATGATGAAGAGAATGATCGCGGCAGCAGACGCAAAGGAGGGGTATCCTCCACCCTCGCCGTAAAGCCGGTCGTAGATGTAGCCTACGATGGTATTCATTTCTGCCACGTTGAGCTCGGTACCAAAGAGCGCCACCGCATCGTTATATGCCTTAAACGCGCCGATAAATCCCGTAATGATCAGATAAAACACGGTGGGAGAGATCATGGGGAGCGTGATCTTTCTGAAAATACGGAAGGGCGAGGTCCCGTCAAGACGTGCCGCGTGATAATAATCCTCTCTCACCGAGGCAAGCGCCCCCGTGAGCACAAGAATCTTAAACGGCATGACCGCCCAGATCGTGTAAAAGCAAAGCACAAACATTTTTGCGGCATAAGGTCCATTGATAAAATCAATGGGAGAGATGCCAAACGCCCCAAGAAGAAGATTGACAAATCCGGGGCTGTAATCGGTTGGCTTAAACAAAAGCATAAAGACAAGCCCTACCGCAAGGGTGTTTGTAACGTACGGAAGAAAATATACCGTTTGAAACAGTCCGCGCAATTTTTGAATGGAGGATAGTCCTACGGAAATTGCGATCGCAATGACGGTAGAAAGCGGCACCGTGATAAAAACGAGGATCAGCGTATTTTTGATCGCTTGCAAGAAATACGGATCGTGAAGCACGTAGGAATAGTTATAAAAGCCAATGCCGAAGGAGGTTTGAGAGGTAGAGTTGTAGCCCTCCTCAAAGGAATAGATCAACACGTCGACGAGTGGATATATCATAAAAACACCGAGAAACAAAATTGCCGGCAAAAGATACAACCAGGCTTTCAAATTTCGTTTTTCCATCCCCATTACCTCCCTAAATTCAAATTTTTATTTTTCAGGAAACAGATCATCACTTTGCTCCTTTTTTAAAAAGTCGCGTAAAGAATCCCGCAACCGATCCGCGGTCGTCACCGACTTTTTCGGAAGCAATCTCCCCCGCAAAGCGGATACGCTCCTCGGTATTACGGTCAAACAAATAGACCTTGGATGCCTTAAGAGAGAACGAGATCTCCGTGCAGGCGGTGTTAATGCCAAGCTCCGCGGGAACAATGGCACGAACCGTAGGAGCCACAGACGCCTTATGCGTAGAAACAATGCTGACGTCTCGCCCCATGACCTCAATTCCCGAAAGGGTGCAAACAAGCCTTCCGTTTTCATCGGGCACAAATCCCTCGGGGCGAACCGCCGCAAACACTTCCCCGTCCTGTGCGCCCTCCACGTCAAGAACGCGCTTGCCGCCGATGTAAAGCTTCTCCTTTTTGACACTTCCTTCAAACACGTTGATGGGGGGAATGCCCAGAAATCTCGCCACAAAAAGGTTGGCAGGATCGTCATATACCGTTTGCGGGGCGCCGATCTGCTGGACTACGCCATCCTTCATAACAACGATCAGATCCGAAATACTCATCGCCTCGTCCTGGTCATGCGTTACAAAAACCGTGGTGATGCCCGTTTCCTTTTGGATCCGTTTGATCTCCTCGCGTGTTTGCAGTCTGAGTCTTGCGTCCAGATTGGAAAGCGGCTCGTCCAACAGAAGAACACGGGGCATTTTGACAAGCGCGCGTGCGATCGCCACACGCTGCTGTTGTCCACCCGAAAGCTCGGAGGGCTTTCGGTCAAGCAGCGCATCGATCTGTACAAGCTTTGCGATCTCAACGGCTCTTCTTTCGCGCTCGGCACGCGGAAGCTTGTCCTTCCCTTTTAAATTTTCCAAAGGAAAGGTAATGTTTTGCAAAACCGTCAAATGCGGGTACAACGCATAGTTTTGGAAGACAAGTCCTACACCGCGGTGCTCCGGTGCGGTTTTGGTAACGTCCTCGTCTCCAAAATAAATTTTTCCCTCCGTAGGCTTGATCAGTCCGCTGATAAGCCCCAGAGTCGTGCTCTTTCCGCATCCCGAGGGGCCCAAAAGACCGATCAGCTTTCCATCGGGGATCTCAAAGGAAAAATGATCGACAGCGATCACGTCACCCGATACGCGTTTGTTTCGGCTTGGGTATTTTTTTGTTAAGCTTTCAAGGACAATTTTCATTTTTCGTACCTCTTTGAGATAAATTTTTATTTGTTTTATGCCGCCGCGGGAACTTCCTCCAACGAAAGCAACCGATTGATCAATTCGGAAAAATCCCGGAAGGTCTCCTCCAAAAAAGGAGACGGGAAGGAACAAGCGTTGAGTGCAGATAGAAAGCTGTCAGCCGAGCTTGCACCATCCAACAGTTGTGAAAACACGAGGGCGGCAGAATCAAAGTCCTCCTCTGCGCGAGTATAAAGCAGGACCGATGCCATCTCGGAGGTCGCATAGCTGATATAGTACACCTGGGAAACGATCGCAACGCTTTTGAAATATTCGTTTACGTCGTAGTATATTCCAAAATCCCCGTATTCGGCTGCAATTGATTCGATCAAGGCATCGTATTCTGTTCTTGAATACGGAGTCTCTGCGGTATAGATCGCTTCCTCGCATTCATCAACGATCGTGGAAATAATGATCCCCTGCAAGCCGCTAAGCAAGCGTGTAAGCATAAACGCCTCGTAAACGTCGGGATCAAGCTTCTCCCGCACGTAAGAGAGGAATAGCCACTCATTCCCCTGTGAATGCGTTTCACAAAGATCCAGATCGGGGAGGGGCTCGTCTCCAATACCGTAAAATGCTGCGTAATGACCGTTTTCGTGGACAAAGGTCAACAGGTTGGAGAAACCGGGTCCAAAGTATACGACAGGCTCCTCGTACATTGGGAAATACAAGGTAAATGCGCCGGCGTATCCTCCTTCGTCGTTGCCATGACAGACCGTGTTCTTTTCCAGCATCGAGGACATTTTGTTCTTCAACGGCACTTCAAACTCGGAAAAATAGCTTTGCAGATACGTTTTTTCAAGCTCGCTTATCTCATCATCAAGCAACGCCTCCAGCATCTCGTTTTGCTCTGTCGGCAAAAGCAAGACCTCGAAGGCAGCATCACTCACGGCAAAATAAAGAGGAACGATATATTGCTTAACGTAAGCCCGAAACGCATCCCGTTCATCTTTTGAATAGTCTCTGCCGTAAACGTATTGCGACGCGTATTCATAATAGTTTTCATATCCTTGAAGGGCGGCGATACGGTTCGAATTTTGGACAAGCTCCTCGTAAAGTGCGTTGACCTGCGAATTCCAATCCGTCGCGGCTTCGTCTAACGCAGAATACTCCATCAAAAGTAGATCGTTGGCATTTTGAAGCTCTCCGATTTGAGAATGGTCTGCCAAAAGCTCCTCTTCGCTCCAATCCAAAAGCAATTGTTCCTTGAAGGGCGCATCCGAGGCGACGATTTCTGCAATCGCGTTCCGCAGATCCGTGTATGCCTCGGCATAAGCCGCGGAGGCCCTTTGATGTTGCTCTGTATACGTCACGCTCTGCCCATTCTTACGATAATTGACGTAGGCCACGTTTGCCTGTGTTTCGATATATTCATACATCAAATTCACTTTGTCATAAGCAACGGCGGCAGCATCCACGTCTCCGTTCTCGATCGCAGCGGTCTTAAGCGACTCAAGCAGCTCCGAAAATTCGGTCATGTCCGCCTCACACAACGTATATTCAAAGGAAACGTCTCCGTACCAAGGTCCGAGATAAACCATCATTTCTCCGCTCGTTTGTAAGGAAAGATCGCTTACGTCCTTGGTTTTGCGGTCATTTTTGTAAAGCGCGTATTCCCTGCCCTCGGCATCCAAAGAAGCACCGATCAGCGTATCCGATGCCAGCATAAACGTTTTGATATCGGTATCGGTTTTAAGATAAAGCTTGATACGGTCAACAGCGCTTACATGAACATCGTATGCGCTTGTATCTCTTTCAAACGATTCGACCCCGTAGTAAAATTCAACGGTCTCGGTCTTGAGCGTGTTTTCATCATCCAACCACTCTGTTAAGACACTTTTCAAAAGAAGCGTTTCAGGATCTGCAAAATAAGTGATTCTAAGCTCTTGAACAACGCCCGAATTTGTAACGACCGTTTTACAAGCAACGGTTTCGTTGTCAACGTGTGTCAAGGTCACAGGAGAGGAATCGCTGTAAAAAACTTCACATCCAAACAAAGCCGCTATCTTATCCGTTTCATTTTCGGTAAGAAAGAGGAAGTTTGGCAAGCCATTCACCAAAGAATAATACCCGTTTCCCCTTACGTTGTACAAAAGCGTTTCGCCCGACTGCAAATGTTTCTTTGAGACGTCAATGGAAAGAGAACCGTCCTCCATTGTATAATACCATGAAAAATCCTTATCTTCGGATCGAATGCAAAGGAGCAGATTGCTCTTTTGGGTCAGTACCTGTGAGAGTTGATTGGCATTGAGAAGCCTTTGATAAAAATGATTAAGTCCTGTGGGCTCTCGGTCGGGCACCTGCTGAGTGCTTGAAGAGACAGACAGCGATCCTTCCTCGCTTTCCAAGGCTTCCGTTTCGGATGAATTCTCCAAAGAAACAGGCTCGGAGGAGATCGGTTCCGACGCGGAAGCTGCACTTTCCTCTTGGAAATCGGTCAGAGAAGAAGGCTCCTCCGACGGCATGGAATCCGAAAAGGCAGGAATGCCTTCTCTCCAAGGCAGATCGGTTCCTATAAATACGCAGGAAGAAAAAAGGAGAGCACAAAAAAGCAGCGCCGGTAAAAAAGCAATCTTTCTACACCGCATAAAGGTCTCCTTCCCCATGAAAAATCAGTTGCGTTTCCAAACGCTCCTGGAAAACGTTAAAAGCATGGGGAATATTTCAAGTCTTCCCGCAAGCATATCAAAAATCAAAACGATTTTGGAAAGCACTCCAAAGCCTGCAAAATTTTGTGCAGGACCAACCCCCTCAAATCCAGGACCTACGTTGTTAAAGCAGGCAAGCACTGCCGAAAAATTGGTCATCAGTGAAAAGCCGTCAAAAGAAACAAGAATAAAGCTGATAAAAAAGACGATGAGGTATGCTGAAAAATAGGCATTGGCATTGGTAACGACGCGTTCTTCCATCGCATTTCCGTTGACACGGATCACCTGGACCTGCTTGGGATGAATCATTTGGTGAATGTTGCGGCGCAAGCTCTTAAACAAAAGCAAGACTCTTGCCATCTTCACCCCGCCGCAAGTACTGCCTGCACAAGCTCCCGTAAACATCAAAAGCATTAAAACGACCTTGGAAGCACTTGGCCACACCTCATAATCGACCGTTGAATATCCCGTTGTGGAGATAATGCTGGCGACCTGGAAGGAAGCATGGCGAAAGGTTTCCTCAAGGGTAGGATAAATACGCAAACTGAAAAAGATCTGCAAGGTGATAAAGACAACGCTTGAAACGACAATTATCGCATAAAACCGAAGTTCCTCGTCCTTAAGAACCGATTTTACCTGTTTTAGGATCAATAAATAATAGCAACTGAAATTGATGCCGAACAAAAGCATAAATACCGTTGTAACGTACTGGATATAGGGACTGTAGCCTGCCAAGCTATCGTTTTTGATACCAAATCCGCCCGTTCCCGCAGTACCGAACGCAGTGCAAACCGCTTCGAAAACGTCCATTTCCCCCAATACAAGGAATATAATGTTCAAAACGGTCAAGACGATATACGATACGTAAAGAAAGATCGCCGTTTGCCGCATCTTTGGAACCAGCTTTCCAACGTCCGGTCCCGGGCTTTCCGCACGAAAAAGGTGCATGGTAAAGCCTGCCGTCTTGTTTTCTCCCGGAGCGATCGCCAAAAGGAAAACAAGCACACCCATGCCACCTACCCAATGGCTAAAGCTTCTCCAATAAAGGACGGCGCGCGGCAGACTCTCTACGTCGGAAAGGATCGAAGCTCCCGTGGTCGTAAAGCCGGAAACGATTTCAAAAAGCGCATCGATAAAATGAGGGATCGTCCCCGAAATAACAAACGGCAAGCACCCTATAAGGCTTAAAAGGATCCAGCTTGTCGCAACGCAAACAAACCCCTCCTTGGCATAAAGCCTTCCGCTTGTATTTTTTGAAAGAAGCTTAAATATGATATAAAGCAGCAGTGAAACAAACGTCGTGATCAAAAAACCAAGCGTCGCAGG
Source organism: Eubacteriales bacterium (assembly GCA_045588715.1). Taxonomy (GTDB): domain Bacteria; phylum Bacillota; class Clostridia; order Oscillospirales; family CAG-272; genus UMGS1865. Next base: position 44,541 of record JAZNEQ010000168.1, on the reverse strand, counting down.
AAAAGTACGATCCACAACACTGATTATAATGGGTGGGATCAAAAAGACAGTTTGTAACAGACATACCCAGGAAAAAAATCGGCACATCATTTTATAATTCATAATCCAAAAGCCTTTCCACAGATGTAGGCAGGAAAAAACTCCCGTCTTATCTTGTTGCTTTAAGCAAAAATATCGTTCAGATCAAAGATCTTTGCACCGTCCTTTACCGCTGTAACAATAATGCTGTCTCCCTCAAGGTAAAAAGAATCACCGTTGGGAACCAGAATTTCATTTCCGCGTGCGATACAAGCCAAACGGACGTTTTTCTTTAATTTGATCTGCTTAAGCGGTGTATTACAGTAAAGCGTATCGGGGGATACGGTAAACTGCATTGCCTCAACTTGATCGTCGGCAATGGTGTGGACAGCGGTTGCGGCGCCGTCGCGGTTACGCATCGCACGCACGTACCCGACAATAGCATTACAAGAAAACCGTCCCGGGGAAATTACGCTTCCCAAGGAAAGATTTTCGATAAACCCTGCATTTTCAGGTTTTCCGATTTTTGTAACGATGATCGGCAGCTTATGTCTGGTTGCAAAAAGAGAGGTAATTACGTTCAATTCATCCAGCTCTGTCAGGGATATGAGCGCATCTGCATTGGTAACGCCCTCACTTTCCAGAAAGCTGTGATTTCTTACCGTTCCGTTTACCACCGTCACACGCGGTAAAAGCTCGGAAAGTTCTCGGCATCGGTCAAGCTCCCGCTCAATGATCATAACTTCACTGTTTTTTAAGTTTTTGGCAAGATAATAGGACATGGTCCCGCCACCCGCAATAACAACACGGCGGGCTTTTTTGGTTACGATCCCAAGACTCTTGAGCATTACCGACAGATCATCCGAGGAGGCTGTCACAAAAATGCGGTCCCCCGCCGACAATATAAACTTACCGTCGGGAATTATCGCGTTCCCATCGCGCAAAACGGCACAGATCAGCACACGGCATTTCAGAATGGAATCCAACGAAAAAAGTGCCACTCCGCACAAGGGACTTCCCTCCTCGATACGGAGTTCCGCAACCTCCGCGCGTCCTCCCATAAAGCTCTCACGGGAAAGGAATCCCGGATATTTGATCAAACGTTCGATTTCGGTCGCGGCATCTCGTTCGGGATTGAAGGTCATTGAAATACCAAACGATTCCCTCATGTTGTAGACCTGCTCCATGTATTCGGGGTTACGAATACGGGCAATCGTGTGAAGCTTTGGATTGAGGCTTCTTGCCGTAAGGCAGGAAAGAAGATTAAGTTCGTCGCTCCCCGTACACGCAATGAGTAAATTGCACTTTTTGATCCCCGCGCGCAAAAGAGATTTGACAGAAGCACAATTCCCTTGCACCGACATCACATCAAAGCGCTCGATCCCCGTTTCAAGAACGTGCGGATCAGAATCCATCAGGGTAAGGTCATAGCCCTCCTTGGAAAGCTCGTACGCCAGCGTTTCGCCAACCTCACCGCACCCGGCGATTAAAATTTTCATCCATTTCTCCTTTCCCTTTGGAACTCCTCAACGTAGTTCACAGCAGACAATGCGGCAACGGTGCCGTCTGCCACCGCGGTCGTCAGTTGTCGAACCGATTTGCGGCAAGCATCTCCCGCCGCAAAAATACCGGGTGCCGACGTCGCGCAATGCTCGTCGGTGATAAAATAACCGTCGTTGTCCAATACAACAAGCGAACGGAAATTTTCATTTTGCGGAATTTGACCGATGGCTTCAAAAGCTCCGTCAACCAAAAGCTCGGTCTGCTCCCCCGTAGCAACGTGCTCGATCAAAAGCCCCGTCACGCGGTCCTCACCGTAGACTTCCTTTACGATACGCTCGCCAAGAAACTCAATATTGTCCTTTTCAAATATTCTTTGCGCAAGCTCGCGCTCCGCGCGCAATTCGTTTCTGCGATGGATAAGATACACGCGCTCACAAATTCCCGAAAGCACAAGCGCATCCTGGACGGCAGTATTTCCGCCGCCGATCACCGCAACCCTTCGATTTTTAAAAAACATACCGTCGCAGGTCGCACAAAACGAAATACCCTTTCCTATCAAGGCTTCTTCTCCGGGAACGCCAAGCTTTCTGTGACGCAATCCCGTAGCAAGAATGACGGCATAGGCGCTGTATTCCGCACCGTTCGCGTATACAAGAAACCCATCCTCCGTTCGTTCTATACGCTCTGCATGCGCGGATGCGATCTTGACACCGAGGGATAAAATTTGATTTTTTAAGGTTTCGGAAAAAGTGTAGCCGTCAACCGAATCCAGTGCGGGATAATTTTCTATTTTCTCGGAAGACAGGATCTGTCCCCCCGGAAATTCCGCTTCAAAAACAAGCACGCTTTTGGAAGCACGTGCGCCGTAAAGCGCCGCAGTCATTCCTGCGGGTCCCGCCCCCACAACGATCAGATCATATCTCATAAAAAGCACCGTCCTTTTATTTGATTCTCATGTCTGCGATCTTCCCCGCCTTTGGGGTCACGATGCAGGACCAATTGGTATGGTAGATCACAAGCCCGGGCTTTCCCCCTGCCGGTTTTTTTACGTTTTTCACCAGTGTATAATCCACCTCCACGTTTTCGCCGTCGGCACATTTCGAAAAATACGCCGCGATCTCCGCCGCCTCGGTAAAATTCACAGCATCGGGCTCTTCCCCGTCGCAAAGCATTACAGCGTGTGAGCCGGGAAGATTTTTAACGTGAAACCAATAGTCATTTTTCCCTGCCAGCTTGTGCGTAATGTATTCGTTTTGTACGTTGTTTTTTCCACAAAGCACACGGTACCCTCCGCTGGTCATAAATTCAGCGACTGTGGGATTGGGGGACTTTTTGGAAAGTGCGTAATTCTTCATTTTGGAAGCATATCCCGAGCGGTAAAGCTCATCACGTATCTCCGCAAGATCGGCGGAGGTCTCGGCATGCGTAAGCGCATCAAAAACCGAGTCGATATATTTCAATTCATTTTCACCGATCGCAATTTGCTTTGTAAGCTCAATTTTTGCGGTTTTTGATTTGTTGTATTTTTTATAGTACCCTTGTGCGTTGGCAGATGGAGAAAGTCGTGAATTCAAGGTGATCACGATCGTTTCAAAGCTTCCGTCCTCTCGCATCGTTTCATAATCCACGACCTCCGCGCGGGTATCTCCGCGACGCAGGCGATAAAGATTTGCAGTGATCAGATCCGCATATTTTTTATATTCCTCGCCCTTTTCGCAATCCGCGAGCTCAGTACGCTGGAGCGCCAGTTTTTTTCGGATCCTGGAATCTGCGTTGGTCAGAATCCGCAAAATATCCGCAGCGCGTTGGCGGATATGGTGCTCACGGTCACGTGTGTGAAAAAAGTCGTCTAAAAGCAGACCCGCACTTTGATACGCACGGCTTGTAAACTCCTTTCCATAATGCGTCAGCTTGCAAAAAGCATATTCCACCGGTGTTTCACCGTTGTAAATTACCGTGGGAGAAAACGCACTCTCCGTAATACAGTTCATCACAGAAAAAAAGGAATCGGAGAGGCGCCACGGATCGCATCTGTCAAGTGTGATATCCACAGCTCCGCTTGCACGGTATACGATTTCACGGGCGACCGCAGCGGAAATACCGAGGAAGCTTGCCGTGATCCATTTATCCGCCGCACGGGCAGACGCATTGTTCGCGATCATATCCAACAGCGCCTCGCGTCGAATTTCCAGCGGATTCACCTTTTGCTGTACGGGGGGAAGCTCATACGTCATTCCCGGCAGGACTTGACGAAGCGCCGAGGTAGAAAAATCGACGGGGTGCATTGCCGCCAGTATCTTTTTTTTCTCATCGGTAAAAATGAGGTTGCTGTACTTCCCCATGATTTCGGCAATGAGGTAGCGTCGGCAATCAAAACCCATTTCATCTCTTGTTTCAAACTCAAGATAAGCAACACGTTCAAAGCCCGCTTGCTTGATATCAGAAAGCTTTGCTCCCTGCAAATGCTTTCTTAGAAGCATGCAAAGCATGGGAGGAGACGTTGGGTTTTCCTTTTGTTCGGCTGTAAAACCAAGACGAGGATCGTTTGAGCCCGCATTGATAAGAAGCCTTTTTCCGCCTTCGAGACTTCGCATTTGCAAAACGATCTCATCTTTTTCGGGCTGAAAAACTTTTTCAATTCTTGCACCAAGGGCTGTTTTCCGTATTTCATCAACGGTACACGCCAGCATTCCCGCATCAAAAGCCATTTTCTTCCTCCTTTTTCAAAACTTCTGAAAAATATTATAACATAATCTTGCTTTTTTTACAAGCAAATGATATAATTATTTCATAAAATATTTATGTGCTACTTTACGATCATCTGATTGCAGATCTAAAGAACAGGAGGTCCAAATGAAAAAAACGGTAATTGGAATCGACGTCGGCGGAACCACTACTAAAATCGTCGGTTTTCAAGAAAATGAAAACGGAGAAAAAATGCTGATCTCCCCTCAATTCGTACGTGCAACCGATCCCCTCACTTCGATCTACGGCGCTTTTGGAAAATTTACATCCGAAAACGGGCTTGAGCTTGGAGACATCGATTGTATTTTGATGACGGGTGCCGGTTCCTCGGTGATCACAAACGGTATTTATAATCTCAAGTGTGTTTCTGTTCCCGAATTTTCGGGAAGCGGGATCGGTGGCCTCTACCTGTCCGGACTTGAGGAAGCGATCGTGGTCAGCATGGGTACGGGAACAGCGATCAATCACGCAAAACGCGTAGGCAAAAGCAAATACGAGATCAAGTATCTCGGCGGCACCGGTGTTGGCGGCGGAACGCTTGTCGGTCTTTCAAGAAAAATGCTGGGGCTTGACACTGTTGAGCACATTGAACAGCTCGCCCTTTCGGGCAATCTCGACAACGTTGATCTGCGTATCAAGGACATTTCCAGAAACCACAGCTATCACGGCATTAACGAAAATTTGACGGCTGCAAACTTTGGAAAGGTATCCGATATGGCGACCCCCTCCGACCTTGCCCTCGGCATTACGAATATGGTGGCGGAAACCATTGCCATGCTTGCAATTTTTGCAGCCCGCGCATATTCGGTAAAAGAGATCGTATTGATTGGAAACCTTACCACGATCCGACCCATCCGCGAGGTTTTTGAAAGTCTTGGCGACAGCTTTGGCGTTCACTTTATCATTCCCGAAAACTCACAGTTCGGCACCGTCATCGGCGCCGCTCTGACAGAGGCATAAAGCAAAAGCTTTTTTGAATCGATACCGGTTGCACTCCCCACACAGATCCACGCTCGGATCGGAAAACACTCACCGAATAATACAGGCAAGCCCACTATGAAACCTTTAAGGAAATCATAGTGGGCTGTTTGATCATTTATCGAAAACAACCGTAACAGTCGTACCTAACCCGACCTCGCTTTTGATGGAAAGCTTTGCGTTTAAAACAGCACAGATATGCTTGACAATGGCAAGACCGAGTCCCGTGCCGCCGATGCGCTTGGAGTGGGATTTATCCACTCGGTAGAAACGTTCGCAAAGGCGCGGCAGATGTTCTTTTTCAATACCGATGCCCGTATCCTCAACCGCAAGGCTTACGCCTGTATCCGTTTCGGTAATGAAAACCGTTACAGAGCCGCCGTCCTTATTGTATTTGATGGCGTTGGAAACAAGATTTTGTACAAGCTCAAAAATCATGGTCGGATCGGCGCAAATCTTGGCAGAACCTACGATTTTGGCGGTGATATTTCTGCTTTGTGCCTTCTCGGAAAGACCGTCGAGAACCTCTCTTGCGATATCTTCAAGAGCCACCTCGGAAAGCGCTCTTAAATGAGTATCTCCGCTTTCGATCTTGGAAAGCATCAGCATATCTGAGATCAGAGAGCCGAGGCGGAGGCATTCCTTATAGATCCGTCCAAGCTGTTTTTGGGAGGTATCGTCCATGCCTTCCTTATTCATCAGCACCTCGGCAAAGCCCTGCATCACCGTAATAGGTGTTTTGAGCTCATGAGAAGCATTGGCAAAGAAATTCTCGAACAGGTGATCGACAACCTCAAAGCACTTCTCCGTAACAATCATATAGCAAGACTTAAAGAGGGCTCTTGCACCGTTGAAACCGGATTTATATGGTCGGATCTTATCACCAACTTTGAGCGCGTGAGTGACCATTGCTCCAACGTAGCCGTAGGGATCATAGACGTAAGCGAGCATACAATGAACGCTCACGAGGTTATCAAAAACCTCAAGGAAGGCAACGGGCATTACACCGAAAAATACGAGGAATTTTCGATCAAATACAACGTTTCGGGAATTCTTAAATAACCATTTTCTAACAACATTATATTTTAAGGGGCGGTTCAACGAACGTTGAACCGCCCCAATCGTTTGAAGCACCAATATGCTATATATCTGTGATTCAAAATTATTTGAAGATCATTTTAATCGTAAAGCTTACTCCAACGGCGTTTTTTCAACACGTGAAGCACTGCCAAAACGACAAGAACACCCAAGATCACACCGCACCCAATATAAATACCGTTGCCAATGCTGCTTTTTGCCTTCAATTCCTCCCACAAAATATTAAGTCCTTTGATCCCTTCGGGTGAGAGATTGAGGTAGGCTTGCGTTTTAACACTCTTTGCAGCGTCGCCGTAAAGAATGTCGATTGCATCCTCGTGCACCTCTGCCATCGCCTCTTGATAGTCGGGATCGTTTACGACCGTGGTGAGAGGAGACGCGTAATAGGTATAAAGCGCGTTTTCGATCGCGATATCCTTTCTGCACATAAAGTCAATGTATTCCATAGCAAGATCGTAATTTTGCGAGGTTTTGGGAATACACATCGCATCGATATAGATATTGGTTCCCTCTTCGGGATAAAAGAATGAGAGCTTATCGTTTTCCTCATACATTGAAAGATAGTCGCCCGCATAATAAGCGGCAATTGCCGCGGAATCGCTTTTCATTTTGTTGAAGATCTCGTCCATGACGTAACCCTGAACGATCTCCTTTTGCTGCAGAAGCTCGTCAAGCGCTTCCCGCCAACGCTCTTCGTCGTAATCGTTTACGTCGTATCCAAGCTTATAAAGCGCAGTTCCAAAGGCATCGCGGCTATTGTTGAACTGAAGAATATTCCCTTTGTATTCCTCATCCCACATCAGATCCCAGCTTCCAATCTGTTCGTCTCCCTCTTTTACCATGCTTGTGTTATAGATCACACCGACCATCCCGTAAAAGTAAGGAACCGAATAGGAATTTCCGGAATCCCCTTCATAGTATACGTTTTCCCCCTTAAAAGCATCGTCGATATACTGATAGTTTTCAAGGCGGTCAAGATCGATAGGCGCCAAAAGTCCGTCGTTTACCATGCGCTCGATCATATAATCGGAGGGAACGATCACGTCGTAAGAGGCAGAACCGCTCTTGATCTTTGCGTACATGCTTTCGTTACTGGAGAAGGTGGAATAATTGACGGTAACGTTCAGTCCCAGCTCCTCGCGGCAATATTCTTCAAATGCGCGATTTACGTCAAGCGAGCCCTCGGAGCCATCGGAAATATATTCCCCCCAGTTATACACGTATAAGGTCACGTTTTTGCCACTCACCTCTTCCCCGCACGAGGAAAGCAAGAAGAGTGATAAAGCCGTTAAAAGAACGGCGGTAAGAAGCAAATAAAGTTTTCTTTTCATGTTATTTGCCTCCCCCGGTGTAGCCTGCCGTTTTTTTTCTTGCGCGCCGTTCACCGATCGACCCCGCTACGTTTACGGCAATTAAAAGGAGGAGGATCGCAAAAATCAAAAGAGTGCAAAGCGCATACATACTGAATTTGACCTCATGTGCCGTTTGCGTGTAAATATACAGAGGCAGGGTCTTGAAGTCGGGAGAACTTACAAAATGGCTGATCACAAAGTCATCCAAGGAAAGTGTGAAGCTCATCATAAGTCCCGAAATAATACCGGGGCTTATGTAAGGAAGCTCCACCTTGAAAAAGGTTTGAACAGGCGTGCATCCCAGATCCAGCGCAGCCTCGGTAAGGCTCTTATCCATTTGGCGGAATTTGGGAAGAACAGACAGGATCACATACGGCAGGTTAAAGGTCGTATGTGCGATCAGCATCGTCCAAAAGCCAAGGTAGCTACCGGTATGCAAAAGCGTAGCAACACCGACGAACAAAAGCATCATAGAAACGCCGGTAACGATATCCGGATTCATCATGGGGATATTGGAAACAGTCTCCATGGTTCTTTTGTAATACTTGTTTTTGGAGCGCGAAATACTGAATGCCGCAAAAGTCCCGATGATCGTTGCAAGCAAAGAAGACAACACTGCCAAAAGCAAGGAATTTTTCAGCGCGGTCAGCGCCTCGTCGTTGCGAAAAAGATCCGCATACCATTTAACGGAAAAGCCACTAAAGCTGCTAAGACTTCCCGAATCGTTAAACGAAAACAGAATGACGACCAAAATCGGCGCATAGAGGAGCAGAAAAACGATAGCAATATAAAATCTTGACAAGAATTTCATACGATGATATCCTCCTCTCCATCCGAAAATTTATTCATAATCGCAAGAGAGATCAGGATGAGGATCATCATGACCAAGGAGATCGCCGCACCGACGTAATAGGTATCGGCAAGCTGGAATTGGCGCTCGATGGTGTCGCCCAAAAGATCGAACACACCGCCGCCCAGCTTTTGTGAAATATAGAATGTACTGATGGAGGGCACAAACACCATGGTAACGCCCGAAATAACGCCCGGCATGGTCAGAGGGAGGATGACCTTAAACAGAGTTTGTACACTGTTGCAGCCAAGATCCGATGCCGCCTCAAGATACCTTCTGTCAAGCTTTGTCATAGAGGTATAGATCGGAAGCACCATATAGGGAAGAAAATCATAGATCATACCTAAAATGACAGCCCCCTCCGTTCCGATAAAGGTGATCCTTCCAACGCCGATCTGATCCAATAACGAGTTGACAAGACCTCCGTTATCAAGAAGAGCCATTAAGGAATAGGTACGGATCAAAAGACTGATCCACATGGGAAGCATTAAAAGAATGGTAAGGATACTGCGCGCACGGTCGGACATACGGGACATACAGTATGCCAAGGGATATCCGATCAAAAGACATACGGTGGTGGCGATGAGAGAAAAGCCCAGAGAAATTCCAAAAGTATGAGAATAGGCAGGAAGCGCCGCAATATTCTCAAACGTAAAATGTCCCATGGAATCGGTCAAGGCAAAAAACAGCACGAACAGCAAAGGACCTATGATAAACATCAAGGACCACAAAACGTAAGGGGCTGCCGAAATTCGCTCGAATACAGATTTCTTTTTCATTCCTCTTCCAGCTCCTCCGTTACGTCGGAAAGCTTCTCCAATTCATCACTGAAGGAGGAATAGTCACCGAACATACCCGAAAATTCGGATTTTTTCATAATGTGGAAAGCATCGGGATCGATGGAAAGTCCAATGGTCTCCCCCTCTGCTACAAAGTCGGTGGTTTGGATCATCCATTTAAAGCCCTTTACGTCCACGATGATCTCATAGTGCACGCCCTTAAAGGTAACGGCAGTAACAAGTCCGCAAAGCATTCCCTTTTCGGGAGCGACCACGTCAACGTCCTCAGGACGAATAACAACGTCAACGGGCTCGTTTTTATCAAAGCCGCTGTCCACACAGTCAAAGACGTGACCTGCCAGCTTTACGCGATAATCTGCTTGCATGATTCCGTCAACAATATTGGACTCACCGATAAAATCGGCAACAAAGGCATTGATAGGCTCGTTATAAATATCGGTGGGAGTGCCAATCTGTTGGATGCGGCCGTGCGCCATGACAACCACAGTATCCGACATAGAAAGCGCCTCCTCCTGATCGTGCGTTACGTAGATGAAGGTGATGCCCGTTTGATGCTGGATATTCTTAAGCTCATTCTGCATATCCTTGCGGAGCTTGAGATCGAGCGCCGCCAAGGGCTCGTCCAAAAGAAGGACCTTTGGTTGATTGACCAGCGCGCGCGCAATGGCAACACGCTGCTGCTGTCCGCCCGAAAGCGTACCAACCTTTCGTTTTTCAAAGCCCTTGAGATTTACCAAAGAGAGCATTTCTTTTACCTTTGTCTTGATCTCGGCATCGGGGCATTTACGAAGCCTGAGACCGAAAGCTATGTTATCAAAAACGTTTAAGTGAGGAAACAGCGCATACCGCTGAAAAACAGTGTTTACCTGACGCTGATACGGAGGCACATCGTTAAAGCGCTTGCCGTCAAAAAACACGTCGCCCTCATCGGGAGTCTCAAAGCCGCCGATGATGCGAAGCGTAGTCGTTTTACCGCATCCCGACGGACCGAGAAAGGTTATAAATTCCTTGTCGTGAATTTCCAGATCAATGTGGTCGAGAACGGTTTCTCCGTCATACGCCTTTGAAATACCGTTCATCCGAATTAGCACATTTTTGTTCATTCCGCATAAATACTCCTTTAAATAAAAAAATATTCATGGAACAAAACGGACACCCTGTCCGCTGCCGGAACGCAATCCTCAAACGGCTGATTTTTTGAAAAAAACGTATCTCCGGCACTCTGACCATAAACTTACGGAATATATTGTAACAGATAGATGACAAAATTGCAATAGGTTTGAGAAAATAATTGAAAATAATTCAAATTTCTTTATTTTCCACAAAAAAACGCCATCATTCACAAAATAGTGGAAATATCATATAAAATTCTCAAGAATGCGTTCTTTTCCTCTATATTTCTCCAAAATCCTCATTTTTTGACTTCGCAACGTTTTGTAAAAACAACAAAAAATACGCACGGTCAAAAAAAGAAGAAAAAAACGTCTTCTACAGATCGACCGCGCATATTCTATTTTTTCGAAATTATGTTTTTCCGTGCTGTATCGCATCCTCGAAAAATGCATTGATTTTTGAAAGAAGCTCATCGTTTGGACGGTTGTATCGCTCCTTATCAACGTTTTTAAAAAACGCTTCTCTGATCGCGCGCGCGGGCTTTCCACCGTGCTCCTTTAAAACACTTTCAAATTCACGGTTGACCTCCTCGATATAAGGAACACTTTCTTTATGATAAAAAACAGAGCCGTGGCCCGCTTGACCTTTTGCATCGCTTATAAAAATTTGCGTGTGCTTTGATTTGATCTCATCCTTATGCGCAACGATGGAGGCACCGTCGATCGAAACTACCTCATCCTCCGACGCGTGGATCAACAGCACCGGAATATCCGCGCGATTGATCCCGTCGGGCGCGGAAAGAGAGGCATATTTTCCAAACGTGATCTTTTGCTCTACCCAAACGAAGGGAGCAAGCAAGGCAAGTCCTTTGCCGATATAAGCCTTTGCAAACTCAATCATCATTTCCAAGGGATGTGCGTATCCGCAAATACTGACCGATGCCGTGACGCGGTGGGAGAACCAAAGCCCGGCAGTCACCGCATAGCCGCCCCAGCTATGTCCCAAAAGACATACGGGTAAGTGTGAAAATTCCTCTTGTGATTCGATATAGGATAGCGCCGCGTCAAGATCCAACGCAGATTGAACCAGACCTCGCGTGCCATCCCCCTCGCTCTCCCAGGTCCCCGTCGCATTGTAGGCAAAAACGGTCCAGCCGTGATCCACCATCCAAAGAAGCTCACGAAGATAGTTTTCATGCCCCGCACCGATGCCATGCGCAAAGACCAAAAGCCCCTTGGGATCGGTTGCGGGATAGATATATCCTTGCAAACGGTTTTTCCCCGAGAAAAACGAAACGGAGGTACGCGAATACCGATCCCGATAGTCACAATAAAATTTTTCAGCAGTTGCATGATCCGGATATACCACACGGTAAAATCGCTTTTTAACGATTTGGTGGGTGATAAAAATCAAAATTGCCGTAAAAAAGAAGAGGCATAATAAAACGAACAGGATCTCCATCTCAAACTCCTTTTCTTGTTTCCCGATCATTTTATCACACAAAGGCAAAAAAATCAATTCCCTTTTCCTATTTTGTCAGAAAAACGTCTCCGCAATCCCCTTCAAAAAAACGTGTTAAAAGACTCATTGAAAAGCAAAGAAGAGAAAGTCCATCCCCCGCCCGTAACAAAAGGTAAACAGCGCCCGCCCATATCAAAAACAAAAACAAAAAGGTGCATCCGCGCATCACTCGCCTTGCGACACGCTCTCCAAAAAACGAAAGCAACGTGCTTTCCAGCATCCTTCCCCCATCAAAAGTGCGCACAGGAAGAAGATTTAAAAGTCCAAGGATCAAAGAGGCGCAGGAAAACAGCGCCGCATATTCACACGTCCGCCAAAATGGAGCCGCCGCAGCGGCAAATAAAAGACTTGCGACAGGTCCTGCCGCACACAAAAGCCATTCCTCGCCGTAAGAAAGAACCCTCCCCGAAACGTCAAGGCGCGCCCCCAGCAGATCCATTCGAAGAAGAGAGAGCGGAATATGCATCCCACGTGCCGCTATTAAGTGTCCGCCCTCGTGCACCGCAGCGGCCATCAGGGTAACAAGTCCAAGTCCGGCGCGGTCGCTAAGAAGCATCCAAAAAAGCAAGATCCCCGCCATGGGGCGTATCCGAACAGTTCGCCTTCTCATATTCATTCACCTCTTCCGTATAAAAGAATATGAGAAACCAAGACAGGGTATGATTTTAGGACAGGCAGTCTTATTTTTTTGAAGGACTGAAGTATAAACGCTTCAGTCCTTCAAAATTATAAAAACAGCTTTCTAAATTGTCTTCCTTCCATCGCCGCATGCAGCGTATGACGAAGAAGCGAAAAATCCGCAACCAGAGAATGCGGTTTTTTTTCGGGATCATCCTGGTGCATCGGAACAAAGTATACACATTTTCTTGTCAGCAGAGTTGCTATATTTTTTAAATTCGCAGACAGCGCATCGTTGGAAGCCAATGCCAATATCAGAGGTCTGTCGCATCGCAAATGAGCTTTTGCCGCCATACATACCGCCGTATCCGTGATCCCGTTGGAAAGTTTTGCTAACGTGTTCCCTGTGCAGGGCGCAATGATCAATGCCTCCAGTGAGGTACGCGGCCCCAAAGGCTCCGCCTCCACCAAAGTGTGAATGATCGGTCGGCTGCAAATTTTTTCGATCTCTCGGCAAAAGGCTTCGGCGCTGCCAAAGCGTGTGTCGGTCTTCCACACCGTCTCACTGACGATCGGCTGTATCTCGTAGCCTTCCGCTATTAAATTTTGCAGTTCCACAAGTGAGTGTGCGTGCGTGCAAAAGGAACCGCAAAATGCATAACCTAACATAATATCACCTCGTATCCTCCATGTGATCCTTATTGGATTTTTTCTTTTCCTCCTTAAGGATCATTTCTATGGTATCCGCAATGATTTCTCCTGCGGTCTCGGGTGCGTATTTTCCGGGAAGCGAGGTTGCCCACAACGTTTGAATTCCCAACCCTTCTGCCGCAATACGGTCGATGCCTCCGGGAGCAGACGCAAGATCGATGTGCAGCGCGCGCTTTGGAATGTTTTTTAAAACGTTTTTGGTAAAGAGACAAACGGGGACCGTGTGAAAGATCACACGGGTACCGGGATCCATACGGCAAAGGCACTCCTCGCCACCATCTTCCCCAAGCTTTTCCGTTTTACACCCAAACTGCCGTGCACGTGTCAAGGATTCCTCGCGTCTTGCATAAACGGTGACCTCAGCCCCCAAAAGATGAAGCTTATAAGAGAGCAGCTCTCCGATCCTTCCATATCCGATCACCGCCATTTTACTTCCGGCAACCGTCACGGGCAAGCTTTTCATCGCGATCTCTATCGCTCCCTCTGCGGTTGGTAAGGCGTTCCTTCGTTGTAAAATTTCAGAGGTGAAATAATCAATGCATCGAATATTCCGCTTTTCAGCCTGCTTTACAAAAATTTCGGAAAGTCGCCCTCCCAAAATCGTTTTCCCCTCTGCGGCATCAAAAAGGGTATCCAAGCGAAGCTCAATGCCCCCACTTGACAGCGGGCTGTGAAGATGCACGCCGTCTAATGTCGAAGGCAAGGGCAAAACAAGGTACTGCGCACTCCCGATCGCCTCGCTCCACTCAGTACAGACACGTACGTCGCGACAAAAGTCGCTTCCTCTTCCGTTTCCCCATACGCACACCGTCATTCCATGATCGGCAAGTCTTTGTGCCGCATAGATCTGTCGTTTGTCGCCACCCAAAACCGCGATACAAAAAACATCTTCCCTCTCGCTCATATAAAACCAACCTTTCTTCCATATAAAACACAACCGAATCAATAACAGAGTATGAAAAAAAGCCTCTTTTCGACACACGAAAAAAAGCTTTTAATCAAAAGTATACTCGGCGTTTCCAAAAACGAGAGGGATCCTTTTTAGGTTTTTTCGAACCATAGACTCCATATCGCGCCCAGCAAAGATCACAAGCCGGGCATCCATGTTTTGCATACGAAGCTTTGGGGGATCGGACGATACGTAGCCGTCAGCTCCAACGATCACGGCATCTGCACTTTTTACATCTTTTAGATATTGCTTATATTTTCGAGAACCGAGAAAAGCGACATTTGTGTAGGCAAGACGGCGTTCCCCATCACTCCATACGATCAAAGTGAAGTCTGCATTTTCGTTTTTCTCTCGCCCATGAATAAATAAACGGATAGAAAGCTCGTCAAAAAGATCTTCTTTAGGGTTGTAAGAAACGGGAATCCCAAAATCTGACGCTATTTGTGAAAGTGCTTCAAGGATATAATTTTCCTCTTTGACGGTAGGCTCGGGAAGAACGATCTTATGTACCTTTATGTTGGAGACAATCGTTTGGAGATAGGCTTTGTAAGAATTGCTATACGTTGAAAAAACCAAAGCATCAATTTCCGTACATCGTTCCTCTCGCGTTTTATCTATAATTTGATATGCCGTATTTCCTGCTTTTTCAGAAAGCGCGAAAACAACACATTCTCCCTCCCTTGAAAAAACAATTGCCTCTCCGCCTCCCTCCGAAAGGTAGGCCGCCTTAAGTTCTCCATGAAAAGCAGAGGTAAAAAGAAACGAGGATGGAATCAAAAGAAGAGACAACGACAAGGTTACCAGTATCCAAATACATACGTGTCGAAGTTTAAAAATAAGGATCGCCAACAAAAGAAGCGTTACCGCTATTACCAAACCAAAAGAGAGCGGATCGTCCAAGGGCAGCAGTACTTTCGGTATCCCGGACATTTGATTGGCAACCGCAAGCATAAAGGATGCGATCGTACGACAGAAAAAACCAACCGGAAGCCCAAAGCAGCAAAAGATCGACAAAACCAGCACTGCGGACAACAGTGGAGACAAAATCATCGTTGCGGGAATGGAAAGGAGCGATATCTCCCCAAACGCCATTGCTTGAACAAGCAAAAGTCCAAGATTTGCAACCGCTCCCACAAGAAAAGAAAGAACGAGAGAGGAAAGCAATTTGATCAGCCTCGATGAGAGATTCCACTTTGAAGAAAGAGTTGTCCATGCCGCATTCAAGGGTGGGAAAAAGACGATAATGCTCCCCGCCGCCAAAAAGGACATCCACATTCCAAGATCCCCTGCGGCATAAGGAGTTATCAGAAGAATGAGAAAAAGAGCGCCCAAGAGAGACGTAAGAGAATCGTATTCACCGCGCGCCAAAAATGCCACAGAAAGAACACTTACCATCAACACGGCACGCACAGTAGAGGGAGAACAGCCTGTTAAAAGCAAATAAGAAAACGAGAGTACGATCACAAGAAGCGTTCGTATCCACCGCGCAACGGAAATCTTATTGAGTACAAAGCTCAAAAAAGCGATCAAAATGGAAACGTGAAGTCCGCTGAGCGCCAGAAGATGTGAAATTCCGCACCGTCGAAACGCAAGCACCACGGGGTCGGAAAGTGTGCTTCGATCCCCCAAAAGGAGCGCCGTTGCAAGCCTTCCTTCTTCCCCGCCTACGCATTGTTGTAAAAAATCAGAAAGAAACGTGCGGGCGCGCGAAAAGAAAACAAAAACAGAGGTTGAAAAGCCTAGATCGGTGGTAAGATCCTCCTCCTTGTCACTTGCAAAAACTGCAAATATACCGTCACAAACAGCCAATGCGCCCTCGTCGTAGTCTTGGTGAACAGAAAACTCGCTCCCCATTACTGAAATCCGAAACCGTTCCCCAATCTCAAGCGAAGTAGAATAACTGCATTTTATCCGTACACTGTCATTGGATCTTTCATCGTTTATCCGCTCAAGACGAACGTCATATACACTCCTCTCCTCATTTTGCAAAACCTTTTTTACTACGTATCCCTCCAGCACGACCGCCTCCCCAAGGTTTTTTGAAAGTCTTTCGCGCGGGGCATGAAAAAGGAAGGCTGAGGAAAATGCGGAGATAAAGGAAGCCAGCAGACAAATAAAGATCAAAAACAGGCGTCTTCGCTTTCGAAAAATATAAAAAACAAGCGTAACCGCCGAAGCGGAAAGCAAAAGGATGGAAAAAAGAAAAGAAGGAAGAAAAGCCAATCCAAAGCAAAGCACGCTGACAATGGCAAAGCAAAGAAAGGCGAGAGATAATGGACGATTTTTAAACATACACATAATACGTCTTTAAACAAAACGGCGTTCCCGTTTTTTCAGCCGAAGAGGCAGTCACAACGAGAACGCCAAAAAGTAAAAATCAATCGTAAAGAGGATAGGACTCGCAAAGAGCTACGACCTCTTTGGAGACACGCTCGCGGTTGCCTTCGAAATCGGTAGCGATATCCTTAAGCCACTGAGCGATCTTAAGCATCTCCGCTTCTTTAAAGCCGCGGGAGGTAACAGCAGGAGTGCCTACACGAATACCGCTGGTAACAAAGGGAGTCTCGGGATCGTTGGGAATCGCATTCTTGTTGACTGTAATGTGAACCTCGTCCAATCTCTTTTCCATTTCCTTACCGGTAATACCAAAGGGGCGAAGGTCGATCAGCATCAGATGATTATCGGTATCTCCGGAGACAACACGGAAGCCAGCTTCCTTAAGCGCGTTGCAAAGAACCTTTGCGTTCTTTACGATCTGCTTTTGGTATTCCTTAAATTCATCCGTCATCGCCTCCCCGAGAGCCACCGCCTTTGCGGCAATAACGTGCATCAAGGGTCCCCCCTGTGTACCCGGGAACACAGCCTTATCGATCTGCTTAGCATATTGCTCCTTGCAAAGGATCAAACCGCCGCGAGGACCGCGAAGGGTTTTATGCGTTGTGGTGGTAACAACATCGGCATACGGAACGGGGCTGGGATGAAGACCTGCGGCAACAAGACCTGCAATGTGTGCCATATCCACCATGTAGATGGCTCCTACCTCATCTGCGATCTCACGGATCTTCGCAAAATCAATGGTTCTGGAGTATGCGCTGGCACCCGCAACGATCATCTTGGGCTTACACTCCAAAGCTACACGGCGCATTTCCTCATAATCAAGCATTTCCGTATCATCGGAAACACTGTACGGAACAACGTTGAAGTATTTACCCGAGATATTTACGGGAGAACCGTGCGACAGGTGTCCGCCGTGAGCAAGATTAAGCCCCATAACGGTATCGCCGGGATTTAAAAAAGCAAAGAAGACGGCAAGATTTGCACTGGCACCGCAATGAGGCTGTACGTTTGCATGCTCTGCTCCGAAGAGCTGCTTTGCACGGTCTCTTGCAATGTTTTCAACAATGTCAACGTATTGACATCCGCCGTAGTAGCGCTTTCCGGGAAAGCCCTCAGCATATTTGTTGGTAAGCACGGTTCCCGCTGCCAAAAGTACTGCCTTGGAAACAACGTTTTCGGAAGCGATCAGTTCGATATTCTGACGCTGACGGTTCAATTCCAGCGTACAGGCATCATGTACTTCCTTGTCATAATTCGCAAGTTCATCAAAAAAATTCATTGTGTCTTCCTCACTTTTATATTTTTTTATTTTAAAAACATTAAATCGGACATTCCTTCCACCCTGTTCGCGTCATTGTGCAAACAGAACGAAAGCCCGCATATTTTAACCCCTGCAACGCAAGCGGAAATGCGCAAAGCAGATCCTGTTTTTGGTGGCAATCCGAGTTGAGCGTCACTCGCCCACCCTTTTGTGCAATGTAGCGAAGCATGGAAAGCTCCGGATAGGGATTTTTTCGGTAGCCTCTCGCGATAGCACCCGTATTCACCTCAAAAAGCATTCCCTTTTCAAGGAGTGCATCCAGTGCCTCAAAGGCAGGGCGACGATAGCGCGGATCCTCGCTATCAAAAAGACGCCCGTCCTCGTTATACTTGGTAACAAGGTCAAAATGTCCCACAATATCGCACTTGTCGATCCTGTCGGCAAGACATGCCACCGTGCGATAATATTCGCGGATATACTGATAAACGTTTCCGGAGCAATGATCTCTTACGGCATTTAGGAGTGTATCGACCCCCATATCTACCACACAGTATTCACCGCCCAAAAGCACGTAATGAACCGAGCCGATCTCATAATCAAAGGGACGCTCGGGGTTTTCTGCGTAAAAATCCTTTTCGATCCCGCAAAGGATATGAATATCGTCACGGTAGACCTCGCGCAAGCGGTCGATCTCCCGCCTGTACGCTTCGGTTTTTTCAAGTGACATGCAGTAGGAGGAGTCGAACGAGGTATAGGAGTGCCCGGAAAAACCAAGTGTCTCCATTCCAAGATCAATGGCAGCCCTTACCATTTCCTCCGGAGTATCCTTTCCATCACAAAAGGTGGAATGTGTGTGCAAATTGCTTTTGATCAAAGGTAAGGAAAGGGACATCGCTCACATGCCTCCCTCGGTTGTAATATCTGCCTCAATGGACGTGCGCACACGCAATGCAAGGTCGGAAAGCGGAAGAGTTTTCACCGTCTCTCGGTCGATGACGTCCAGCACGTTCATATCCACACGGGTCTTTTTGATAAAGATCTGCCGTGCAATTTGATTTGTGCCGCGCGTTGACATTACAACGATGGGAGCATTTGCGCGTTTGGCAAGAAGAAACGCACCTTCCTTAAATTCCAAAAGCTCACCCGATTTACTCCGCGTCCCTTCAGGGTAAATTCCCATGATCATCTGCTCGCGGTTCATCATCTCAGCCGCACGCTTAAGGGTGCGAAGCGCACTCATGGCGTTCTCGCGATCGATCGCCAAAAAGCCCGCATTGTGAACGTATGCCCCCGCAACGGGAATTTTAAAGTTGGAAGGTTTTGAAATAAACGCGATCTTTCTTTTTTTTACCTTGCACAAAACCGCAATGGGATCAAAATTAGAGAGATGGTTACTGACAAGGACAAAAGGCTCCTCGGGGAATTTTTCCATTCCGTTCAAGCGGACCTTCACACGAAGAAGCGTCATCAGCCAATCGGTGCTGAATTGGATCATAAAGTAGATCCATTTCAAGGGCTTGTCGATCGGATCCTTTTTCGGCAAAAAGATCGTAGAGATCCAAAGCAGACAAAAGTAAAGCGGATTGATTACAACAAAGATCCCGATAAAAATCGGAATTGCCCACCAAAACGCAATTTCCGTAAGGACGACGATCAAGATACTTGCAAGCGCACTCAGCGCAAGGAATATATAACAGAGCATTCTTATTTCTCCTCAATGGTTGCTGCCGCTGTTTGGGAGGTGGCTTTTTTGCCGGAGGACACCGTATAGGAAGTAACGTTCAGAATGGTTTCGCCGTCGATCTGAAGAGCCTTGGGGCTATCAAAGGTTACGGTAATTTCGTGACCGCTGATGATATCCACCATTTCTTTATGCTTGATGTGCTCGCCCTTAAAAATAGAGGGAAAGACGGTCAGGGTTTTAATTTTTCCGCTTCCGTGCATCAAGGCAACAGAAACCTTACCCTCCGGATCAAATCGATTTTGTGCGGGAGTGACCATCATGCCACCGCCATAATATTTCCCCTTCATGGTGGGGGCGATCCATACCTTTTTATACTTTTTGGTAATACCGTCTACCGTCACCGTAGCATTTGCGGGGGTAAAACCAAAAAGGAGTCCCTTGATCGCAATGGAGGTATAATTGATCGGCTTATCGGATTTCTTTTTCAATTCGTCGCCGATCTCGCAACAGTATCCGTCAATTCCAAAACCGACACCGTTGACAAAGTAATAGGATTTTCCGTTTACAGACACCGTTGGCAGATCCTTTATGTACTTATGTAAAGGGATAAGCGCATCGGTGTTGGGAGAAACGTCATGCTTAAAATCATTTCCGCTGCCCGCTGCAAAATAGTAAAGATTTTCAGGAAGCTCTACGTCGGCATTGGCATTGATAAAACGGTTGAGCGTGCCGTCACCGCCGGAAAGAATTACGGTATCCTTTTGGAAATCGATCCTTTTCCAAAAATCTGCATATCTGCCAACTGTGCGAATGTCCACAAATTCAAGCTCTTCATCAGAAAGCTTTCCAACAAGGGTTTGAGAAAGGATAGCACCTTGCTTATTTGCCGAAAGAGGATTGCAAAGAACGTAATACATAATCTTTATCTTCCTTTATCGTATTTATTTTTGTTTTTGGATCAAAAACAAAAATCGTGCTTATTATACCACAAAAACTTTTTCCCGTCAAGACTTGTTTCGAGAAATTGTGCCTTTTTACTGCGTTTTCAGACAAATATCATCCAAAAAAGCAATATGCCTTTGCATGGCTTTTCTATTGACTTTTTCGGCATAACGTGGTACAATAAACAAAAGACAATATTCGTCTTTTGTTCATTTCAGAACGGAACGTAAAAACAAGAAAAGAGGGAAACTCTGTTTTGAATCAAAAAAAAATCGCTGAAATCGCACACGTCTCCCCTTCTACGGTTTCAAAAGCGCTGCACGGCAGTCGCGACGTGAGCCCGGCTCTTGCCGAAACGATCAAGCAAATCGCAATGGAATGCGGATACATCAAGGAAAAAAGCACGCGCAAGCTTTCCAACTTGCGCGAAAAATGTCCCATCATCGCCATTTTTTGCCCCGAGATCATCAGCACGTATTATTCAAGAAACGTTACGATGATCCAATCAAAGGTGGAATCCCTCGGCGGTGAATCCTATATCTATTCGTATGATTTTTCAGAGGAAAAATTCCAGCGCATGATCGACACTATTATCACGCACAATACCTGCGACGGAATTATCGTTCTTGGCTCGGATCCTTGTGCTGAGAGCACCAATCTTCCCACCGTATATTTTGAACGCCTTACCGCATCCTATGCACGTAATTCCGTCTGCTGCGATATGGCAAACGTAATGGAGACCTCGATCCGTCATTTAACGCAGATCGGTTGCCGAAGGATCGGATTTATGGGGGAAACCTTAACAACGGGGAAAATGGTTTCCTTTTGTAACACGATGAAAAAGCTTGATCTCCCTGTGCAACAAGAATTTTTATACACCTCAGAAAAGCGTTTTTACGACGCAGGCATCGAATGCGCCCGACAACTGCTCGCATCCGACCATCGCCCCGACGCCTTGATCACAGCGTACGATGAAATCGCGTTTGGAGCGATGCATCATCTTACAAAAAACGGCATTTTGATCCCCCGAGATATTGCCTTTATCGGAATCAACAATACTCGTTTTGCGGAATATGCCTCCCCCTCCCTTACCAGTGTGGAGATCTTTTCGGAGGAAATTTGCGAATTGGCTGTCCAAAATCTTTTCGATCATATTCTTAACAACAAATCCGAAACCGAAACCATCGTGTTTAAGCCACGCTTGTTTATACGCGAATCAACCAAGCGTTAAACGCATATAAAAGCATCGGCGGCGTTCTCTTTCGTACGAAGGTACAGAAGAATGAAAACGCCGCCGATGCTTTTATTTTAAATTACTTGGTAGGAACACAGTTGATAATGATGACCAACGCAATGGTGATAAGTACCACAAGGATAGAAATCACAACGGTCAACTTGGAAAGAATTCTATCGGTAGTCTTTGCCTTGGACTTTCCGAAGAAGGATTCGGTACCGCCCGCGATCGCACCGGAAAGACGCTTATCCTTTGCGGACTGGAACAAAATAACAGCAGTAAGTACAACCGACAAAAAGATTAAAATGCTACCGAGAACATACTGAAGAACCACCGTGGGATGAACTGCGGTTTCAGCCAGAGCGGCAACGTTGACGAGAGAAGAAAACATGATAACCTCCAAAAAAATCCTTATTTTAACGCCGAAAAATGCAGCGCAAATCGTCACTTTTAATATTTTAGCATAAATCCTTCCAAAATGCAATACTTTTTTAATATTTTTTTATTCTTTTTTCGATCTTCTTGATTTTTTGGGAATACTTGTCAATTCTTTTTTGATGAGTTGTCTTTTTTTGCAGATCCTATTGATGGATCTTGGGTTTTATGATATAATTGTATCACTATAAAACAAGCGAAGGAGCACGCAATGACCCTCCCCTTTCAAAACCCGGATATTTCCGTATTAAAGGAAAAAGAGCTTTACATTTTCGACATGGACGGAACGATCTACCTTGACGACGACGTTTTTCCTTTTGCAGTCCGCTTTATTAAAAATCTTCGCGCCGAAAAAAAGAAGATCTTGTTTTTTACCAACAACGCATCTCATTCCCATGATTTTTATATTAAAAAATTGACCCGCCTTGGTTTTTCCCCCACCGAAAATGAGATCATGACATCGGGTGACGTTACCGCTGAATTTTTATTGAGGCACCGCAAAGGAAGAACGGTTTATCTGATGGGAACGGAGGATCTTGCCGCAAGCTTTCAAAATCGCGGTATTCGTTTGCTTGATGGAAACGAGGAAAAAGCAGACATTGTTATTACCAGCTTTGACACAGGTCTTACCTATCAAAAAATGATGAATGCCTGCCGACTGATCCGGGGAGGTGCCGAATATCTCTCAACGCATCCCGATTTTAACTGTCCCACGAAAAGCGGACCAATTCCCGACAGCGGCGCGATCTCTGCTTTCGTTACCGCCTCAACGGGTGTAGCCCCAACCTACTTCGGAAAGCCCTACCCTCAAACGGTAGAAATGATCTGCGAGGCTACGGGGATCTCCAAAGAAAAAATGTGTATTTTCGGCGACCGCCTCTATACCGATATCGCAGTCGGAAAGCGACATGGGATCACTGCAATTCTTGTTTATTCGGGAGAAACAACGCCCCAAGACGTTGAAACCGCCGCAGTAGAAGATCGCCCCGATTTTATTTTTAATTCTTTGGATGACGTTGACCGAGCTATGTTCTGAATAAAAAACGATCCCATGATGGAAAAAGTCAACTTGGCTTTCCCATCATGGGATCATTATTTTAAAGCATTTCTCCAATTGCATGGGCAATA
This sequence comes from Eubacteriales bacterium, assembly GCA_045588715.1. GTDB lineage: Bacteria > Bacillota > Clostridia > Oscillospirales > CAG-272 > UMGS1865. Next base: position 21,264 of record JAZNEQ010000168.1, on the reverse strand, counting down.
TGAGCGACGGTATCCGATGCAACCATAGAAATAGGATTAACGCTTTGTTCAGCAAGCTCCCCCGCGCGTCCTGCGATATATGCACCGCAAGCAACGGTTTTGGCGTTGGCGGAAGCGTATCCCAAAAGCCCTGTAAGGATGCCGGAGAGTACGTCGCCGCTCCCCGCGGTTCCCATGCCCGCGCATCCGCGATCTACCAAATACGTGACTGCTCCGTCCGTTACGACCGTAGTACATCCCTTAAGAAGAAGGGTTACACCGTAGCGGCTTGCAAATTCCTTTGCATAAAAGACAGGGTTCTTGAGGATCTCATTCACCGGGATCCGAGAAAGACGTTCAAATTCCTTTGGATGGGGGGTCAGGATCACTTGGCAATTGCTGCTTCGCAAGATTTCAAGATCCATTTGGGAAAGTGTATTCAAGCCGTCGGCATCGATCACAAGCGGCAGGCTTCCTTTCTCTAATAAATGTCGCAGGATCTTTTCATTGTCCGTTCCTTTTCCCCACCCCATACCAATGGCAATGGCAGACATACGCAATAGCACGTCATCAAGAAGCGTGGGATCATATCTCATATGCCCGTCACTGTCAGACGGAATGGGAAAAAGCGTGCTTTCCAAAAGGTAGGGAGAGACGCTGTCTGCAATCGCATCGGGAACTGCCAATTGTACGACACCGCACCCCGACCGAAGCGCTGCGGCACTCATGTTCGCAAGCTTGACCGCACCCGAATACTCACGCGAGCCGCCGATAACGCTCACGTATCCGTAGGTTCCTTTATGGGAGTTTCTTTTTCTTTTGGCAAGCACCTCCGAAAAGTCCGTTTTCTCACAAAGATATATCCCCTCATCAGGCACCCGGATACCAACGTCTATATTACAAAGTGCCTTGATATGATCCTTTGCATCCCCTAAAAAATGCCCCGTTTTATACGTGCCGATCGAAACGGTAAGATCGCTTTTGACAGAAAGGGTTGCCTTGCCGCTGTCCCCGTCAAGCCCCGAATTGATATCGGCAGAAACCACCCGCTTTTGACTGTCGTTGATCTTCTGTATCACCTCGCATATCAGATCCTTGACGTCCCCCGAAAAGCCCGTTCCAAAAATGCAATCAACAATCTCGCTGTATTCGTTAAAGGAAACGTCCGAGGTGTATTTCACAATTTTGATCCCCCGCTCCACGCATTGATCAAAATAATATTTTCCGTCCGGGGAAAAGCGCTCCGAGAGGAGCAGGATCGTACAGTCGATCCCCGCACGGAAAAGCTCCAGCGCAAGAACGTATCCGTCTCCCGCATTATTCCCGCTTCCGCAAACGATCGCTACAGGCCCCTTCCAATCAAAGCTTTGATAGATCCCGCGCCCCGCACGTGCCATCAGTTCATGTCCCGAAACGCCGCTCTCGATCGTGGCTTTGTCGCTTTCTCTCATCGTTTTAACACTTGTGACCGGTATCATAAAATGACCACCTCCCTGTCCTTTTATATTTTATCACACGCGCATCGGTGTGTCAAGGAATTACCATATTTTTAGGGGTTCCCTTTTTGCACCTTACGGCTTATAATATACATAAGAGGATCAACCGAAAGGAGTGACATGCTATGGAGCTGATCAGAATCAGTGACCGCAAACTAAAAATTATGCTGACTCCGTCGGATATGGAACAATTTGAGTTGAATGCCGATACCTTTGGCGAGAACGGTGCAGAAATGCGCCGCACCTTTCGTCTTTTATTGGAGGAAATAAAAAAACGCACGGATTTTGAAGCAGACGACAGGCGCATTGCCGTACAGTACTTCCCATCGCGCGGGGGAGGATGCGAAATGTTCATCAGCAGACTCTCGGATCGAAGCGAAAGCGAAGAAGAGGAAGATGCGCCTCAACCGGATCTACCAAAAGCACTTTGCCTTCAAAAGGAAGTACTTGGCCGAGGATTTCACAGAGAGAGCGCTTACAGTTTTCCTTCCATTTCAGACCTTTTGTACGTTTGCAAAAGATTGCGCACCTTTTCCGGAATCGGAACAAACAGTGCCTACGGGGATGACGACGGAACCTATTATCTTTTTCTCTCTTTTCTCTCTGCTTCTCCCTTTACAACCCCCGATGAATTAAACTTTATTACCGAATACGGAAGCATTGAAAACTGCAATCTTCTAAAGTTATATCTCTTGGAGCACGGAAATATGATTTGCGGCGAAAACGCAATACATCAATTGGGATCCCTTATATAGCGAAAGCCCCCGAAGCGATCTTCGGGGGCTTTCGCTATGCAATTTCTCAATTTAAAAAGCTATCGTCAACTGATCGGTTTCGCTTACGTTGTCGAGAACACCGTTGGAACGAAGCATTTCAATTACGGATTTACTGATCTTGGCACGGATCTGCAGATCCTCCACAGAGAAGAAGGGCTCCTCCTCACGTGCCTTGATAATATTTTGTGCCGCGTTTTCGCCAAGTCCGGGCAAGGACGAAAACGGCATACGAATGGCACCGTTTTCAGGCAGAAATGCATAAGAATGGGACTTTTGAAGATCGACGGGCAAAAAACGAACGCCTCTTGCCATCGCTTCGTTAATAAGCTGCAGAACGGTAACGCTTGCCTGCTCCTTGGGAGAGGCTTCCTTACCTCTCTTCTGGATATCGCGCATCACCGCAACCACGTTTGATTTTCCCCCCATAACGATCTGGGCATCAAAGCCGTTTGGCGCTACCGTAAACATTGTACAGTAAAATTCAACCGGCTTATGAACCTTATACCAGGCAAGGCGGATCGCAGACATAACGTACGCTGCCGCATGCGCCTTAGGGAACAGATATTTGATCTTTTTACAGGAAAGGATATACCATTCAGGCACGCCGTGCTCCACCATGGCAGCCTCCCATTCGGGCGTAAGTCCTTTTCCTTTTCGCACAGCCTCCATGATCTTAAACGCCATTGCGTTTTCAAGGCCGTAACGGATCATATCCAGCATGATACCGTCACGGGTTCCGATCACGCGAGAAATATCACAAATCCCCTCCTTGATCAGATCCTGGGCATTTCCAAGCCACACGTTGGTGCCGTGTGTCAATCCCGATATCTGCAAAAGGTCGGCAAAGTTACGGGGCTTTGCATCAAGAAGCACCTGTTGGATGAAGGGGGTACCAAGCTCGGGAAGTCCGTAGGTGCCAATGGTACATCCTTCGATATCATCCGGCTTAATACCAAGGGGTGCCGTAGACTCGAACAGCTCGTAAACCGAGCGGTCGTTCATGGCGACGTCCAGCACCGAGGTATCGGTAAAGGTTTCCAACCACTTATACTTGGTTGGCATATCGTGCCCAAGCTCATCAAGCTTTAAGATGGTATCATGCAGATAAGAAAACGCAAAGTGCGTGGTCACAATGTCGGAATTGGGGTCATCCGCGGGATGCTGTACAGGGGTAAAATCATAAACGTCGTATTGCTGAGGCACAACGATAATACCACCCGGGTGCTGCCCCGTGGTTTTTTTGACACCGAGACAGTTCATCACAAGTCGGTTCATTTCCGCACGCGGCAAACTGATCCCCTTTTGCTCCACGTATTTTGCCACGTATCCGTACGCAGTCTTGTCTGCAAGCGTCCCCAGCGTACCCGCACGGAAGACGTGACCTTCGCCGAAAAGCTCCTCTGTATACTTATGTACGCGGCCTTGGACGTCCCCTGAGAAGTTAAGGTCGATATCGGGAGACTTATCACCGTAAAATCCAAGGAAGGTCTCAAACATGATGTCGTGTCCGTCAGCCTTATACTTGGTACCGCACTTAGGACATATTTTATCGGGGAGATCAAAGCCGGAGCCCACACTGCCATCGGTAAAGAATTCGTTGTGCTTACACGCGGGATTGGGACAATAATAGTGCGGCGGCAACGGGTTTACCTCCGAAATACCCGCCATGGTAGCAACAAAGGAGGAACCTACCGATCCACGCGAACCGACAAGATATCCCTGCTCCTCGCTATAGTGAACAAGACGTTGAGCAATAAGGTACAAGACAGCAAATCCGTTTTTGATAATGGAGGTAAGCTCCTTATCAAGACGCGCGGAAACGATCTCGGGAAGCGGATCCCCGTACATGCTCTTTGCGCGTTCCCAGCACATATCCTGAAGCTCCTGCTCCGCCCCCTCCATTTCGGGCGTGTAGTTTCCCTTGGGGATCGGGCGCACCGATTGAATACGGTCTGCAATCATATTGGTATTGGTAACGACCACCTCGTACGCCTTTTCTTCTCCCAAATAAGAGAATTCCTCCAGCATCTCGTCGGTAGTACGAAGATAAATACCAACGTCCTTATCAAAGTCCTTAAACTTTTGTCCCGCCAAAAGGATCTTGCGGTACAGCTCGTCCTCGCGGTTGAGAAAATGCGCGTCGCAGGTAGCGCAAACAGGCTTGTTGTACTTCTCTCCCAGCGCTACGATGCGGCGATTCAATTCCCGCAGTCCTTCATCGTCAGCAACCGAGCCCTCGGCGATAAGGAAACGGTTATTGCAAATGGGTTGGATCTCCAGATAGTCGTAGAAATTTACGATCTCCTCAATTTCGGAGTCGGGACGGTTTTCAAGGATTGCCCGAAACAACTCACCCGCCTCACAGGCAGAACCAATGATCAATCCCTCGCGGTGCTTTTCGAGGGCTGTTTTTGGGATCCGCGGGAAACGCTTGTAATAATCCAGATAGCTCATGGAAATCAGCTTATACAGGTTTTTAAGTCCCGTTTGATTTTCCACAAGGATGATCTGATGGTAAGGCTTTAGCTTTAAAGGGTCTGCCTTTTCGGTCATTTCCTGCTGGAGCGCCTTTAAGTTGTGAAGATCAGACTTTTCCATGATCTCAATCATTTTAAAATAGATCATGGCAAGCATCTCGGCATCGTCACACGCTCTGTGATGGTTAAATTCTCCCAGCTTATAAGCATCGGCAATTGAATCCAGCGTATGCTTTTTCAACTCCGGGTTGATGTGCCTGGAGAGCGCTACCGTATCCAAATAGGGGTTTTCAAAGGGGATTCCTGCCGCCTTGGCAAAGTGGCGGATAAATCCAATGTCAAAATTTGCATTATGCGCGATCAAAAGAGGCTTATAGGTACCGTTCCCCTCGCCGATAAAATCAAAAAACGCCTTCAGTGCCTCGGGGTATTTGGGAGCGTCCTTCACCATTTCATCGGTAATTCCCGTCAGCTTTACGATCTCCTCGGGGATGGGACATTCCGGGTCAACAAAGGTGTTAAATCGGTCAAGCACCCGTCCCCCTTTGATCTTTACCGCGCCGATCTCGGTGATCTTACAGTTTTGCACCGAAAGACCTGTGGTCTCAATATCAAACACCACACACTCCGACGAAAAATCGGGGTCGTAGTTTCCGGTGATGGCACTTGCCGTATTATTGACGAAATAAGCCTCGATTCCATAGATCACCTTAAAATCCCCGTCGGGGGCGGCTTTCTCTACGGCAAGCATAGCATCTGGAAAAGCTTGCACGTTTCCGTGGTCGGTGATCGCTACGGCAGGCATTCCCCACTTTAGGGCCGTTTTTACGGCAACGTCGGGGGCAATGAGCGCGTCCATTGTGGACATGGTGGTATGCAAATGCAGCTCCACCCGCTTTTTTTCTGCCTTATCCTTTCTTTTTAGCTTGGAGACCTTGGCAATATCGGTGTAATAAAAGGTAAAGTCAACGTCGGTCTTCCCTTTTCTCGTAACGCGCTTGGCGTATCCGCGCATAGCAACCGTGGAACCGTTTTGAAGAATGGCACAAAGCGCATTTGCATCCTCCGGCTCCATTCCAAACGTGCGGTGCTCGATGGAGGCGTTTCCGTCGAAGATATCAAAGGTAATATCAAACTTTTCTCCGCCGCGGCTCTCCTCCTTGGTAAATCCAAAGATCTCACCGATGATAACGATATTTCTCTGCGGCTTTTCGATCGAAGCGATTGGAACAGGGTTAATTTCAAACGGCTCACCAAAAACGTACTCCGGTGCTGAAATATCAAAGGTAGAGTGCCCTATCTGACAAATGCCGTTTGAGATCATTGGAAGACATTCTCCCTCATAGATGGAGGAAGCGCGCGGAAGCATGGGCTTTTCCTCCTCCGCCGGGGTCTCCTCACGACCGTGGTATGCCCCCGCCTCAAGCGCGGCGTGATACTCCGCCTCTGCCTTTGCGGCATCGCGGCTCATCTGCTCGACGTGAGATTGCATAGAGCTTTGGAATGCAAGATAATCGTCCCCCTCCATACGTTGAATGGAGACGTGAAGAGAAACGCCAAATTCCTCCTTGATGATCTCCTCCATCAAATGCGGTGTTTTTGCATCGTAGATCAATTCGACGCCGCTTTCCGAAAAAGGGATCTCAATCGTAAGGGCGGTGGACGTGAGCTCATAGGTGCACCGGTTGAAAAAGCCGTTGGCAACGATGCCGCGACGATTGGTTTCCATAAGAACGTCGGGGATCTCTGCGCGGGAGAAAAGAGCCTGCGAATAGCGCGGCAAAATTCGCACGACATTTAATTCGTATGCCGCGCGAATTTCTTCTTCGATCTTATAAAGCGTACGCTTTGGAACGACTTTTGGGAAGGGGGCGGTCACCTCGATCATTCTTTGCGGCTTGTCCGCGCGCAATCTGATCCCCTCCGCATCCGCCGACAGCAGAATCTGCGCAATCTGCTCGTTTGGTGTGTACCTGTTAAAAATTTCAAGTAAATTTTTACTCATGTTCTTTTTGTTCTTTTAAAATCTTAATTTCCTTCAAAAGTCGTTCAATGATCTCGTTTTCTTCAATCTTTTCAACGATCTCGCCGTGTCTGAAAAGGATCGCCTCTCCCTTTCCTCCGGCAATGCCTACGTCTGCCTCGCGCGCCTCCCCGGGGCCGTTGACCACGCATCCCATCAAAGCAACCTTTACGGGAACACTTTCAAGCCCCGCTTCCTTGATCGCCGCTTCAAACCGTTTTACCAGGGGAATAAGATCGATCTTTGTGCGCGCACAGGTCGGACAGCTTACAATATCCAGACCGCGCTGCCCCTCCATCTCCACAGCACCGAGGATCTGCTTTGCCGCCGCGATCTCCTCTACGGGATCATCGGTCAGAGATACTCTGATCGTATCCCCAATACCGTCGCAAAGCAACGCACCGATCCCAACGGAGCTTTTGATCAGTCCGCGTGCTCCGCCGCCTGCCTCGGTGACCCCAAGGTGCAAGGGATAGTCACACTCCGATGCCAAAAGTCGGTTGGCACCGATCATTTCGGAAACGGTAGATGCTTTGATAGAAATAACAATATCCCGAAATCCGAATTTTTCAAGCAAGGATGCATGATAAAGCGCGCTTTCACAAAGCGCCTCCTTGGTGGGAGAGCCGTACTTTTCAAGAATATGCTTTTCCAAGGAACCGCTGTTCACCCCAATGCGAATGGGAATTCCACGCTCACCACAGGCGTTGCAGACCGCCAGAACACGGTCATCGGAGCCGATGTTTCCGGGATTGATACGGATCTTGTCAAAGCCAAGCTCCGCACATCGCAAAGCGATCTTATGATCAAAGTGAATATCGGCAACCACAGGGATCGTGATCCCCGCATCCTTGATGTTTAAAATCGTCTCTGCCGCACGCATGGTAGGAACAGAGATGCGCACGACGTCGCAGCCCGCAGCCTCAAGAGCACGGATCTGCCCGACGGTGCTCGCGGCATCCTCGGTATCGGTATTGGTCATGGATTGGATGGCAATAGGGTGGCTACCGCCGATCCCACGATTTCCAACCATGATCTCTTTTGTTTTTCTTCGAATGTCGTTGTAGATCATAATAGTGTAAACACATCCTTAAACGCAATAATAACCGCAAGCCCCAAAAGCAGAACGAGGCCGATAAAATTGATCATTGCCTCCACTTCCCTCTTGAGAGGCTTTCTGCGGATCAGTTCAATCAGATAGATCAAAATATGACCGCCGTCAAGCGCGGGGAGGGGCAACAGATTCATAACGCCGAGATTGATGGAAATGACCACGACAAGATACAAAAGATTAATAAATCCGTATTGCTGCGCGACTTCACCAATCGTTTTTGTGATCCCAACGGGACCAGAGATCGCCTCAACTCCAAAGCGTCCCGAAAACAGCCCGAACAAAGAATCAAAAACCGTTTTTACGGTAGAGACAGACCGATACCACGTGTGCTTTATGACGGTTGGAAAATCCAAGGCAGCCTCACGCACAACAACAAAATCAATGAGTCCTATTACCGTTCCGTCCTGGGAATCGTTGGGGATCACCACGTCCTCTAAAACAACACGTTCTCCATTCCGCATTACCGTCAGAGTCATGGGGCGGTATCCCTGCATCATCAATTCATAATGAAGATCGTTGGCGATGTGCGTGGAGGCGGAATTGACCTGGATGATCTCGTCTCCCACGCAAAGTCCCGAAGCCTCGCTCAAAGAGGATTGAAAGTGAACAAGATCCTTTTCTTGAAGCTTTGTATCCTCAAGGATCAGCTCCTCAATTTCCTCTCCTTTATCGTCAAGTCGGTTGATGACAAGGTCAAAGGTGTGCGTGTCGCTTTCCAAAACCAGCGTCTTCAAATGCGCAAGCGAGGTAATGGGGACTCTTTTCTCCCCCTCCATATAGCCAACTACGTAGTCGTCGGTTTCGATTCCCGCAAGAGCTTCCTTTCCCGTATAGGTCACGTAAAAGCCCCAGACACGGTTGGTGCCCGCGTTTTCAATTCCCGCCGACAAAACGATCACGCTCATCAGAAGAAAGCCAATGATCACATTCATTGCAGGACCCGCGACCGAGATCAAAATTCTTTTCCAAGCGCTTTGATTGCAATACGCGGCAGGATCGTTCTCGGCGATAGATTCTGCAGAAGCTTCCGGCAGCGCGTTTTCCGTCTTGGCCGAAGCAGGATCGGGATCAACCTCATTGATCAAAGAAATCTCTTCGCTCTCGCCGTTTTCCCCTTGCACCGCCTCCATCCCGTTTTCCCCCAGCATACTGACAAAGCCACCGATGGGAAAGAGACGCAGCGCGTATTTTATACCGCTCTTTTTACTTTTCCAACCAAAAATTTGGGGTCCCATTCCAATGGCAAATTCAAGCACCTTAACGCCGCACAGGCGTGCGACGATAAAGTGCCCCAATTCGTGGATAAAAATAAGGATCCCAAAAATAAATATTGCGAGAAGAATATAAAGAAATTGCAAGCCTACGATTCCTCCGTAAGATCAACAAAGCGACATACGCTTTGTTAAAAATTCATTTGCAAGCGATCTTGCAGCGCCGTCAAATGCAAAGATGTCATCCATCATGTGAATTTTTGCCGCATCGGGCAACGCGTTCACCGTTTTGGAGACGACGTCGAATATACCAAGAAAATCAAGTCTTTTTTCAAGAAATGCGGCAACCGCCACTTCATTGGCGGCGTTTAATACCGCGGGCAAGGCACCGCCCTTTTCAATTGCCGAAAGTGCCAGATCCAAGAGCACAAAGGTCTCGGTATCCGGCTTTGCAAAGGTCATTTTCCCCACCGAAGTAAGATCCAATGCGGGGATCACTGCCTGTGAACGCACGGGATGGGTCAAAGCATATTGAACGCAAAGGCGCATATCGGGAACAGACATTTGCGCGATCACGCTGTTATCAATGTATTCAATTGCGGAATGCATTATGCTTTCACGGTGAATGAGTACCTCGATCTGCTCTGGGCGTACGCCAAACAGATGCACAGCCTCGATCACCTCAAAGCCCTTGTTCATCAAGGTTGCGCTGTCAACGGTGATCTTTGACCCCATGCTCCACGTAGGGTGCGCCAGTGCATCCTCAACGGTAATGGAGGAAAGCTCTTCCTTTTTCATTCCGTAAAAGGGACCGCCCGATGCAGTCAAAAGAATTTTTTTGATCTCTTTCCCGTTCCCGGCGCGCAAAGCCTGGAAAATTGCACTGTGCTCACTGTCAACGGGCAGGATCTCGGTTCCCTTTGCTTGTGCCAGCTTCATAACGAATTCACCCGCACAAACCAGGGATTCCTTATTGGCAAGTGCCAGCTTTTTTCCGGCTCCCAAAACAGCAAGTGTAGGACGAAGCCCTGCTTCTCCTATGATGGAATTTACAACGACCTCACCCTCTTCGTAAGGCGCAGATATCATCTCGCAGATCCCCTCAACACCGACAAACACCTTGATATCGGTATCCGCAAGTCTTGCTTCCAGATCCTTTGCGGCGGTTCTATCTGCCATTGCGCAGGCTTTGACCCCCAGCATTCTCGCTTGCTCCTCTACGCGCTTGACGTTTTTGTTTGCCGAAAGGCAGTTGACGCGGATTCCGTTTTTGAGTGCGACGTCAATTGCCTGCTCACCAACCGAGCCGGTAGAGCCAAGAATGGAAACAGAGGGATAATCGTAATTGTTTTGCATCGTCTATTTCACCTTATAGATAGTTATATACCTTTAAAAAATTCAAAGAAGGAGGAAAATGCAACCAAAGCCACAGACACAGCAAGCACCGAATCAAGTCTGTCGAGCATTCCGCCGTGTCCCGGGAAAATACTGCCATAATCCTTGATCCCGTAGTTTCGTTTGATCACGGACATTAAAAGATCTCCCACCTGTGCTACGATAGAAGCGATCAAGCCGCCGATGGCGAAAAACCAGAGATAAGACTCGTGCGGCGTAAACTTGGTACAAAGAAGCCCGTAAAGCCACATGACTAAAACGCAGAAAACAATTCCTCCAATGCTTCCCTCCACAGTCTTTTTGGGACTGACGTCGGGGATAAGCTTGTGTTTTCCGCCTCTGCCGAAGAGCATACCTGAGAAATACGCAAAGATATCGGTGATCCACGCGCCGATAAAAATGGTGATATAAAGGATCTCGCCACCCGTGCGGTAATCACGCATGATGATAATTCCGTTCATGCCGAACAAAATGTAAACGCTTGCCATAAAGAGAACGGCAACTTCGGTCACCTTGTATTTTCCCTTTGAAAAGGTCATTACAGCAAACAGGTATAGCATCGTTGCCATAATGGCAACCAACGTGTAATGACGCAGCGCTTGAAGGTCTCCTGCGTATGTAGAAAGATCCTCCCAGCCGGTGACCGTGAAAAGGTCGGAGAAGCTTCCCGCATATCGGGTAACAAACGGGTATACTGCCGCCAGCACGTAGATCGGGATGCATAACGGATAAGCCCGATGCAGTCCTACGCAACGGGCGATCTCAAAGATAGAGAGCACAGAGGCAACCGCCAATGAAAAAAGCAAAAGCGGCGTATTTGAAAATATTAGGTTTGGAATCAATACACAGGTCGCAACCAAAGCTGTGATAATACGCTGTTTCATAAGAAAAAACGTCTCCTAATCAAAATAGTACGCAATCAAACACCGCCGTAGCGACGCTTTCTTGCATAGAATGCCGCCACCGCCGCATCCACGTCCTTTGAGGAAAAGTCGGGCCAAAGCACGTCTGTAAAGTAGTATTCCGTATACGCGGATTGCCAAAGAAGAAAATTGGAAATACGAAGGTCTCCTCCCGTTCTGACAACAAGATCCGGGTCCGGACAGCAGGAGGTATACGTATGCGCCGAAATGTCAGCCTCCGTTACGTCGGAGGCGCCCTTTCGAATCAATTCACGGCAGGCATGAACGATTTCCTCACGCCCACCGTAATTTACGGCAATGTTTAACAAAAAAGGCTTATGCGCAGTCTCGCGATCGATCTTATTCATTTTTTCACGCAATTCCAGGGGAAAAATATCCAAGTTTCCAATAAAGCGGAAATGAACGTTGTCATCTACCATCTCGATAAAACACTCCTCGATATACTCATCAAGGATCTTCATAATGGTGTCAACCTCTTTTTGCGGCCGCTTCCAGTTTTCGGTGGAGAACGCATACACGGTCATATATTTAAGACCGATGCTTTCGCAATAGCGTCCTACCTTCTTAAAGGTAGCGGCGCCGTGCGAATGCCCGAATTCACGTGGCATTCCCCTTTTTTGCGCCCAACGTCCGTTTCCGTCCATAATGAACGCAATGTGCTGAAGTCGCTCGTCAACAATGGGTCTTTCCTGCTTTTTTTGAGCTTTTTTAAAAAACATTGCTTTACTCCGTCCACAAAACTTTTAAAAAGGCAAGATCAGATCTGCATGATCTCCTTTTCCTTTTTGGAGGTGATCTCATCGATCATCTTGATATAACGGTCGGTCAGATCCTGTACCGACTTTTCGCCTGCTTTTTGCTCGTCCTCGGTCATAGTGCCATCTTTCTTCTGTTTTTTGATATCGTCGTTGGCATCTCTGCGAACGTTGCGAACAGCAACGCGTGCATCCTCGGAAAGCTTTTGGATCTGCTTTGCAAGCCCCTTACGGTGTTCCTCGGTCAGAGGCGGGAAAACAAGACGGATGACCGTACCGTCGTCAACAGGGTTGATGCCGATGTCGGATGCCTGGATCGCCTTGACCATTGCCTTGAGCGTGGAACGGTCGTAGGGGGTGATGGTCAGGGTCTTGGGGTCGGTTACAGCGACAGACGCCATATCGGTCAGCTTGGTTGCCGAGCCGTAATAATCAAAGGTCACCTTGGAAACGATCGCGCCGTTTGCCTGACTTGCGCGAATGGTAGAAAGGTTGTTTTCATAAGCACTTACACTCTTTTGCATTCTTTCTTCTGTTGCTTTTGTGTTGAATTTCATTGTTTGACTCCCCTCATATGTAAATTATTATGATTTTTAGTTGTGAATTGCAGTACCGACTGCCTCACCCATTACCACGCGGTAGATGTTTTCGGGATCGGCAAGGCCAAAGGCATAACCACGGATATCGTTATCCATGCAGAAGATCGCGGAGGACATATCCAGTGCGCGCAAATTTTTATCGATGATCTGTAAATAGGTCAGATCGGAATAGCGAACCGCCGTAGGATCCTTTTTGGGATCGGCACTGTAAATGGCATCGATGTTCTTTGCCATCAAAATGCAATCCGCACCGATCTCGGCTGCGCGAAGCGCCGCCGCCGTATCGGTTGAAAAATAAGGCGTTCCCAGTCCGCAACCGAAGATAACGACCCGTCCCTGTTCCAATGCCTCAACAGCGCCTCTTACCGTGTAATGCTCGGCAAAGGCGTCCATCTCAACTGCGGTCATAACAACGGCATCCATTCCAACGCGAAGGAATACGTCCTGCAATGCCAGCGAGTTGATCGCAGTCGCAAGCATTCCCATGTGATCGGCGCGGCAACGATCCATTTCCGTACCCTGTCTGCCTCTCCATATATTGCCCGCGCCCACGATCACGGCGACCTGAACCCCGGCATCGGTACAACGTTTGATCTGTTTTGCTACCTTTTCGATAAAATCGAAATCGAGGATCCCCTCGCTCCCTTTTGAAAGAGCCTCGCCCGAAAGCTTGAGTAAAACACGGTGATATTTCGGTTGTTCCATAAAGCAAGCTTCTCCTTATAAATATATTCCACTATATTTTACTACAGAATCATCTTTTTGTAAACACTTTTTTGTAAACAATTCAACTTTTTAGCAAAAAATCGTCTTTTTTTAACACAGGGCGTAAAAAAGCACTTACACAGAACCAAAAAATCATTCCGTGTAAGTGCTTTTTATCATGCGTTATGAGTAAAGACGTGCCGTAAGACGGTCGTTATTCAGCGCATAGGATTTAAGTAAAAGCCCGTGTGCGAGTTCTTCTTTTCCTTCAAGGCGTGCAATCAGTCCTTCAAGGTACAAGCCGTAGGAGGCACGCAGGTCGGATGCCGTATCGATAAAGGGCATAAAGAAGGGCGTCGTTCCAAAAAAGCCGTTGTCCTTTTTCGACTTGATATTGCCCCATGCGCGTTTGTATTCGGTAATCAGCCTGCGAGATGCCAACTCATCCCCCAAGCGCTCGTAAGAAAGTGCTTGATAGAACGGAAGCTCCGGCAAGTGCATATTGCTAAAGTACTCGATCTCTGTCGTTGCAACGTAGCGGTATATTTCACGCGCTTCCTCTGTACGTCCCATCCCCTCAAGAGCAAGGGCGCGGTGATAACGCAGAGGAATGAGCTTGCAGTGATTCCAAATTCCGGCGCCCAAGTGCTCCGGCAATTGCTCGCCCGTCAAAAACAGCTCGTTCGCGCGCGGATAGTCCTTATCGGCAAGCGCTTCTCTTCCCTTGGCAAGATACGCGAAAATATACTGGTCTGCAATGGAATGCTCGCCTCCCTCGCAGGGAACGAAGTTGTGCGACATCAGGGTTTGTAGTGCATTGTCATAGAGAGATGCCTGGTTGTATGCCTTGACAAGCTCTACGGTGATATCGTCACGCGTAAAGCTGTGAGAGAGGCAAAGGTCGATCTTTTCTTTGGCAGGGCGGTTCATTTTATTCATTAAAACAACCGTTTCGTAAAGGAGCGTTTCATCCTCTGGATAGGTACGGGTCAACTCCAGCATAATGGAGAGTGCCTCTTCCTTCCTTGACAGATGACTGAAATAAGCAACCGCCAAATTTCGTTTTGCCATTACGTCGTCGCCGCACTCCTCCCAAAGAGCCACCGCAGTCTTATAGTGGCGCTTGTGATACAGCAAGCATCCCAACAGGGTCTTCGCATTGTTTGAGCCGTTGTAGGCGATTACCGCCTCCAGCATCCGCATTTCAGACCTGCGTGCGGGGAAGGTACGGCCGATCTCTGCGCGTTCAGCCGCCGCATAGGATCTTGCGGGATCCTCGCCGCAAAGAGCGGAATAGTAACCGATGGCATACTGCACTGTGCGATATCCTTCTCCCTTGTTGTAAGAAACGAGACCTTCAAGAAGCGCCTTTGCCTCACGGTACAGTCCCATCGCCTCCAGATCCTCACAAAGGTCAAGGCAGGTCTGACTCGGCGAGGAATACAGGGATTGGTAGAAGCGTGCATCTCCCGACAGATAGCGGATCAGATGATCCAGCGGATCCTCTTCAAGATAACGCTTTGAAAGAGCTGCTGCGCGTGCTTCCTCTCCCGAAGCCTTAAGCGCAACCAAAAGCACCGCACGGGAAAGTGCATTGTTTTTTGCATAATCCAAGGAAAGCAGTGCATGCTTCTTTGCTGCCTTGAAATCCTTGTTTTTAAGATCAATCACGGAGATACGTGTCATTGCCGCGGCAACGTAATCGGCGGCAAAGGCGGCGCTATAGTATGCATCATACGCCCCCTTGATCTCACCCTTTGCTTCCAGGATCTGTCCCAAAACGTAATAAGCTTCCCCACTTTCGGGATGCTTGTTGAAGGTACAAAGCACCGAAAGAGCACGGCGCGCATACGCCTCCGCCTCATCGAAAAGGTAGTTGCGGTAAGCATATTTTGCCATTGCGATCAAGGACGGGATATGATTGGGATCGCGTTCCAGTGCCACGCGCCAATAAGCATCGGGGGTAACCGCCGGGTCGCGGTACTGATCCACGTGCACCCCCGCAAGATAAAGTGCCTCTGCCGATTGCATTTCAGCGGCAAGCGGCATATCTGTGATCACAGGCGGCATATTGAATTCGTCATACCTCTGCTCCGTATATTCCGCAATGATCTCACCCTGTGCGTCACATACCTCCACCGTAACAAACGCGGGAATTTCGGGAAGTGAAAAGAGACAAGGTGTCGCCGGAGAAAGATCGGTCTCGGTTTCAAAATACGTTTTCGTATCGTCGAAAACTCTGACGCGTGCATTTTTATAAACACGGCAAGCCTGAAGTGAAAGCATGGCTTTGTTTTCTTCGCGTGTGATGCGGAAGGCGGCATTGAGATTTGCAAAGGTAGGCGTTCCGATTTTTGAAATGGGATACCAGTATTGAGAAAACTCCTTGGTTTCATAAGGTGCAAGCCAGGAAAAATCGGGCTGATTGTCTGAATAGGAGCCTGCCATCAGCTCCGCATACTGTCCGTCGGTATCGGTCAGTGCTCGCTCCCATGAGCGCGACAGCTGTCCGTATGCCCAGGTAAACATCTTTTTCCCGGGAGAAAGATGATGGTCACCGATATGGACAACGCCGCATTCCTTGCCATGGTCATACCCACCGAAGAAATCAAAGTCGGAGGCACTTGCAAAATAAGAGGTCGCCTCTCTTGTATTTTTGTGGTAGGAGATGTCTCGCGGCTCCTTCATGGGAATTCCGTTAAACACCCCATTCCCCGCAATGGGAAATGTGATACGCGATTTAAGATAATGGAAATTGACGTAGGTTACGTCCTGTGGGAAAAAGATTTGATAATTTTCATTTACCGGAACGGCTGCATTCTCCCACCAAAGGAAGGAATGCTTTGTGTCGGTGCGGTTATAAAGACGCATCCGCGTTTCAAAGAAGCTTTCCCCCGGGCGCAGCACAATGCTGAACATTCCCTTCATACGGTCGATAGGATCGTGCTCTGACAAATGGCAAACGGCACTTCCGTCCTCCAATTCCTCCGTGTGGAAATCACACGCCATATATCCCGAGGCACGGTGGTGGAATGGCCAGTTAAATTCAACGCCCCCCGAGATCCAGGAGCCAAGCACACCAATCAGAGCAGGCTTAATGACGTGCTGCTTGTAAAAGAAATCATATCCCGTTATTTTATCGGTCGCACTGTAAATACGTCCACCAATCTCGGGGAGGATCACCACGCGAACGAACTCGTTTTCAAGTCTTACGGAAATATACTCCCGATCTGTACAATTTGCGCGATCTACTCTTGCAACGATTTTGTTGGGATACGGATTTCCACTGGTTCTTTGGTGTACCCGATTTTCCGCAAACATCGGAAATTCCTCGGCAGCGGGCTCGTGATAAGTAGGCAAAACCAGTTTTTCGATGGAAATTTCAACTTTATTCATCTTTTTTCCTCTCTTTCGATTGACGGATCAAAAAAACTGTGATATGATAATTATACCTAACTCCCCTTTTCGTTTCTATATACAAACATCCCTTGTTTTTATGAAATCTTACTTTTTCAGAGGTATACTATGCAGAGTGCTCCCATCCTCCCGTCTCATCTTTTTTGCGGATATTTTGACTGTGCTATTTTTGGAGATCTCACACTCTCGCCAAAACGCACACGCACTATGTTTGAAATAGAGTATTATCTTGAAAATGGAAAAAACACTTTTTCGGACGACCGCGTCTATCGCATCAAAAAGCATCACGTTCTCATCGGCCGCCCGGGGGAGATGTGCAACAGCGAGCTTCCCTTCACAACCAAGTTTTTAAAGCTGGAGGCGGAAGGCGCGATCGCCGAAGCGCTTACAGCGCTCCCCTCCTACTTCCCTGCCTTTCACACTTATGAAATTGAAAAACATTTTGACGCCTTGATTGCTTTGAAAACGCAAAATGATGCCGATCCTCTTTTGCTTTACAGTCATTTGCTTTCTCTTTTGTCTTATTTTATCAAGGACGGAACCATGTCGCGCGATGAAGAAAGCGACGTCGCGATCGCTGTGGAAAAGGCGAAAAACTTTATCCACGAGAATTACACGAAAGGCATCAAGCTTTTGGATATCGCATCTGCTGCCAATCTCAGTCCCTCTTATTTCCATTCGGTTTTTACCGCCACCTATGGGATGACCCCACACGCGTATCTGACTGAGTGCCGCATTGCTGGGGCACGGGAGCTTTTGTGTGCGACCTCCCTCTCCATCGAAGAGGTTGCAGAGCGTTGTGGGTTCGGTACCCAACAATATCTGACCAACGTATTTAAACGCCACCTTGGGGTCTCTCCCGGAAAATGCCGAAAAATTTACAGAGAGAGCTATCTCAAATAATTCATTCACCGTGAATAACAAAGCTTTACTCCGTTGATAAAAAAATGCTTGCGATATACTGCTTTTAGTCCGCATATCGCAAGCATTTTTTATTTTTTCATCACAGCCAAGCCGCACCAACCGTTGTCAACTAATTTTTCTACGATCTTAAATCCGTTCTTTTCAAAGCATTCGATCACGTCCTCGCTGCGCTCCAGAATGATCCCCGAAGCCAGAAGGACAGTGTTTTCGTGCATCAATTCTCCCACGTCGGGCGTCATACGGATGATGATATCCGCAACGATATTGGCGCAAATAAGGTCATACTTTGCGCTTCTGTCCACGTGGCGAAGAAGATCGGAAACCTCGCAGGTAATGTTTGTAAGACCGCTGTCTTTAATGTTTTCGTTGGCAACGCGTACCGCCATGGGGTCAATATCGTACGCACGGCACTCGCCCGCACCAAGCTTGGAGGCACAGATGGCAAGAATTCCGCTCCCCGTACCAACGTCAAGCATACGGCATCCCGGCTTCGTGTAGCTTTCAAGGAGCTTGATGACAAGTCGCGTCGTTTCGTGCGTTCCCGTACCGAATGCCATACCGGGATCCATACGAACGACAAGCTCCCCCTCGGCGGGGGTATACTTTTCCCATGCGGGAACGATCACCAGCCGCTCACCGATCTTAATCGGCTTGTAGTAAGCCTTCCAGGAGTTTGCCCAGTCCTCCTCGTTAACACCAACCGTTTCAAGCTTTGCGTCGATCAATCCGACAGAAAGGAAACGTTCCTTTAAAAAGGAGATACATTCTGCAAGGCTGCGTTCCGCCGGAATGTAAACCGACACCGACGCGATGGTCTTGTCGGCATTGAGAATGCTTTCGTCGATCAGGTCACCGTAACAGGTCTTCAAATCGATATCGCTATAATCCTCAATTTGCAGGTTGTTGGAAACCATGCTCATAATCGCGGTCAGAGAATCCAGCTCCTCCAGCTTTACGGTAACGCGAATCTGTGTCCACTCGGTCGCGGTACCGTAATCGCCGCATACATAATCCTGATCTATCATGATAACTCCTTATATCGACTTATTTACCAAAGATCTTTTTGAAAAACTGCTTGTGCTTTGCATAATTGCTCTCACCGCAGCTGTCGGCAAATGCCTTCATCGCCGCCTTTTGCTTGTCGTTAAGTCCCTTGGGGATCTCAACCGTTACGCGGAAAATAAGGTCTCCGCGTCTGCCATTTCCGTTGACGTAAGGAACCCCCTTCGAACGCATGGTAAACTTGGTTCCCGGCTGCGTTCCCTCGGGAACGTTGTATTTTTCGTTTCCTTCAAGAGTGGGCACGTCGATCTCGGCGCCAAGCGTTGCCTCGGCAACCGTGAGGGGTACCTCGCAATAAATATCGTAGCCATCACGCTCGAAGATCGCGTGCGAGCGCACCGAAACCGAAAGAATGAGGTCTCCCGCGGGTCCCCCGTTTCTACCGTCGTTTCCCTGTCCGCGCAAAGCAACACGCTCTCCGTGGTCGATACCTGCGGGGATCGAAACCGTAAGTCGCTTGTTTTCTCTTGCCATCCCCGAGCCACGGCACTTCGAGCAGGGATTTTTAATGATCTTTCCGCTTCCGCGGCAAGCATCACAGGGAGCGGTAGACTGGAAGGACATGCCGCCCATACGCTGTACACGGCGCACCTGACCGCTTCCGCGGCAGACCGAGCAGGTCTCGGGTGCCGAGCCGTCGGCAGAGCCACTTCCCTTACAATCGGAACAACGGCAAACACGGGAATAGGAAATATCCTTTTTTACACCGAATACGGCTTCTTCAAACGAAATATTGACCGTGGTTCCAATATCCTCGCCGGGGATGGGACCGTTGCGACGTCTTGCACCGCCACCGCCAAACGCGCCGCCAAACATACCGCCCAAAATGTCGCCAAGGTCACCGAAGTCACCAAAACCGCCAAAGCCGCCAAAGCCATCGGCACCCCCACCCATGGAGGGATCGAAGGCAGCATGCCCAAACTGATCGTATTTTGCCTTTTTATCGGCATCGGAAAGCACCTCGTAAGCCTCGTTTGCTTCTTTAAACTTTTCCTCTGCCACCTTATCCCCCGGATTGGTATCGGGGTGATATTTCTTTGCAAGCTTGTAATATGCTTTTTTAATCGTGCCCGCATCGGCGTTTTTATCAACGCCAAGGACCTCGTAGTAATCTCTCTTGTCTGCCATAGTAACCCTTTCGTGATGCTGTATTTCGGTCATCCGCACCCATTTTGGCAAATCTGCACGGATCGCCGAAATACACCTTACGGGAAAGGCGACAAAAATCGCCTTTCCCGAAAAACGTGTGTATTTTAATTACTGATTGTTATTTTGCGAGTTATCCTCGTAGCTTGCGTTGTAGTAGGTTCCGTCCTGACCGTCAGCACCGGCGTTGGGATCTGCACCCGCAGCGCCCGCCTGCTGGCTGTAAAGCTTTTCGGAGATCTTGTAGAACGCTTGCTCTACTGCCGCGGTATCTGCCTTGATCGCTTCAACGTCGCCGCCCTTAAGGGTCTCCTTCAGCTTTTCAATAGCTGCCTTCACGTTTTCAGCGTCTGCAGGATCCGCCTTATCGCCAAGCTCGGAAAGTGTCTTTTCGCTCTGGAAGATCATCGTTTCCGCATGGTTCTTTACATCAACTGCTTCTCTCGCCTTCTTATCCTCCTCGGCAAATCTCTCGGCATCCTGAACGGCGCGATCGATATCCTCCTTACTCATATTGGTGGAGGAGGTGATGGTAATGTGCTGCTCCTTACCCGTACCCTTATCCTGTGCGGTAACGTTTACAATGCCGTTTGCATCGATATCAAAGGTAACCTCGATCTGAGGAATGCCACGGGGAGCGGGTGTGATGCCGTCGAGAATAAAGCGACCAAGCGTGGTATTGTTGGCTGCCATCTCGCGCTCACCCTGGAGAACGTGGATCTCAACGGAGCTCTGTCCATCAGCTGCGGTAGAATAGATCTGGCTCTTCTTTACGGGAATGGTGGTATTGCGCTCGATGATGCGGTTGAATACACCGCCGAGTGTCTCGATACCGAGAGACAGAGGGGTTACGTCAAGGAGCAACAGATCCTTCACGTCACCGCCAAGGACACCGCCCTGGATCGCCGCGCCGATCGCAACACACTCATCGGGGTTGATACCCTTGAAGGGCTCCTTGCCGATAAACTTTTTCACAGCCTCCTGAACGGCGGGAATTCTGGTAGAACCGCCGACGAGAAGGACCTTGTCGATCTGATTTACGCTAAGACCCGCGTCGGAGAGCGCCTTTTTGGTGGGAACTATGGTTCTCTCAACGAGGTCTGCGGTAATGCGTTCAAACTCCGCACGGCTAAGTGTTGCCTCAAAGTGCAAGGGACCTGCCGCAGTCGCCGTGATAAAGGGGAGATTGATTGAGGTGGAAGCCATACCGGAAAGCTCGATCTTTGCCTTCTCCGCCGCGTCGCGCAGTCTCTGAAGAACCA
>JAZNEQ010000167.1:0-14163 GCA_045588715.1 Eubacteriales bacterium | reverse complement strand
CAAGCCGTCTCCAATATCCTTCCCAAAAGGTAAGGGAATTGATCAGCGTTCCGTCCATGTCAAAAATGGCACCCTTGATCTTCATTGACGTTTCTCCCGTTGGATTTAAATAATTTCGGCAAGGGCAGCGATGTCTTCCTTTGTGGTTGCCCAGCTTGTTGCAAAGCGCACGGCACAATGTGTGTCGTCCACTCGCTCCCAAAGCTCAAAGCGGACGTGGGGGGAAAGCGCCTTGATCCTTTCGTCCTCCATGATGATGAACTGCTGGTTGGTAGGGGAGTTTTTAAAGAAGGTATAGCCCCTTTGCAGGAAGAGCTGCTTCAGATCCTCGGCACGGTCAATGGCGTTTTTGCTGATCTTGAAGTAAAGGTCGTCGGTAAAGAGCGTATCAAACTGAATGCCGAGCAATCGCCCCTTGGCAAGAAGTGCGCCGTTTTGCTTGATGATAGAGAAAAAGTGACGGGGGGCATTGTTATGCGTAAAGACGACTGCCTCGCCGCAAAGCGCGCCAATCTTGGTGCCACCGATGTAAAAAACGTCGCAAAGCTCCGCGATGTCCGCAAGGGTCACGTCGGTGCCACTGCTCATAAGCCCGTAGCCAAGACGCGCCCCGTCAAGGAAAAGGGGAAGAGAGAGTCTGCGACAAAGCGCCGAGATCTCGCGAAGCTCCTCCAGCGTATAAAGCGTTCCGTATTCGGTTGGATGGGAAATATACACCATCCCGGGGAAGACCTCGTGCTCGTAGGTGGGCTTGGCATAAAAGCGCGAAACAAGCTTTTCCACGTCGCAAGCCTTGATTTTTCCGTCGTATTGAGGAACGGTCAGCACCTTATGTCCGGAGGCCTCGATCGCTCCCGCCTCGTGTGCGCTGATGTGTCCCGTTATGGCAGAAACGACCCCCTCGTATTTTTGAAGCATGGAATCGATCACGATGCGATTGGTCTGTGTGCCCCCCACAAGGAATCGGACGTCCGCGTCCTCACGGCCGCAAGCGGCACGGATCTTTTCCTTGGCGCTCGCTGTGTACGGATCATTTCCGTAACCGGGGCAAGACTCCATATTGGTTCGTACAAGTGCCTCAAGGATCTTGGGATGGGCTCCCTTGTTGTAATCACATTCAAACGATAGCATAAAAGCCTCCATTGTGTTTTTTAGTACATCTTATCATATCAAAAAAAGACGTTTTTGTCAAGAAAAAAGATGCGTTTTTTTAGCCTTTTTCGCGTGTTGCGGTCGGGGTTTCCTTCTTCAGCTTTTTATACACGCGTGAAAAATAATTCGCGTCCGAAAATCCGCAGCAAAGGGCGATCCGCGAAATACTCATGTCCGTCCCTATCAAGAGGTGTGCCGCCTTTTCTACACGGACGGAATTGAGGTAGTCTACGGCACTTTGCTTCATAACGTCACGAAAGAGCTGACAAAAATACCCCTCGCTCATATAAAATTTTTTGGCAAGGTGAGACGTGGTGAGGGGCTCCTTGTAATGTTCATGGATGTAGGTGACCGCCTGATTGATCTTTTCAAGCTTGGAAATGTGCCGTGCGTAAAGACTTCCGCGAAGCTCGCGCAGGGTATAATGGCGGATCAGGTGCGCCATTAAAAGATGTACGGCACCGCGCCCCTCCAAAAGATCGGGGAGGGGAGTGTCACTTTCCGCAAGCTTTGCGACGGAGGGGAAGAGGGCGGAAACGTACGCATCGCGGATCCGTCGGTCGAAAATGATGTAGGTCTCGCTAAAAAAGGTGGGGGAGAGAAGGAGACATAAAAAAACGCAGTCGCCACTCCCGCCACGATGGAGCTCGCCGCTGTTGATCACGGCACAGTCGCCCTCACAAAGCTCTATCTGCTCGCCGTTGCAGTTTAAGCGGCAAGAGCCCTTGAGGATGAGATGGATCTCCGTATGCTCGTGCCAATGCTCCCGAAAGGCATATCCCTTACGGTCAAACTTTGAAACGCGCAGAGAAAAGGGATCCCTCGGTATATTTTCGTACAATCCGTCACGGCTCATGATCGGGTCTCCTTGTTTTCCTAAAACTAAAAATTGTGCTAAACAAAATAAAAAATATATATTGCAAAGCCGATAAAAGTATTGTACAATAGAATCGTACAAATGTCAATAAAAAGATTTTTGTCCATCCGTTTTTAAAAGGAGAAAATTGTTATGAGCCCTTTAAAGATCGCGTTGATCGGATTTGGCGGTATTGCCCGTGCTCATTATTCCGGTTATCGGATATTGGCGCAAAAAAACGTCCCCATTTCCTTGGTTGCGGCACTGGATTGCAATCCCGCACAGTTTGATCGTTATCTTAAGATCAATACCGAAACCGAGCCCGTTAAGCTTGATCCCTCCGTCCGCACGTATACGGATATCGATCAGCTTCTCTCCGGCGAAGAGTTTGACGTGGCGGATATCTGTTTGCCCTCTTATCTGCATAGGGAATACACCGTTAAGCTTTTGCGCGCCGGCAAGCACGTGCTTTGCGAAAAGCCCATGGCGCTGTCGAGCGCGGACTGCGAGGAGATGATCGCGGTGGCAAAGGAATGCGGCAAGCGCCTTATGATCGCGCAATGCCTGCGTTTTGACCCCGCATATCTTTACTTAAAGAAAGCCGTTGACGAGGGTACCTTTGGAACAATAAAACGCCTTGAAATGAACCGTCTGAGCGCCCATCCTACGTGGGGATACGAAAACTGGTTTGCCGATACGGAAAAAAGCGGCGGTTGCATTTTGGACATGCATATACACGACGTGGATATGGCAAGGTTTTTGTTTGGCGAACCGCAGGCGGTCAGCACCGTAGCGTACGACGGTATTACGCGCTGGGAGTATGAAAGCACCCGTATGTTTTACCCGGAGCTTACCGCGATTATCAACGGCTCCTGGTCGGAAACACGCGGCACTCCCTTTGTAGGTAGCTTCTATGCGGTGTTTGAAAAAGCGGCACTCTTTACCAAGGAAGGCAAATTGTTTGTCCATCCCGAGGGTGGAGAAGCGCAAGAGCTGCACCCCGAAGGAATCGATATGTATGCCCGTGAGATCGAATATTTTGCCGAAACGATCTTAAACGATCTTCCCAACGATCTCAATCCTCCCGAAAGCGCTGCCGAATCGGTCAGAGTGATCGAGGCATTGAGAAAAAGCGCCGCTCGTGGTGGGGAAAAGATCCCTTATGCGGCACACCCTTAATTCAAAGTGAAAAAGGAGAGCGTATGATAAAGCTTGGAGTACTTGTTAACTTAAATCAAAGAGAGGATATCGTAGGTAAGATCCGCGAGGTCAGCGAAATGGGCTTTTCCTTCTGTCAGATCTCTTGCTGGGATCCCAACTGCTATACCGATGCATATGCCGAGCGCATTGCCAATGCCTTGCATACCTACGGCGTTACCGTTTCCAGCTTTTGGGCAGGCTGGACGGGAAAGGGCGTTTGGAATTTCTACGACGGACCTGCAACGCTTGGGATCGTACCCGAATACGCGCGCTTCCAGCGCATTCTTGAGCTGAAAGCAGGCTCCGACTTTGCCAAAAAGATCGGTGCTTCCCAGCTTGCGACGCATGCGGGCTTTCTCCCCGAAAATCCGTGTGCCGAAAATTATCGCGGCGTTATTTGCGCTTTGCGTGAGGTGGCACAGCATTGCAAAGACAACGGGCAGTATTTCCTCTTTGAAACAGGACAGGAGACTCCCGTTGCCCTGCGTCGTGTGATCGAGGACGTTGGTCTTGATAACCTTGGTATTAATCTTGACCCTGCCAACTTAATTCTTTACGGAAAGGCAAATCCCGTAGATGCGCTGGATACCATTGGCGAATACGTGCGCGACGTTCACGGAAAGGACGGCTGCTATCCTACAAACGGTCACGATCTTGGCGAGGAAATGCCGCTTGGCGAGGGAAAAGTCAATTTCCCCGCGTTGGTAGCAAAGCTCAAAGCACTTGGATACGACCGCACCATTACCATCGAGCGTGAGATCTCGGGTGACCGGCAAAAAAAGGATATCCTTGCAGGCAAAGCGTTGCTTGAGGGGTTGATTTAATAAATGTATACCGCAAAAAAGGCAGAGGGCTTTAAGGATTCTCTGCTTTTTTTGATGTTCTTTGGAAACCAAAGCAATATTAGATTTGCACAAATACAATTGTTTTTTTGACCTTTTGAGCGTATTTTAAAGTGTATTGTGTACCATGGGAATGTCCATCCCAAATGATAAGCACAGCATCAGCAAAATCAACCATTTGCTCGTTGCGTTTGAGCGGTGCGGTGCGCCCGTAAAGATCATAACGCGGACGTAATATGTATTTTGAAATGCGGCAACGATCTGCATATTGTTCTGCTAAGGTACCCATCAAGAACTCGAACCTATAAGGTTTTGGGAGGCAAACGATTGTATAAACTGCGTCAAAAAGCCTCGCAATATTTTATATTGCTTTGCCTTTTTTCCTTGTTTCTCCGAACCGTTTGCTCCCCCAAAACTGCATGCCACCCTACAGCGTTGCAATTTTCGATGGATTTCGACGGAGCGAACCGCCGGAAAGTGCGGACTTTTGGGGGTGAGGTACGGCGTAAGACGCGGAAATTGCACGTTGCAGGGCTTACAGGTTCGAGTTCTTGATGGGTACCACGCCGACTGCACCGCCGCTTATGATCATGTCAACGTTGGAAGGAATATAGGGTGATAAATCAAAGTCCTTAATACTTCTCGATCCGGCAATCATTAATTTCATTGAATATCTCCATTCGTTTATATTTCTATATAAGTATATACCAAATAAAGGAAATTGTCAAGTAGATATATATTTAGTAAAATATATACGAAGAAGAGGTGATATTATGATCCGATTAACCATCGATAAGTATCTGGACCAACATGGGATTACCCGATATGAATTGGCTAAGCGAACCGAAATCAAATTTCAAACGATCGACCGTTACTACAAAAACCGTGTTATCCGTTACGACAATTATATTTTAGACCGTATTTGTACCGCTTTGGAATGCAATATTTGCGATATTATCGAATATCGCAAGGACGAGGATCCTGCAACGGTGAACAAATGAAAAAGAGGGTGAGACAAACGCAAAACGCATTTGTCTCACCCTTGCCGTTTTTAAAAAGTGGGGGAGATTTGTCCATTATATAGAATAAAGCAAAATTCCAAGTCCTGCCGATATAAGGATCATCAGTATCGGAGAGGGCTTTTTCTTTTTCACTTTTTTAAAGATAAGGGCAAGAGCGACCAAAATCGCAAAAATAACCGTTCCTCTGACGTCGATCGCAAAGCCGCCACCGACGGTGCTAATGCCGAGCAGCGTGCTCAAAAGCATAGTGAGTGCCGTTGCCAAAATCAGCGCGACCACGCAGGGGCGCACGCCGCCGAGGAATGCCTGAACCCCCTTGTATTTAAGGAAATTCCGTATCAGCGCACAGATCAAAAGAATGATGATAAAGGAGGGAAGCACAACGCCAAGCGTTGCCACCAGCGCGCCAAGGATGCCGCCTTGGGTGGAGCCGACAAAGGTTGACATGTTCACGGCAATAGGGCCCGGGGTGGATTCCGATACCGCGATCATATTGAGCAGCTCTTCTTCGCTAAGCCAACCGAGCGCCAGTGCTTTTTCGCGTATCAGCGAGATCATGGCGTATCCGCCGCCAAAGGTAAACAGTCCGATCTCAAAGAAGGTCAAAAACAATTCCAACCAGATCATTTCGTCGCCTCCTTTTTCTTGCTTATCTGCTTCAAAAGGAAGATAAACAGCCCCAAGCTGCCGCAAATGAGGATGTAGAGGATCGTTGAGAACTTTATAGCAAACAGAGAGAACAGAAGCATAGAGAGAATTACCGCCGAAACAACGGTGACGGAAAACGCCGTTTTCTTCATCTGGCGGAGCAGCTTCAGCCCTGCCGAGAAAATAAGATAGACCACACAAACCTGTATGCCGCGGAAGGCGTATTCTACAAGCCGGAAGGATAGAAACGCATCAAAGAAAAGGGAAATAACGTAGAGGATGACAAAGGACGGAATACACACGCCCACGGTTGCCATCACCGAGCCCAATATGCCGGCATCCTTGTATCCGATATAAGTCGCCGCATTGATCGCGATGGGGCCCGGGGTCGACTCCGCAATCGCCACCATATCGATAAACTCGTCCTTTTCCATATATTTTTTCTTTTCAACAAATTCATTTTCAAGAAGGGCGATCATGGCGTACCCGCCGCCAAAGGTAAACAGCCCGATCTTGAGCATTGTGAAAAACAGACTCAAATACTTTTTCATGAAAAAACTCCGTAGCGTCCTTGGTTTTATGATCTATTGCGTTTTTTAGTGAAATATTGCTCCCTTCGATCGCAATGTGAAATGAAATTCGCCTTCTTACGCGCGAAGCGCATTCCACATGCGAAGCATATTTCACGCTCCGAAGGAGTATTTCACTCGCCGAAGGCGAATTTCGTTGAAAAAACGACAGGTCGTAACCTGTCGTTTTTTCTGGCGGAGGCGGTGGGATTCGAACCCACGGGCGATTTTACTCGCCACTCGATTTCGAGTCGAGACCGTTATGACCACTTCGATACACCTCCGTATCGATGCTCGGTAAGCGATGCCGCAAAGCATGTACTTTGCAAGCCCAATAATTATAGCATATCCGTTTGTAAAATGCAAGTGCTTTTTCAAAAAAAGATGAATATAATTTTTTTAGCATTTTTAATTTTAAGTTTGTGCATTTTTTATGTAGAATAAAGTCGCTTCATTCACATATTGTTCATGCATTCCGATTTTAAGTATGCTATAATTAGGTTGCTTTCGTATGTTATTTAAAAAAAATTGGGAGGTTTTTATGGCAGAAAAGAAAATGCTTGCAATCGATCTTGGTGCCTCCAGCGGTCGCGGAATTGTAGGCTCCTTCGATGGTGAAAAGCTTTCCTTAAAGGAGAATCACCGTTTTTCCAATGATCCTGTTATTGTGGGTGGCAGAATGTATTGGGATATTTTGCGTATCTTCCACGAAATTAAACAATCCATTACCAAAACCGTACTGGAGAAGGACGATATTCGTTCGATCGGTATCGACACTTGGGGGGTAGACTATGCTCTGCTGGATAAAAACGGCAGAATGCTTTCCAACCCCGTGCACTATCGGGATACGAGAACCGATGGCGTTGTGCCGTATATCGGTCGCTTTTTTACGCAAAAGGAGCTTTACGGTGTTACCGGAATTCAGTGCATGAATTTCAATACCATTTTCCAGCTTGCTACCGAGCTGCGCGACGATCCCGAGGCAATGGCAAGGGCGGAGAGAATGCTTAATATTCCCGACCTGCTCAACTACTTCCTTACGGGAAAAATGGCAAACGAATATACCATTTTGTCTACGGGCGCTTTGCTTGACGCTGCAAAAAGGGAATATGCGTATTCCATGATCGATAAGGTGGGGATCCCACGGAAAATTTTTGGGGATATCGTACGTCCCGGAAATAACCTCGGCAGACTTTTGCCGCAGGTTTTGGAGGAAACGGGAAAAACCGATGCGTGTGTGTTGAACGTTGCCTCTCATGATACGGCAAGCGCCGTCATTGCTGTTCCCACACAGGAGGATAACTTCCTCTTTATCAGCAGCGGTACATGGTCGCTGATGGGAACCGAGCTTCGCGCGCCCCTGATCAACGAGGATACCGCCAAGTACGACTTTACCAATGAGGGCGGTGCCGACGGAACCATCCGCTTCCTCAAAAACATTATGGGGCTTTGGCTGATTCAGGAGTCCAGGCGCCAATGGAGACGGGAGGGAAGCGAATACAGCTTTGCTCAGCTTGAGGCTTTTGCCAAGGAGTGTAAGCCATTCCGCTGTTTGATCAATCCCGACGATCCTTCCTTTGCAACTCCGGGTAACCTTCCCGAGCGCATTCGCGAGTATTGCCGCCGCACGGGTCAGTGCGTGCCCGAAAGCGTTGGAGAGGTCGTGCGTTGCATTTACGAGAGCCTGGCGCTCAAATACAGATATACCGCCGAATCCATCAACAAGCTTACGGGTCTTAACGCAAAGGTGATCTACGTGGTTGGCGGCGGCACCAAGGATGGATTCCTTTCCCAAATGACGGCGGACGCTACGGGAATGCCTGTTTCCGCAGGTCCCGAGGAGGCGACCGCGATCGGCAACCTGATGATGCAATTGATGGCTTCGGGAGATGC
The DNA here is from genome assembly GCA_045588715.1 of Eubacteriales bacterium. GTDB lineage: Bacteria > Bacillota > Clostridia > Oscillospirales > CAG-272 > UMGS1865. The sequence continues at coordinate 5,981 of JAZNEQ010000167.1, read as the reverse complement.
AAAGGATCTTCGGGATGCCAGACGCATCGTTGCAGCATCCTTTGACCGCAAGTACTACGAGCCGACGGCGATTCGCGCACCGTGGGACGAGGCGTATGCAAAATACTGTGCACTCAACTGACGAAAAATGACCTGTCAGCACAGGATGTATACATCTTGTGAATTGGGGAGATAAACGTAAAAAACAAAACGGAGGCTTTATTATGAAGGACAACCAATTCGGAGAACTTGCCGTTATCGGCATGAATGGATGCGGCGCTTTTGCAGATCAAGTAGACTACTACCTGAAGGATTGGCGCAGACACGGGGACAATGACCGCAGCTTTTTGATTCAGGCGGATTGCCCCAGATTTGGTTCGGGCGAAGCAAAGGGTATCATCCATGAATCCATGCGTGGAAAGGACGTATACATCATTTGCGACACCTTTAACTACGGTGTTACGTACAAAATGTACGGTATGACTGTGCCGATGAGTCCCGACGACCACTATGCGGATCTGAAGCGTATTATTGCGGCGATCGAAGGTAAGGCAAGACGCATTACCGTGATCATGCCTATGCTTTACGAGGGCAGACAGCACAAGAGATCGAGCAGAGAGTCCTTGGACTGCGCTCTCATGCTCCAGGAGCTTGTTGCGATGGGTGTGTCCAATATCCTTACGTTTGACGCCCACGATTCCCGTATCTGCAACGCCATTCCGCTTTCCGGCTTTGACAACGTGCGTCCCGCGTACCAGATGATCAAGGCATTGGTTCGTGCGGTACCCGACGTGCAGATCGATAAGGATCACATGGTGATCGTATCTCCCGACGAGGGCGCGATGTCCCGTTGCATGTACTACAGCTCGGTTCTTGGCCTTGACATCGGTATGTTCTACAAGAGAAGAAACTATTCCGTCGTTATCAACGGAAGAAATCCGATCGAGGCGCACGAGTACCTCGGGCAGGATCTTCACGGCAAGGACGTGATCGTCGTTGACGATATGATCGCATCCGGCGAATCTATGCTGGACGTTTGCAAGCAGCTTAAGGATAAAGGCGCAAACCGCGTATTCTGCTTCTCTACGTTCGGTCTCTTTACCGAGGGGCTTGATAAATTTGATCAATGCTTTAAGGAAGGCGTATTTGACAGAGTGTTTACCACCAACCTCGTGTACCGCCGCCCCGACCTTGCAGGCAAGGAGTGGTACGTAGAGGTCAATATGTGTAAATACGTAGCTTACCTGATCGATACGCTTAACAACGACGCAACGATCAGCACCCTCCTCAATCCCGTAAAGCGCATTCAAAATCTGATGGAGAAGCACCGCAAGGATCTTTCTACCCAGATGAAGATGGAATTTACCGAAAACTGATAAAGCTTTGTTAAAATAAAAAACGGCAGTGCCAAAACGCCTATTCGCACAAATGAGTGCAGTTGTGTGAATGGGCAGTGCGGGACTGCTGTTTTTTTGACGAAATTTATGGTATTTTGGTCATAAGTGTTGCAATTTCATTGATAGTATGGTAAAATAACTGTGTATAAATTATGCGACTTCAAAGAGCCGCCGGCTCTTTTAACGGATCAAAAAAGAAAGGAGAAAACAAAATGAAAATGCATTTTGACGGAGATTCGGGCGGCATTTTCAAGGGCCTTGATATGCTCTTGGATTTTGGCTTGAATTTAAGCGTTGCCTATATCTCTTTCTTTGTAATGAGCGTTTTCAAGCCCTCCATCAATCAAGGCCGCATCTTCTTCCTCATCCTCTTTTTTACGGCGATGGTCTCCATCCTCTATAACTACCACAACGTTTATCTTCCCATGCGTATTCATACGCCTATGTTCTTTGTTATGCGTATTTTTGTGGTACACGTTGAGGTGTTTGTCATCGGTGCCTTAATGGTGTTGACGGCAGACGATAACTTTGACCTGTTTTATCTCTCATGGCTCTTTTCTGCGGTGGCACTCAGCTTTTTGGTGATCACCTCGAAAAAAATTACCATGATCGCCATTTTGCACTCGGTACGTGCAAAGCAAAGAAACATGAAAAGAGTTCTTCTTGTCACCGACAGTCAGGAAATGGCTGATGAGTACATGGAAGAAATTTTTGATAACCCCCAGTTTGGTTATAACGTGATCGGCTATATTGGAAATTTAAACGTGATCGGACTTCCACACCTTGGAAACACGGGCGATCTTGACCGTGTTTTAAAGGAGGAATCTCCCGATGAGGTGATCATCGCGCTTGATACGGTTAGAAAAAAACTGATCACACGGTATATTTCCGTATGTAATAACAACTGTGTTAAGGTCATGGTCGTTCCCGCCATTTGCGGATACTTTAAATCTCCCAAGCAGATCTCTATGATGGGAAATCTTCCTCTTCTGGACATCCGCTCCACCCCCTTCGACAATCGCCTTAACCGTTTTACCAAGCGCACCTTGGATATCGTTGTATCCCTGCTTTTGATCATCGTTACCTCACCGCTGATGCTCTTTACGGCGATTGGTGTAAAGCTGACCTCCCCGGGGCCTATTTTGTTTAAGCAAACGCGTGTCGGACGAAAAAACAAGGAATTTACCATGTACAAGTTCCGCTCTATGCGGGTCAACGATTCGGAGGCTACAGGCTGGTCAACCGAGGAGGATCCCCGAAAAACACGCTTTGGTGCTTTTATTCGCAAATTTGCTTTGGATGAGTTGCCGCAATTTTTCAACGTCCTGAAGGGAGATATGAGTTTGGTAGGACCTCGCCCCGAGGTGCCTTATTACGTGGAGCAATTCAAAAAGGAGATCCCCCTGTACATGCTCAAGCATATCCCGCGTCCCGGAATTACGGGGCAGGCGCAGATCAAGGGGCTCAGAGGAGATACCTCCATCGAGGCAAGGATCGAGGAGGATATCAACTATATTGAAAACTGGACCTTCTGGAAGGATATCCGCATTTTGCTTCTGACGCCGTTGCACGCGGTGAACCGTCACGAGAAGTATGCAAAGCGTGAGCGCCGTGAGGAAGCAAAGCTTCGCGCAAGAACCGGTGGAACGATGAAAAGGAGGGAGGAAGAAGCGGACGATGAAGCGTTGTAAAATTCTTTATGCTGCATCTACACTGTCTCATCTTGACCGATTTCACGTTCCTTATATCGAGGCACTCAGAAAAAAGCACGAGGTCTTTTTAATGGCAACCGAAGGGGAAGGGGTTGATTTCCCCCTCCGCTTTGATAAGCGCTTTTTCAGTATTGCCAATTTTCGCACCATTGGCAAAATTCGAAAAATTATAAAAAAAGAAGCCTTTGACCGTATCATCGTTCATACGTCCTTGGCTGCGTTTATGATCCGCATGGCTTTGTTCGGTATTCCCAAAAGGAATCGCCCCTACGTTCTTAACGTGGTGCACGGGTATCTCTTTTCCATGCCTGCAAAGGGGATAAAAGCAAAACTGCTTTTAAACTGCGAAAAGCTTCTCCGCTCCAAGACAGACGAGATCGCCGTGATGAACGACGAGGATTTTTATATTGCGAAAAAATACCGCCTTTGTAAGGGAAAGCTTTCCTTTATCAACGGAATGGGAATTTCAATTCCCTTTGATATGCAAGCAAGAGATCCCTATTTGCGGCGTGTTTATGCGCCCGATGAAAAGGATTTTCTTTGTACCTTTGTTGGGGAGCTGAGCGGACGAAAAAATCAAATTTTTTTGATACGTGCCGCAAAACGGCTTTATGAAGACGGCGTGCCCATTCGTTTACTTCTCCTTGGCGAGGGGGAGGGAAGAGCCGCGCTTGAGGCAGAAGCACGCAAGCTTTGCATTGAAGACCGCGTGTATATGCCGGGAAGCCGCGATCATATTTATCCATATCTCGGTATTACCGATCTTTACGTCTCTGCAAGTATTTCCGAGGGGCTTCCTTTTAACGTGATGGAGTCTATGGCATGCGGACTTCCCATGCTTCTCTCAAGTGTCAAGGGACAACGAGACCTCTTGCAAGATAAGCGTGAGTTTCTGTATCCCCTTGGAGATGCCGATGCGTTTTGCAAGGAGCTAAGACGCATTTACGAATCGGGTACGTACGGCATGGGATCCTACGTTTATGAAAATTTGGAAGAGTATTTGCTTGTTTCCGTATTTGATGAAAACGTAAAGCTTTTGGCGGGGGATATTTGATATGCAAGAGAAGCTTGATAAAATACGCGCCTTTTATAACAGTTGGTGGTATGCATTTTTGATCACCGCCTTGATCTTTGTCGGTTACGTTACGGGGACGGAGGTTGCGTTTTTTGCCGTTATGACGGCACTGACCGTTGGCGGCTGCTTGATCGCCTACGATTTTCGCTTTGCCATGATGCCGTTTTTGGCAACGGTCTTTTTTGTCACGGTCGAACATACCCCGGGGGTGCCCACGCACAGCCCCTATTACGCAACAGCGCCGATCCTTCCTATTCTCATCTTTTTGTTTGGTGCGATTTTGGTGGGCTTTGTCGTTTTTGCCATTCGAAATCGCAAGCGCGCAAATCCCTTTCCCAAGAAAGGTGTGTTTTTAACGCTTGTTCTGTGGTCCTTGGCGATATGTCTTAACGGTGCCTTCAACCCGGAATATACGATCTCAAATCTGGCGTTTTCCATGACCTTTCCGTTGGCACTTTTGGCGACCTTCCTTTTATTTGCTCTCTTTGTCCGCTTTGAGGACGGTGCCTTTGACCACTTTATGTTTTGTCTTGTTCTTGCGGGCTCTTTGATCGTTTTGCAGTTTGCAGCGCTCCTCCTTACAGGGGAGATCCCGCTTTTGGAAAACGGAGCCATCAATAAGGATCAAGTTACGCTTGGTTGGGCGGTCCACAATTCCTTTGCGGGGCTTTTGACCGTTTTGATTCCCCCCTGCTTTTATTTCGCGGCAACACATAAGCACGGATGGATTTTTTACGGGATAGGACTTCTCGAATTTTTTGCGGCGGTCCTGTCGCAAAGTCGCACCGCAACGCTGGTAGGGGCGGGGATCTTGTTTCTTTGTATGATCGTCTCCTGCTTCTGCGGTAAAAACCGCAAGGTAAATCGCATCCTTTCTCTGGGGATCGTTGTCATTGGCGCGGTGGGGGTCATCTTTTTGTGGGATAAGCTCTCCGGGCTTCTCAACAACTTTATGACGAAGGGCTTTGACGATAACGGGCGATTTGAGCTTTGGAAGAACGGGATCGATCAGTTTTTGGCGCACCCTGTTTTTGGTGCCGGCTTTTACGATCACGGCATTACCGCCGAGGAGGTTTTAAACTGGGAGATCAACGTTTACCCGTATTTTTATCATAATACGGTCATACAAATGCTGGGAACAGCGGGAATTGTGGGAATTGCAGCCTATCTGTATCACAGATTTTATACCGTTAAGCTTTTCCTCGTTCGTCCCAACCTCAAAAAAAGCTTTTTGGCAATAGGAATTCTCGCCATGGTGCTCTTTTGTATGCTCGACGTTCTCTTTTTCATTACCTATCCGTTGATGTATTATGCATTGATGCTGCTTTATATGGAAAAGAGTGACGTGGTGGAATAACGAGGTTGATCACGGCAGCACTTTTTAACTAAAAAATAACCGTGCCCCTTTGCCAAAACAGGAAAAGAGGCACGGTTTGTTATATCATGAAACAAAAATGTGTGCTTGCACAAACATTTTTGTGGCACGCTTGCGTGTGTGACATCAAATTCAGCAGGCGGACGGTAGTACGCATAGCGCGAAGCGCAAGGGGCTGAGTCATTCAGATGCAGAGGGGGGTGTCTCAAATGCGTTTTGCATTTGGTCGACACCCCCGTGGTTTTTGCTTTGCGGCTTGGCACCGCAATTTTCGCCCATTGTTTGATCGCGTTTTTTAGGACTTGCGAGCGAAAACCGCAAATTCCCCGGCACGAAAAAGCCGACCGTCCGGCTTTTTCGTGCGAGGGGCTGTCTCAAATTTGCAATTTGAGACAGCCCCTAAAAAACACACATAAAAATTGAAATCCGTATGGATTTCTACC
>JAZNEQ010000166.1:0-3550 GCA_045588715.1 Eubacteriales bacterium | reverse complement strand
AAAACACACATAAAAATTGAAATCCGTATGGATTTCTACCTTAAAAACCGCTTTCTCTATCGTTTTTTTCGACAGAAAAAGCGGTTCTTTTTTCTTATTTGATCCGTGTGTTTTTGTTCTGCGCTAAATGAAGCAGCCCCGTTTTTTTCTTTTCGTTATTGATCGTCGTCTAGCTTGAGCACCGCCATAAACGCCTCGGGAGAGACCTGGACGGAGCCGAGCTGACGCATTTTCTTTTTGCCTTCCTTTTGCTTTTCCAAAAGCTTTTTCTTTCTTGTAATGTCGCCGCCGTAGCACTTGGCAAGCACGTCCTTACGCATTGCCTTGACCGTTTCGCGCGCAATGACCTTGGTTCCGATCGCTGCTTGGATGGGTACCTCAAAGAGCTGGCGCGGAATGTTGTCCTTCAGCTTTTCGGCGATCTTTCTTGCTCGTCCGTATGCCTTTTCCTCATGGACGATAAAGGAAAGCGCGTCTACCTGCTCGCCGTTGAGAAGGAAGTCCAGCTTGACAAGCTTTGAGGGCTCGTAGCCGAGAAGCTCGTAATCGAGGGAGGCGTATCCGCGGGAGCGGCTTTTGAGCGCGTCGAAAAAGTCGTAAATGATCTCGTTGAGCGGAAGATTATAATGAAGCTCCACGCGCGAGGTGTCAAGATACTTCATGTCGATAAAAGTGCCGCGGCGATCCTGACAAAGATCCATCAGTCCGCCTACGTAATCCACAGGGGTGATAATGCTTGCCTTGACCAAAGGCTCGTATGCCGTTTCAATCGCGTCGGGGGAGGGATAATTGGTGGGGTTGTCAATACGGACCGTTTCTCCCCCTTTTAGCTTGATCTCGTAAATAACGCTGGGGGCGGTGGTGATCAGATCGAGATTGAATTCGCGCTCAAGACGCTCCTCGATGATCTCCATGTGTAAAAGTCCCAGAAATCCGCAACGGAAGCCAAAGCCGAGAGCCACCGAGGTCTCGGGCTCGAAAATGAGGGCGGCATCGTTAAGCTGTAATTTTTCAAGTGCGTCGCGCAGATCCCCGTAGCGTGCACCGTCCGCGGGATAAATACCCGCATAGACCATAGGGTGTACCGCCTTAAAGCCGGGCAGGGGAGTGGGCGTGGGGTTTGACACCAGTGTGACCGTGTCGCCCACGCGTGTGTCGCTGACGCTTTTGATAGAGGCTGTGATATATCCGACCTCGCCCGCTGAAAGGATGCCCGTTTTGCAAAGTCCGAAGGGCTCCATGGTTCCAACCTCAACCACGTCGAACACGGCGCCTGTGCTCATCAGTCGGATCTTGTCTCCCGCGCGGAGCGTTCCGTCCACAACACGGACGTTGACCACGACACCGAGATAGCTGTCGTAATAGGAATCGAAAATAAGCGCCTTGAGAGGTGCGTTTTCGTCACCCTTGGGAGAGGGGATATCGCGAACGACCGCTTCCAGCACGTCCTCAATATTCAGTCCCGTTTTTGCGGAGACCGCGGGACAGCCCTCGGCAGGAATACCGATGACGTCCTCAATCTCTGTGCGGCAACGCTCAATGTCCGCGGAGGGGAGGTCGATCTTGTTGATGACGGGAATGATCTCAAGATCGGCGTCTACGGCAAGATATGCGTTTGCCAGTGTTTGCGCCTCGATCCCTTGTGTGGCGTCCACCACCAAAAGCGCCCCGTCGCAGGCGTTGAGCGAGCGTGATACTTCGTAGTTAAAGTCCACGTGACCGGGGGTGTCGATAAGGTTAAAGGTGTAGTCCTCGCCGTCCTTTGCGTGATAGGTCAATTTGACTGCGCGTGCCTTGATAGTAATACCGCGCTCACGTTCCAGATCCATGTTGTCAAGCAGCTGCTCCTCCATGTCGCGGGAGGAGACCGTTTGCGTGTGCTCGAGAATACGGTCGGCAAGGGTGGATTTTCCATGGTCGATGTGTGCTATGATCGAAAAATTACGAATGTGATTTTGACGTTCGGATGTTTGCACGTTTGTTTTCCATGCCTTTCGGTAAAAGTAGAAAAAGGGGAGGGGTGGGTTACCTCTCTTTCGTCTGCCTTAAAGTATAGCATAATTTTGGTTTCTTGTCAAGAAAAATCAAGCGGAGCAAAACGTGGTACCAATTGAGCGCAATGTGGTACATATGTACAAAAAGCAAGCGGTCTTTTTGGATGCTTATGACCTTGAATCAAATATTGCGTTCATGATATAATGGAAGCGTATCGGCAAGCGCTTCCAAAATCAGGCTTGCCGCGGGAGGTTTTATGAAAACAAAACGCACCAATCGCTTCGTGGCATTTTTGCTTTGCTTTGTCATGCTGCTTCCAATGGTCACGCTTCCGTCGTTTGCAAAGTCACCCGGCGGTATCGCTTATCCCGAGGATGCCGTATGGTACGAGCATTTTGAGACGGCGACGACCATGGGAGACGTTGCTACCTCTTGGGCGACGCTTGCCGAGATCAAAAACTCCCTGGCGGACTCCTCGGATAAGGTGCTCAGTCTTCCCATTAAGGCCGACGATAGCCTTGCTCCCTATCTTTGGGAATCCAAGGATAAGAAGGGTGCCTTCACCAGCTATACAACTACGGAGGAAAACGGTGTTGTCACCGTATCGGGCACTGCAAAGATCGGAAGCCTGACCTATAACGTCACCGGCGTGCTCAACAGCGGCGGTACGTTGACCAAGGCGACGGTCAATTCCTGCTCGGGAACCGCCTCTACCGTTTACGTGGTAACAGGTGCGTATGCAGATGCTTACGGCGGGATATCGAACGTTGCGAAGCCAACGTTCCTCCGAAATCCCGCATGGAAAAATGCCGACGTCGATGCCTTTGTGATCGATATGCAGCTCTATCTTTCAGCGAATGCCAAGGGTGTGATCGCCACACAGATCACGGGTACCAAGCTGGAGGGAGGTGCTACAAGATACCTGCAGCCCTTCAAGATCACGGCGAACGGTTCAAGTGCAACGCTGGGACTTGGTGACAACGGTGAATTTGTATCGGGCTCGGCAAAAACGCTTACTCTCGGCAGATGGCACAAATTGACGGTCGTGATCGATAAGCACGATTCGGCAATGGATATTTACGCCAACGGTGTGCATGCCTTCAAGGCGGAGATGAAGACTTCCTCCAACAATTACACCAAGGTTTCGGGTCCCGTCGACATTCAAGCCAACTCTTTGCGCATTCAGATCAATCGGGGATCTGCTCCCACCAACCTTGTCGGAACCCTTCAGGTGGATGACGTTGCGTTTTATCCCTCCTACAAGGCATCGGTTTGGTCCGAAAGCTTTGAGGGCGCAAAGTCAATTGCCGACGTTGCAACGACCGCGGCTGTAGATGCCACGGTGGGCGCTTCCTTGACCGATGCCGGGGATACCGTATTTAGTTTCCCCGTAAGAGGTACTGCGCCCGCGCCGTACTACCTTTACAAGGATGCGAGCACCGTTCCCGGTGTGATCACCGATTATTCGATCGATGCGGAAACGGGCAAGCTGACGGGAAAAGCAACCGTTAACGGTCTGACCTACAACGTTACGGGTGTAAGTCGGAGGCCAAGC
>JAZNEQ010000165.1:0-10012 GCA_045588715.1 Eubacteriales bacterium | reverse complement strand
CGAGATCCAGGAAGAAAGCATTTTGCTTTCCTTGGTGGTAAGCGCGCGGCTCTTCATGCCAAAGAGCGCTCGCACCTCCCCTTCAAAGGTATGCATCGCCTCGGCAACACGGATCGCCTCGTCCAACGCCTCGGCATCGGTGATCCCCTTATCACAAAGTGAAATTGCATATTTTTCAACGGCACGCATGCTCGTTTTTCCGATCCGCTTACAGTGTGCCAAAAGCAAAAGGATCGCCTCCTCGTCAAGACCGAGATAATCGCGCATTCCCACAATGACGTTTACGTCGCTTGTATTAAAGATCTTTCCGATCACACGCTGTGCCTCGTCGATCAAAAGGCGCATCGCGGCACGGGATTCGAGCATGGATGCAATTTCGCTTGAGGTATAGGTGGGCATTTCGTCGACGCGTGCCAGCACGGGCTTGGCGGGAGCGGAAACCAAGGAAGCCTGTTCCTTTTCCTTTTTGGCGGAAAGAGGCACAGCGCCCTCCTCCTCAACGTCCTTTCCAAGAACGTCGCGGAACTGCCAAAATTTAAGTGCCGCCTTCACCACACGCACGTCGCAATCGGCAAGCTTTGCAAGCTGCTTTGGCTTTTCGGCAAGCGAAAGATCGGAGGCGAGCCACAAAAGCACACGCAGGGTCGGAGCATCTGCCTCAGAGGCGTGAGAAAGGAGCGATGCGGGAAGCACCAGCACGTCCTGTCCGAAATTCAGCTTCATTCGTGCGTCTCCTTATTTTTTTCCGTCTTTTCGTTTTGAAGACGGCAGATATCGTAGTTAAGGATCATCAAGGAGTCGCCAAGGTGGACGTTTTCCACCGCCGCAACGTCGGACGCGTAGGCAAGCTCCTTCCCCGTAAAGTTCCAAAAGCCGCAAACACCCGCACAAAGCAGACGGTCCGCCACAGCCTCGGCACATTCCTTGGGAAGCGTGAGCACCGCCATATCCACGCTGTTTTCATGGCAATAGTTCTCAAGCTCCTTCATGTCGTAGATCTCCACCCCGCCAAAGGACTTGCCGATGACCTCGGGATCGACGTCGAACATCGCAATGATATCCACACCGCGTTTTTCAAACATGGTAGAGCGCACAAGCGCACGTCCGAGATTGCCCGCGCCGATAATGATCGCGCTAAGTCCCGCACTCACGCCAAGAAGCTCCGAGATCTTTGCATAAAGATAGTTGACGTTATAACCGTAGCCCTGCTGACCAAAGCCGCCGAAGCAATTGAGATCCTGGCGGATCTGGGAGGCGGTAACGCCCATTCTCTCGGAGAGCTCCCCCGAGCTGATGCGCATTTTTCCCTCTCTGATCAGCTCGCGCAGATAGCGGAAATAACGGGGCAAGCGACGAATGACCGCCGGGGAAACAAACGGGCGCGAGATTGCCGTTCCTTCGTTTTCGGGATGTACCAAAAGCTCCGAGTCCATCATAATTTACATTCCTTTCTTGCGGGTCCGCGCCTTGCAAAAGCGCTGCCGAACCTCTTTATTTTGTTTAATTTGACGAAGTTTGTTGCAAAAACGGGAGGGCGAAAATTTATTGTCGAAGAAGTTTTCAAGCAATAAAAATTCGCTTCGGTTTTCAACAAAATCCATAGGTTTATCCACAAAAATCAAGCCACAACTCACTTTTTTCGGAAATCAAACGGCGCATACCCGATATTTTTCCACAAAAAAGCAGAGTTTTCCACAACCTATGGAAATTTATTTTTCGGTCTCATTTTCGTGTTGTTTTCTCAATTTGCGACATTGATTTGTATAAATTGACAGTTTCTTATAAAATCCGCATTCAAACGCCGTCGTCCGAAGCCGAGGCATTGAGGGAGGTGTCTGCAAAATTCCCCGCAAGATAGGCGAAGTATCCCGCCGCCGCAACCATGGCACCGTTGTCACCGCAAAGGGAACGGTCAGGCATGGCAAGGGTGACTCCCCGACGCTCGCAAAGGTGCAAAAGCGCACTGCGCAGGTGTGAGTTTGCCGCCACGCCGCCCGCGAGCACCAGGGTCTTCATGCCCTCCTTCTGTAGCGTCCATTCGGTTTTCTGCACGATCGCCTTTACAATCTTATCGGTATAGGATGCCGCCACGTCGGCAAAGCTGACGTGGATCCCCTTTTGTTGCATTCCGTTGAGATAGTTCAAGGTTGCCGTTTTGATCCCGCTAAAGGAAAAATCGGAGGTTTCCCCCGCAAGCGCGGGAGACGGCAGGGGGATGGCACGGGGGTCGCCCTCATATGCCAATTTGTCAAGCGCGGCGCCACCCGGATACGGGAGCCCTATCACTCTGCCGATCTTATCGAATGCCTCTCCCGCCGCATCGTCGCGCGTGCCGCCGATCTCACAGAAGTGCGTGTGGTCGGTAACGCGGTAAAAGGAGGTATGTCCCCCCGAGACGACCAAAGCCAGAAAAGGGGGCTTGAGCGTAGGGTTGGAAAGATACGTCGCCGCGACGTGTCCGTGAATATGGTTGATCGGCACCAAGGGGATGTTCCTTGAATACGCCAAGGATTTTGCAAAATTGACCCCTACCAAAAGCGCGCCGATCAGCCCCGGAAAGGCAGTTACGGCAACGGCACCGATATCCTTTAAGGTAACGCCTGCCTCGTCAAGCGCTTGATAGGTAATTTTTGAGATCGCCTCGATATGTGCGCGGCTTGCGATCTCGGGTACGACACCGCCGTACAAGCGGTGCACCTCGATCTGCGATGCCACTACGTTGGAGCAGATGCGGCGTACGCCCTCCCCCATCTCCACAACTGAGGCAGAGGTCTCATCGCATGAGCTTTCCATTCCCAGAATATACATATTATTTTTCCTTTTGTCCGTTATTCAGATCCAGAAGCATGACAAGTGCATCCTCTGTGGGGTTTTTATAAAAGCGACGCCGCTCTCCGCATACTTCAAAGCCAAAGCGCCGATAGAGGGAAACTGCCGCTTCGTTGGAAGCACGCACCTCCAGGGAGATCTGCGCGCATCCCCTCTCTTTTGCCAGGTCGATCAAAAAAGCAAGCACCGAAGCCCCCAGACCTTGCCGCCGATAGGCAGGGAGAACTGCAATATTGGTGATCTGCCCCTCGTCCACGCCCCAATACATTCCACCGTAAGCCACAGCGCGTCCGCCGTCAAGGCAAACGGCGCCGATCGCCTCGTTGGAAAGAAGAAGTGCCAGGGAGGCTTCACTCCAGGGCTCGGAAAACACCGCCCTCTCGATTTCTGCCACGTCCGACAAATGCGCACGCTCCATTCGTTGTGCCGTCATTTCTCTTCCCCCGCAAAAAGCAAGTCGCGAACGCCCGTTATGATCGCATCAAGACAGGCGCCGTATTCCTCATATCCGCCGCCAAAGGGGTCGGGGATGGGGGTAGGCATTCTTACGATGCGCTCCGCTGCCTCGGGGAAGTACATAAGAAGCTGCATGACGTGGGCATCGGTCATGCCAACCAAAAGATCGTAAGCTCCGATCTCCTCCGCTACAAGTCGGTGCGCGGTATGGCGGCGATAATCTCTGCCGCTGATCGGTTTTATCTCCCGCTCGGAAAGTGCCACGAGAGCCCCCTTGGAAATGGGATCGCCCTCATAAGCACAAAGTCCTGCGCTAAAGGCGCGCAGCTCAAGTCTTTGATATTCCTTGGCGTATGCGTTTGCCACCGCCTCCGCCATGGGCGAGCGGCAGGTGTTGCCCGTGCACACAAACAAGACCCGATAGGGTTTATCCGCGCACGTCTGTCTTTGTTCGGTACGTTCCTTTATCTGCTGCATAAAGCTATCCTCAACAGGAGCGGATCAATACCCGAAAACACCCGAAAGAGAATCGTCGTTTTCGATCCACTCATTCACGTCGATCACACGGAACTCCTCCTTGGTGTCGCGAATGACGACCTGCGCGATCCCCGCGTTGATGACCTGTCTCTTGCACATCATGCAAGAGGAGGTGCCCGCCTCAAGAAGTCCCGTTTTTGCGTTGACACCCACCATGTAAAGCGTAGCCCCCAGCATCTGGTCTCTCGGGGCGGCGATGATCGCGTTTGCCTCTGCATGCACAGAGCGGCAAAGCTCGTACCTCTCCCCTCTCGGAATGCCGAGCTTATCGCGCATACAAACACCGAGATCGGAGCAATTCTTTCTGCCTCTGGGGGCGCCGTTGTATCCCGTAGAAATGATCGAATCATTTTTTACGATGATGGCACCGTACATTTTACGAAGACAGGTAGAACGCTCGGCAACCGTTTGCGCAATATCGAGATAATAATTATGCTTGGAAACACGATCCATAACTTTTTTCCTTTCCTGAAGAAGCGTTTGGAAACAATTTACCATTATATAATATTATTATATAACATTCTCTCCCCAAAATCAATAGCGTGCGACGATATTTTGACAGAAATCAAAAAAAAAAGAGCAAAGCGTGCACCCTGCTCTGCCCTGTTTGAAATATGATTTATACGGCGTACCCACCGTCAACGCCAAGGATCTGCCCCGTGATAAAGGATGCCTTGTCGGAGGAAAGGAAGCAAACGGCATCTGCCACCTCCTCCGCGCGCCCAATACGGCACAGCGGCGTTTCGTCGCAAAGAGACTTCTTTGTTTCCTCATCCAAGCCGGCATTCATGTCGGTTTCGATCACCCCCGGCTCCACGCAGTTGACGCGGATCCCCGAGGGGCCCAGCTCCTTGGCAAGCGCCATAGTCATGCCGCGCAGTCCCGCCTTGGCGGCGGAATAGTGCACCTCGCACGAAGCACCTACCTTGCCCCACATCGAGCCTACGTTTACAATGGAACCGCTGTGAGCAGAGATCATATACCTTGCTGCCTCGCGCGTGACGTAAAACGCCCCCGAAAGATTGGTGTCAAGCATCCGTCGCCATTCAGCATCGTCGATATCGGTAAAAAGCTTGATCTGCGCCACACCCGCATTGTTAACAAGCACGTCGATCCCTCCAAGAAAGCACACCGCCGCCTTGACTGCCGCTTCGGATTCCTTCGGATTGGAAATATCCGCGCGAATGGCATACGCACCGCACTCCGCGGCAAGTGCCTGTGCCTCTTTTTCACTTTTGAGGTATAAAAAAGCAACCGTATCGCCGTTTTTACAAAAGGCGCGGACGCAAGCCTCTCCAATGCCGCGCGAGCCGCCCGTGATGAGCACCTTCATGGTTGGATCCCTCCCAAATTGTTTTTTACCATTATAACAGAGTTTTGCGTATTTTACAAGGGGAAACGGAAGAACGCTCCGTTTGCGGGGTTACGTCAAAACAAAAGCCCCATACGAATATTCATAAGTACTACGCACAAGATCCCCGCGGCAATTCCCACGATCTGCCGTCTTGAGAGCTTATCCTTAAAAAGAAGGATCCCGATCACCGTCATTCCCAGCGACTGCATTCCCGAATAGGTAGGGAACAAAAATCCGCCGTCGATCTTTTCAAGCCCGATCATGTTGAGCTTTTGATATAAGCCGAGAACAACGCCGATCAAAAGAACGTACAAAAGGACGCGGCGGTTAAAAAAGCCGTAGGTATTTCCCTCTCGGCGCCCCGTATGCGCGGTGATAAAATAAGAAACAAACGCAAGACACGAGGCAATGAGATAAGTCAGCGACATAAAGGTGTTTTGCGAATTTTCAAACGCCGCGCTCATCTCCTTGCTAAAGATCTTCATCACGATCAAGGCGGCAGAGTTTGCCGCTACCATCAGCACCACGTAAAGGATCCACTTACCGCTGATCCCCTTTTCGTCGGTGCTTTTTTTCACGCTGAGGAGCATAGAAAGAAGGAGGCAGAGAATGCCGAGAGCTTGGGTGACGTACATGTGCTCACGATAGGCGATTATGCTGAAGGAGGTAGTAAAGAAGAGTGAAAAATTACAAAGAAGGACCGTAATGGAAACAGGACCCGTTTTGAGTGCCAATGCGTAAAAGGTTTGAAAAATCAAGGTACCTGCGGCGGTAAGAAACGCCATAAGAACACCGTCCCAGCCCAAAGAGCCCATTGGGAAAAGCAGCGCCATAACCACGGCGATCACGAAAAAAAGCTGTGCGTTAAAAAGAATACTGTCTGCAGTCGAGCGAATATATCCGCGGCTGACAAAGCCCTGAAGCGTGACCTTGGAGCAGCCCAAAACGACCATGATACAAATAATGCCAAATTGAAGCCAGTAGGACATGCCACTCTCCGTTCCGTTACGTTGATACCGTTATTTTAACACGGTGAGATATCCTGTGTCAACCTAAAAAACGATTTCAATGGTGTATTTTTCGGTTTGAGACAGTATTTTTAAAAAATAAAATCCGCCCTCTTTTGAGAAAGCGGATTTTATTTTGAAGGATTGAAGAAGCTTAGATCTGCTCCTTAACCTTAGAAGCCTTACCGACACGGTCGCGCAGATAGTACAGCTTTGCACGTCTGACCTTACCGACACGGATGATGTCTACCTTCTCTACGTTGGGAGAATGGAGCGGGAACGTCTTTTCAACGCCTACACCGTAGGAGATACGTCTTACGGTAAAGGTCTCGGAGATTCCGCCGCCATGCTTAGCGATGACGGTTCCCTCAAACATCTGGATTCTTTCGCGGTTACCCTCTTTGATCTTGTTGTGAACACGGATCGTGTCACCGATGCGAATTACGGGAACCTCACTCTTCAACTGCTCGTTTGTAAAAGCCTCAATCAAATTCATTTTTGAGTCCTCCTAAAATATACCGGATGTTCATGCGAGCATTGCAGCGGACCACCCTAAAATTCATTGCGATTTGCGCAACGGGAATATTATACCATATTAAAAATACTTTTGCAAGTGTTTTTTAAAAAAAGTTTTTCGTTTTTTGATATATTTTTGATAAAATCAGCGAATACGCTCGCCAAGAGGCGTGTCCTCCGCCAAAAATACCACACGCACAGTCTCCTCTCCCGACGCTAAGATCATTCCCTGCGATTCGATGCCGCAAAGGGTCGCGGGCTTTAGGTTTGCCACAACGATGATCTTTTTACCGATGAGGGCTTCGGGCTCGTACCACTTGGCAATTCCCGAAACGACCTGGCGCTGCTCGTAGCCAAGATCGATTTGGAGCTTTAAGAGCTTTTTCGCCTTGGGAACTCTCTCACAAGAGAGCACCTTGGCGCTGCGGAGCTCAACGTTCATAAAGTCCTCAATGCCAATGAGGGCACATCCCTCGGGCTTTTCGGGCTTTGCCTCCTCCTTGGCAGCGGCGGCGATCATCGCCTGTCTTTCCGCCTCAAACTCAGCAAGCTTCTTTTCCTCGTCAACACGGGCAAAGAGCACCTTGGAATCGTTGACCGTCTCGCCCGGGATCATGCCGTTAAAGCTTTCAAGGCTTTCAAAGCTGCGAAGAGAGGTGTTCAGCTCGTTAAGGATCTCCTCGGCGGTGGCGGGAATAAAGGGCAGGAGCATCACGGCGCCCTGACGGATGGTTTCCATCAGGTTGTAAAGCACGGTGCCGAGCCGCGCCGTTTTTGATTCGTCCTTTGCAAGCGTCCAAGGCGTGGTCTCGTCGATATACTTGTTGGCACGGCTGAACAGCTCGAACAAGCTCTCCAGCGCATCGGCAATGTGATAGTCGTCCATTGCGTCGCAAAGATCGCCATACGCCTTCTTGCAAGCCGCCTTCAATTCCTCGTCTAAGGGTTCCTCGGCAGTGGGTGCCTGGACGACCTTGGAGAAATACTTCTTTTCCATGTCGAGAGTACGCTTGACAAGGTTGCCAAGGTTATTGACAAGGTCCATATTGTATCTCTTGATCACCGCCTCGTAGGTGATGGAGCCGTCGGAGGCAAAGGGCATTTCGGAGAGCGCGTAGTAGCGCACGCCGTCCACCGTGAAATGCTCGGCAAGCTTATCGGCGTAAATGACGTTTCCGCGAGATTTGGACATTTTATCCATTCCAAAGTTAAACCAGGGATGCCCGAAGACCTTTTCGGGGAGCGGAAGCTCCAGTGCCATAAGGAAGATCGGCCAATAAATGGTGTGGAAGCGAAGGATGTCCTTACCGATGATGTGCACGTCTGCCGGCCAGTACTTTTTAAAGTGCTCGGATTGCTCCTCAAAGCTCTTGTCGGGGTCATAGCCGAGGGCGGTGATATAGTTGGTCAGCGCGTCGAGCCATACGTAAACGACGTGCTTGTCGTCAAAATCCACGGGGATGCCCCATTTGAAGGAGGTACGTGAAACGCAAAGATCCTGAAGCCCCGCCTTGAGGAAGTTGTTGACCATTTCCTTTTTGCGAAGCTCGGGCTGGATGAAATCGGGGTGCTCCTCGATGTGCTTCATCAAGCGGTCGGCATACTTGCTCATTTTGAAGAAGTACGCTTCCTCCTCCGCGCGGCAGAGGTCTCTGCCGCAATCGGGACACTTGCCGTCTGCCGCCTGGGTCTCGGTAAAGAAGGATTCGCAGGGGGTGCAATACCAGCCCTCGTACTTGCTCTTATAAATATCTCCCTTGTCGTAAAATTTGCGGAAGATCTTTTGTACCGCCGATACGTGACCCTCGTCGGTGGTGCGGATGAAGTAATCGTAGCTCGTATTCATCAGATCCCAAATGCCGCGGATCTCCCCCGCAACGCCGTCGACGTACGTCTTTGGTGTGATCCCTTGCTCGTTGGCAAGGTTCTCGATCTTCTGCCCATGCTCGTCGGTACCCGTGCAGAAAAAGACGTCGTTTCCGCGCATGCGGCGGTAACGCGCAACCGCGTCGGACATAATGATCTCGTAGGTGTTGCCGAAGTGCGGCTTACGGGAGGCGTAAGCTATGGCGGTGGTCAGATAAAATTTTTCGTTCATAGTCAAAATCCTTTCCTGTTCCAAGCTTGCGAATGGGCAAGCGGAATTATTTATCCGAGAAGGACGGTGACGTTCCGTCCTCTTTGATATCGCAAACGTCAAGCGGTGCCGCCGCGGCGATCAAAAGGCGCGGCAGCACGTCCAACAGCAAGAGGATCCCGAAGGTGGCAAGCCCCAAAAGGATCCACGGAAGAAACGAAAGCCGCAGAGAGAGCCCTGCGCGAGCGCTGTCTTCCCTTCCAAGCGCGCGTCTGAGCGCAACAAAGCACGTGGGTAAAAACAAATATCCCAAAAGCACGAAAGCCGCGGCGATCGGCAAAAAGAGAGAGGTACCAAGGTCGCCTATAGGAAGAAAGACACAAAGCACAAGATAGGCAAGCGTGATGAAAAGATAGAGTGCCGCGCCACCGACAAAGACCGCCCGCCCCGCAAGAAGGCACTCCCGATAGCGCGACCGTGCGGAAAATGCGTAAAAGAGACAGGAGAGTGATACCTCTGCCCCAAGTGCCAAGCAGTGCGAAAGGCGGAAAAGCCCCATCAAAAGCGGCACCGAAACGAAAAAGGAATAGGCAAGCGTGAAGAGCGCGGAGATCGCCGAAACAACGACAACGCCGATCATCTCCTCTCCCACAAGCATCAAAAGAAGTGAGGTCACTCCCGAGATCATGAAATATGCAGGGAGCAACAGCAAAAGAAGCAGAAGCGCTTCGATCAACAAAAGCCTCCCGCCGCTCTCCCAAAGGCGTGTGCCCGCACGTGCGTATGCACCCATGACACCCTTCTCCTTTCGTTCCACGAGTCAAATGATTATAACTCTGTATATTATAACAAATATACGCTGATTTTACAATAGCTTTTTGAATTTTTCTCGCCCTTTTTGGCAAAAATCCAACCAAACCGCCAAGGGGGAGAAAAGCAAATGGAGCACACGGAGAAGAAAGAGACACGGGAGGAGGCGTTGCGCGACGTTTTAAAAAATCGATCCCTTGCCCTGCAAACGCATTTTTGGAGATATGCCTGGTGCCTCGTCACGCAAAATTCGATCTACGTCTACGCGCGCCGCGTCATCGACTGGTTTCGCCGCTTTCGCCTGGTTGCCTTTTTGATACGGATCTTCACACTCTTTTTCACCCTTTTGCAAACAGGCGCTGCCATCCTGCTCTCAACGCTCCTTTTTCTTGTGGCGCTCCCCCTTCTCCTCTCGCTTCTCTTGGG
>JAZNEQ010000164.1:0-21327 GCA_045588715.1 Eubacteriales bacterium | reverse complement strand
CGCATGCGCACGTTCTTCCCTTTTGCCTTACAAAACGGGTGGGTTCAAGCGTATGATCACACGATAAAAAACAAACCATCCCAATTGGGATGGTTTGTTTTTTATGGGGTGAGATATGGGGCTCGAACCCACGACCTTCAGGGCCACAACCTGACGCGCTAGCCAACTGCGCCAATCCCACCATATAAAAATGGCGTGCCTTGAGGGATTCGAACCCCCGACCTACTGCTTAGAAGGCAGTTGCTCTATCCAACTGAGCTAAAGGCACATCACAAGGAAAGCTCCCGTAAAGGGAGCAACCTTGTATGGAGCGAGTGATGGGAATCGAACCCACGCGGCCAGCTTGGAAGGCTGGAATTCTACCATTGAACTACACTCGCATTGATGTGTGCTCATCACAAGTACTTGGATATTATAACACAATTGTTTTTGTTTGTCAATAGGAAAGACAAAATATTTTTATAAAATATTGGACAAAAAATCCACCTCTCTACAAGGGGATTTTTATATTTTATTCGCAAGGGGAAAGCACGTATCCCTCTCTTGGCAAATGGACGACGAGCGGCATGGGAGAGATCTCACGGGCGGCGCAATTGATCGCATGGATCGCCACGGTAAGATTGGAAATGGAAAGCGCTTCCCCCGGAAAGCAAAGCGACATCAGATCGTCCTGCGCAGTTGGATGCGGATAACGGTAAACCAAACACCGTAAGACCTCAAGGGCGCGCGGCGGCAGGGGGAGCGGATATCCCAGGTAAAGCGCACCTTCCCCACGTGCTCCGATACTGACGGTGGGGGTGGAGAGGCGCCCCGTCCCAAATCCGCAAAACGTGCAAAATTCCAGCACGTCCTCAAAGAAAAGGTGGGGCGCATCCTCATAAAGGATCCTGTCGCAAAGCATAGAAGTAACGCTCCCCCGCTCAACAATGACCGCCATGGGCAGATCGGGATAGGTTTGGCGCAATGCCGCCGCGATCCCCTCGCACTTTCGGTTGGCGGGAACGCAGTCAAGGAGCACCGCGCCCGTGTCCTTTTTGTCGCAGGTAAACAGAGCGGTATCGGTAGAGGAATGCAACAAATAAATACCGCTCTGATGCAATTTCTTACTCAGTGCTTGAAAATGTCTTTTTCGGTCGGTGATAAATACCAGCATGATGATATCCTTTTAAAAATTTCACAGTCCCACGCATTGAAAAAGCGATCCTCATGTTAACACCGCATGGATCAAGGGCGTTTTTGCGGGTGGCTCTTCGCCGATGGAGGTCGCATCAAGAAGTAAAGAGGCGCACTGCGCAAACACGTCGTTGCGTGAGGCGTACAGGGTTGCGATGGGATCGCCCACGTTTACGTGCTCCCCTTTTTTGGCATGAAGATAAAGCCCTGCATAAGGATCGATCACGTCCTCCTTTTTGCTGCGTCCCGCACCAAGCAAAAGGCTGACTCTGCCATACTCCTCGGCATTCGTGGCTGTAACATAGCCGCTTGCGGGAGAGGTGACCGTATATTGATAAGGGGCACGGCACAGCTTTTCAGAATCGTGAACGCAGGAAAGGTCGCCCCCCTGCGCCGCAACCATTTCGCAAAAACGCTCAAATGCCGCTCCCGAGGCAAGCGTCGCCTTGACCCGTTCCTCGCATACACCGATCTCCTCATCCGTGGCAAGAGAGAGAATGTGTGCGGAAAGTGCTACGCACAGGTCGCAAAGATCCTGCGGTCCTTTGTTTTGCAGGACCTCGATCGCTTCCTTGACCTCAAGCCCGTTTCCGATCGCACGCCCCAAGGGGGCATCCATATCGGTGATGAGCGCCGCCGCCTTTTTGCCCGCACGCTTTGCGATATCTACCATCAATTCGCCAAGCGCCGTACTGTCCTCAAGGGATTTCATAAAAGCGCCGCTCCCCGTTTTTACGTCAAGCACAATGCAGTCGTCGTTTGCCGCCAGCTTTTTCCCCATGATGCTGGAGGCGATCAGCGGCATACTGTCAACGGTTGCCGTCACGTCGCGCAGCGCGTAAAGCAGCTTATCGGCGGGCGCCAGCTCTTCGCTTTGCCCAACGATGGCGATGCCCGTTTTTTTCACGACCGAAACAAATTCCTTTTGCGTCATTTCGGTGCGAAAGCCGGGAATCGATTCCAGCTTATCTACGGTCCCTCCCGTATGTCCAAGTCCTCTGCCGCTCATTTTGGCAACGGTAAGTCCAAGGGACGCAACAATGGGGGCTACCACAAGGCTGGTCTTGTCTCCAACACCGCCCGTAGAATGCTTATCCACGCGTATTCCTTCGATTCCTTCTACGTTTAAGGTTTCCCCCGAATCTCGGATCTCTATGGTAAGATCTGCCGTTTCCTCGGGGCTCATCCCGCGAAAATAGATCGCCATGCAAAGCGCCGACATCTGATAATCGGGGATCTCGCCCTTGCAGTATCCCGTAACAAAGGCATGGATCTCCTCGCGCGACAGCTTATGCCCGTCGCGCTTCTTTTTGATAATATCGTACATTCTTACGTTTTCCATCAAAGCGCTCCTTCCAAGGAATGGCGATCAAACGTACAGGGCAGCAGCTCCTCAAGGGTATATCGCAGCACGTGCTCACCGTCAAAAAGAAGAATCAAAAAATCCTTTTGGCAAAACTCCGAGAGCGCCTGGCGGCAAACGCCGCAGGGAGGACAGGGCTTTTGGGCTTCCCCCTCTTTTCCACCTACTACGGCAATGGCGCAAAAGCTATGGGCCCCCTCGCTGACCGCCTTGAAGAGCGCCGTTCGCTCCGCGCAGTTGGTAACGCCAAAGGAACTGTTTTCTACGTTACAGCCCGTAAAAACGCGACCGTCGGAGGCAAGGAGCGCCGCACCTACCGAAAAGCCCGAATAGGGCGCATAGGCGTTTTTTGCCGCCTTGCGGGCAGCCTCGATCAAGGATCTCTCATCCACGGTCATTCTCTTTTCACTCCTTTCTCACAGCGCTGTAAAAGCTCTCCCCCGCAATGGGGGAGGCATCGATTCCGAAGACGTCAAGCACAGTAGCCCCGACGTCGGCAAAGGACGTGCGTGTTCCAAGGTTCACGCCGCCGCGGATCCCCTCCCCACAGATCAGCATGGGGGTATACTCTCTGGAATGGTCGGTAGAGGGCGTTGCGGGATCGCAGCCGTGGTCGGCGGTGATGATGCAAACGTCCTCTTTTCCAAGTCCTTGCAAAAAGTCGCCAAGCCACGCGTCAAACTCCGAAATGGCGCGCGCATAGCCGCCAACGTCGTTGCGGTGCCCCCAAAGCATATCGAAATCAACGAGATTGACAAAGCAAAGCCCGTAAAAATCCCGCTTTTGTGCAATCTCCTTCGTAATTTTCATCCCGTGAGCGTTTCCGTCGGTAGGATAGTGCTCCCCGATCCCGCGCATACAAAAGATGTCTCCGATCTTTCCAACGGCAAGCGTGGAGCATCCGTTTTGCGACAAGAGATCGAGCATGGTCTTTTGCGGCGGCTCCAGGGAAAAATCATGACGGCGCGTGCGGCGGTAATTGGGGTATTCCCCCTCAAAGGGACGTGCGATCACGCGGCCCACGGCGTGGTCGCCGCAAAGCATTCTCCGCGCCGCCTCGCAGTAACCGTACAGCTCGTCGACAGAAACGCGACTTGTATGTGCCGCCACCTGAAACACGCTGTCCGCCGAGGTATAAACGATCAAGGCGCCCTTCTCCTCCGCTTCCCTTCCATAGTCCAACAAAACCTCGGTTCCGGAATACGGACGGTTGCAAAGCACCTCTTTCCCCGTGATTTTTTTAAATTCGTCGATCACCTCGCGCGGGAATCCCTCGGGGTACGTGGGGAGCGGCTTTTTGGAAACGATCCCCGCGATCTCCCAATGTCCCACCGTGGTGTCCTTTCCCCGAGATGCCTCGCGCATACGGGCATATGCCCCCGTTCCCCCCACGGTCTTTTGAACCCCGTCGATGGAGAAAAGCCCAAGGGAACGCAACGTGGGGGCATGAAAATCGGGGTGTGCGCAAACGGAGGCAAGGGTATTGCTACCCGTATCGCCAAAGAGGTCGGCATCGGGCATTTCACCAATGCCAAAGCTGTCAAGAACTATTAAAAAAACACGTTTTTTCATATTATGCAAGGCGGAGCGCGACCTCCATCATTTGCGTAAACGCCGTTTGCCGTTCCTCCAGCGTGCTTCTTTCGTTATGCACGATCGAATCGCTGACGGTGCAAATGCAAAGCGCGCGCTTGCCTGCCCTTGCGGCATTGCAATACAGCGCCGCAGATTCCATTTCTACACCGAGAACTCCCATCTTTGCCCAGGTGATTCCCGAATTGTCATCCTCGTAGAAGTGGTCGGAGGAAAAGATATTTCCTACCTTATACCGCACCCCAAGCCGCTCGCACTCGTCGGCGGCACGGCGCACAAGATCAAAATCGGCAATGGGGCAAAACGTGCCCGGCAGACGGTACTGTGCCGCAAAATTGCTGTCGGTGCAAGCACCCATCGCAATGATAATATCCTTTAATTTCAGCTCGGGATCGTAGGTTCCGCAGGTTCCCACACGGATAATGCTCTCCACGTCAAAAAAGTTGTAAAGCTCGTAAGAATAAATGCCGATGGCGGGCTGTCCCATGCCCGATGCCATCACCGACACGCGTTTCCCCTCGTATTCACCCGTATATCCGTGCACGCCGCGCACGTCGTTGACAAGCACAGGATCTTTTAAGTAGGTTTTTGCGATAAACTCGGAGCGAAGCGGATCTCCCGGCATTAAAACGGTTTTTGCAAACGCTCCCTTTTCTGCGGCGATATGCGGTGTTGCCATGTGAATTCTCCTTTCAATATCGGTTCAATTCCTCAGTATTTGTATTTTGCACAAGACGCACGATGCGGCTGGTACCCAGGCGGTCGGCTCCCAGTTCCAAAAAGTCTTGGGCATCCTGCAGGGTGGAAATTCCGCCCGCCGCCTTGACCTTGACACCCTTCCCCACGTTGGCGCACATGAGAGCAACGTCCTCGCGGGTCGCCCCTCCCTTGGAAAAGCCCGTAGAGGTCTTGATATAATCTGCCCCCGACGCGGTAACGATCGCGCACATCCGCTTTTTTTCGTCGTCGGTAAGCAGGCAGGTCTCAATGATCACCTTTAAAATTTTTCCGCGGCACACTTCGCGCATTGCACGCAATTCTTCAAGGATCGCCCCGTCGTTCCCCGCCTTCAGGTCGCCGACGTGGATCACGGTATCGATCTCGTCGGCCCCCTCGCGGATCGCCTCCTCTGCCTCAAAGCATTTGACCGCCGTGGTGCTGTCTCCGTTTGGAAAGCCCACCACCGTGCATATTTTCAGCCGCTCTCCAACGTACGCCTTTGCCTCCTTTACAAAGCATGGCGGAATACATACCGATGCGGTTTTGTATTCGATCCCCTCGTCGCAAAGCCTGCGGATCTCCTCCCACGTGGCGGCGGGAGAAAGCAAGGTATGGTCGCAGTGCGCCAATATTTCAGAAACGTTCATAAAAATTCTCCTCTCCGTTTACAAAAATGCAAAAGGAGGCGCCCCGAAAAAGCATTCAAGACACCTCCTTTATTGGATCTCAAAGGTTTATGCAAGCCAACGCCGTATTGCGGCTTTTCGTCTTAGTTCGATGCGCCCGCGTTTGCCTCCCAGGAGTTTTCCGAGAAAAAGATCAGCAGGTCGGTCGAATCGATGCTGTCGTCACCGTCTTTTCTGACAAGATCGTTTACCATACGGTCGGCATAGTCGTTGACGACCGCTTCCTCCACGATCAGTCCGTTCTTTTCAAACTCGGCACCGATGAGCTCCCTGACGGCATCCAGCTGTTCTTCCTCGCTCATTTTCTTAACGTCGTTAAGCTCGTTGGCGATCCCGTCCATCATCTCGCTGTATTCGCCGCTCTCGCCCATTTCTCCCCCAAGGGTAGAGCCGATGGCGCTCATACCGATGTTGGTAATTTCGGGAATCAAAGCCGACATGGTCTCGTTTTGTTCCAAAACCGCAACAAGATCTCTCACCGTTCCGTCTTTGGCAAGCCTTGCCAGAAGATCTTCCTCGTGAGAAGCGCTTGAAAGCGCCCCGTGTTTGATCAAAACCTCGATCATATCAAAGGTCGTATCCACGTCGTGACAGATCAGATCCGTGCGCCCCGGCACGGTATCGCGGTTTAAGACCAAAACGGTTTTATTGACAAGACCGTTAAAAACGCCCCGTTCATCGATATAAAGCATATCGATCCCCATTCCAAAAAAGGTATCGTTTTGAAGCCATGCATTGGTTGCCGCATGGACGGTTTCGGAGAGAATGGGGGGAAGCGTTTTGGAGGAGGCAAATGCGCTTGACATTTCATCAAACAGCGCACTTTGCGCCTCTCCGTACTCTTCGTACGGGACTTTCCCCAAGGAAGCGAGATCTCCCACAAATTCGGAGATGGTGCCAACCTCGTTTCTAAGATTTACGTATTGACCGTTGACCTTAAAGGTGGTTATGATATCGGAGGCAACGGAACCGCCAAGAAAGCGGAAGGTGTTCACCAACGGATTTTGATCGATCGGCTCGATATGATCGGTAAGGATCTGTTCGATCTCTGCCTTTTCATTTGCGGGAAGAAGATCGGTTTTTGTAACGCAGGACATTGCCGAGGGCAAAACGCTTGCGTAAATACCAATGGGAAGCATCCAAACAAACAAAACGATCAACGCATTTCCAAGGGCAAAGGCAACGGTGGCAAAAACGGAGAGCGCCGAACGCTCTTCTTTTTTTGCTTCCTCGTCCTTCTTCTTTTTCTTAAACGAAAAAACAATTATGAATACGATCCAGGAAATGAGATCGAAAAGCATAAAAACGACGAGAAACAGGAGAGGGGCTGCCAAAGAAGAGATCAAGCCCGTAAGGAATTGGCGGAGAGACGCAGCCTCTGTAAGAAAGGCGAGGATCTCCGCATCCTCGGAAAAGAGCATAGGAAGGAGCGTGCTTGCCATAAAAGAATCGGCGCCCATAAAAAATTTGGAAAAAAACGTAACTACCAAAGCAACCGCAAAGCTTACAAGAACGCCGAAAAAACGGAATCTTGTTTTTTGCAATTTTCTGGAAAACACCGCCCACAGCACTCGCACCGCCATATAGAGAAGCGGAACGAAAAGAAACAACATACTGATAAGCATAAAAAATAGCTCCTAAAGAAGGAAATTTACCACTACAGTATATCATACATTCCCCTATTTGTCAACGAAAAAAACAAAAAACGGGGCGTTTCGACCGCTTTTCGACCGCTTTGGGGGGCTCCCTGCTTCAAATTTCAAGACTCCGACGCAAATACCGCAAAAGCAACACCGTTCCCACCGCCGCCGCCGAGGCATAGATCCAAAGCGCACGGTCGCACAAAAACAAGCCCACTCCGCCAAGGCTGATGCTGACCGACGTCAAAAGGATGACACAATCCGCATGCTCGAGCCCTTTTGCGTACAGCCTGTGGTGCAGGTGCGCGCGATCCGCGGAAAAGGGACTTCTCCCATGCAAGACTCTCCGCAAAACAGAGCTTGCAAGATCGGTGATGGGATAAGCGAACAAAAACAGAGGGGAAAGATTAAAAAAGGATATGACGGGCGCAGAAAAGAGGGGTAAGGAAAGAGCTCCCAAAAAGAAGCCTACAAAACCCGAGCCGCAATCCCCCGCAAAGATCTGCGCGGGGTAACGGTTATACAAACGAAAAGCGAAGAGCGCCGCCGCAAGAAAAAACGAAAGTTGCCACATTCCGCCCTCTCCAAGAAGAAGCAAGATCACGCCCAAAAAGATCGCCTCGCACCCCGCACATCCCGCAAGGAGCCCGTCCATCCCGTCGATAAAATTGTGTGCGTTTGTCAGCAGGACCAACCAAAAAACGGCAAACGCGACGTCTGTGTACGTGGTAAGAGCCCCACTCCCGACCACCGCGGAAAAAGAGATCGCAACTTGAAAAAGGAGCTTGACCGATGCGCGCAGGCAAAAAATATCGTCAAAAAGTCCAATTACCAGCATAGCGCCGCCCCCCCACAGCATTGCCGTTAGGTAAGGAGACACGTCCCCCAACATCAAAGCACCTGCAAGAGTGCCCCCAAAAATGGCGATCCCGCCGCAGCGCGGGATCTTTTTATTGTGCAATCGCCTGGGATCCCCGGGAACGTCTACCGCCCCGATCCTCCACGACAGGGCAATGATCCAGGGCATAAGCACAAAAACCAGAGCAAAAACAAAAAGCAAAATCAAAGAAAACATTTCTACCTCCCAAATATTCCTAAAAAAAGGGGAACAATCACCGCGATTGTTCCCCTTTTGAGTGAAAAATATTCGTTTTTTGATTTTTCTGTTAACGGATCTGCACAAAACCAAGCTTTTTTTGGATTTTGGAGAGCGTACGGCGGGCATAGTAGGATGCCTCCTCCGCGCCCTTTTTCATCTGTGCCTCAAGGTAAGCCTTGTCGCCCATCAATTCGGCAAATCTTGCCTGTACGCCCGCCAGCGCATCTGCCGTAACCTCACCTACGGCAAGCTTAAAGTCGCCATAGCCGCGCCCTGCAAACTCGCGCTCGATCTCGTCGTATTCTTTGCCTGTAAAGCAGGAGTAAATGCTCATCAGATTGCTTACCCCCGGCTTATCCTCGGAAAAGCGGATCTCGGCGCCCGAATCGGTGACGGCACGCTTGAACTTACGAATGATCGTATCACGGTCGTCAAGAATATACACTACGGCATTGACGTTTTCATCCGACTTGCTCATTTTCTTCGTCGGCTCGGCAAGAGACATGATCTTTTTACCGCTCTTCGGCATAATGGGCTCGGGCACAGTGAAGAGATCGGGATAGATCTGATTGACACGCTCGGCAATGTCGCGGCAAAGCTCAACGTGCTGCTTTTGGTCGATTCCGACAGGCACCACGTCCGTTTGGTAAAGAAGGATATCCGCTGCCATCAAAACGGGATAGGTAAAAAGCCCTGCGTTGATATTGTCGGAGTGCTTTGCGCTCTTGTCCTTAAACTGCGTCATTCTGGAAAGCTCGCCAAACATGGTAAAGCAATTTAAGATCCATGCAAGCTCCGCGTGCTCGTGTACCATCGACTGTACGTACAGCGTGTTTTTTTCGGGATCGAGCCCGCACGCCATATAAAGCGCCAAGGTCTCGTAGGTGCGGCGGCGCAGCTCCGCGGGGTTTTGGCGCACCGTGATCGCATGCTCGTCCACAACGCAGTAAAACGTTTTATATTTTTCTGAAAATTCGGCAAAATTACGAATTGCCCCCAAATAATTTCCAATGGTCAGGTTTCCACTCGGCTGAACCCCGGAATAGCATACCTTTTGTTCTCCCAACATCTCAATAGGTCCTTTCAAAAAATGATCGCCTTTTATTGTAGCATATTTTTTTTGCTTTTGCAAGAGAAAAGCGAAAAAAGAAGGAAAAACAAAAATCCAAACAGTAATTTTTACGTACATTTGACATTACCAAAGTAAAACACCGCCGAAAGTAACCGTTTGGGCACTTCTCGGCGGTGAAGTTCTATTCGACACGATTGGGGCTATGGGAAGCAAAGAATGGGACAGAGCCGCTTGATCATTTTAATTTTCTTTGGAATTATGCCACTTGTCCAAGACCTTCTCGACTTCGGCAATCAACTGATCCTTATTGGGCATATACAACACATACTTTGAAGCGAACAGATTATTGGAAAGACCGCCAAGGGCGTACTCTGCATCAATACTGTTCTTATCTGTGCAAAGGATAATACCGATGGGCGGGTTGTCGTCGCTGTCATTGACCTCGCTTGCATAATAATTGAGGTACATATTAAGCTGACCCACAGCTTCGGGCATAAGCTTTGTTGTTTTGAGTTCAACCAAAACGTAAGAACGCAGAATTTTGTTATAGAAAACCATATCCACATAGTAATGGTGATTTCCAAGCGTTACACGCTGTTGCGTTCCCACAAACATAAAGCCTCTGCCCAGCTCAAGCAAAAACTTTTCGATTTGATCAACAAGTGCCTTTTCAAGATCACTTTCAAGGAACGGCTTGTCCTCGGGAAGTCCCAAAAACTCAAAAACGTAAGGATCGCGAATAATATCCGCCGGTTTTGCAATTTCATTGCCCTTCGTAGCAAGCGACATCACTTTTTCCTTATTCGCGTCACCGCTTGAGAGAAGCAATCTTTCAAAAAGAGAAGTCTCGATCTGACGGCGAAGCTCACGAACAGACCAATGCGCGTTGATGCATTCTTTCTCATAGAAGCTGCGCTTTTGCTCATCGGATATGGCGTGAAGCTCACAATAATGCGACCACGATAACTGTCCAGACGCCGTCTGGACATCTTTATGCGTTAAATAAAATTGACACATATTAGAGAGATTGGAGCGCGAAAACCCTTTGCCAAACTCGGTAGTAAGCACTTTGGAAAGCTGACGTAAGGATTGCTTTTCGTATTCAACGTCACCAATATGCAATGCTTCATCTTCAACGATAATTTTGCCGATTTGCCAATACGTATGCAAAAGAGTGGTATTGACTTCAACGGCAATTTTTTGACGTGAAGCCTCAAGCAAACTCTTAATTTGTTTGACAAGATTATTATTTATCAATTCATTCATAGGTCGCCCTCCGATGCTTTTTGGCTATTGTAAAGACACAGATATCTATCTTCTTTATTGTATCATATTTTTTTCAAATAGTCAATAAATATAAGGTATTGTATCATAAGGCATGAATTCCAAACAGTAATTTTTATATATTCCCAACAACAATTTTTACATCCCCTTGACAAAACGTGCGGCAGAGCGTATAATAGAAGGTGCCAAACTAGTTGAATATTGTCAAAAAAAGTGTGTTGATCCCAAGGGGTATTTATACCCTTTTTTCGGCGTACACTACCATAACGGTAATTTGTTAAAAATGCAAATTCCTGCTTGTGGTAGTGTATCACACACTTCATATAAGACTAGTTTGGCGACTATCGGAGTTTGCGTTTTTTGGGCGTTTGCTTCGGCAGGCGCCTTTTTTGTTTTTGCGGGAGGCGCATAGCAATTTTAAGGAAGACAAGGGCTGTGGCGAACGAAAATCTATCAAACCCTTACCGAAACAGATGCCGACCACGTGACCGCATGGAGCCGCGGCGGTGCAACGAACGCAAAAAACTGTCAAATGCTTTGCAAAACACACAACCGAGCAAAAGGAAACAAATAATTTTTTAAAACTCTTTATTTTGTGGTGACGGTATGGAAAAATTAAACGCTTGCTGCTTTTTCGGTCACAGAAAAATCGATAAAAGCCCCGCATTGATCGCAAGGCTTACAAACGTCATCGAATCCTTGATTTCGGAACAAGGTGTCAATACCTTTTATTTTGGAAGCAAGAGCGAATTTGACCGCCTTTGTCTTGACGCGGTAACCGATCTAAAGAAGAAATACCCACACGTGAAACGCATTTACGTGCGTGCCGAATTTCCTTATATTGACGAGGGATATAAAAAACGGCTTCTGGAGTGCTACGACGACACGTATTACCCTGTAAAGCTAATGCGTGCGGGGCGCGCTTCTTACGTAGAGCGAAATTTTGAAATGATCGATCACAGCCAATACTGTATTTGCTATTATCACGCAAGCTACGTCCCTCCCCGACAAAAAAACGGCAAGGGAGATCTATTTGGTCATACGCCACACAGCGGAACCAAGATCGCTTACGAATATGCCGTAAAAAGAAACCTTGCTATACAAAACCTTGCCGCCGATCAACCCGAATAAAAGAGAGTAAACAATACGATAAAGCCGCCGCGGCGTACCGTTTTGGGGGAGATCGTAAATGAATTGAGCGGCGCGGCGCGCCGCTCACGTCGCTTGACGCTAAAAAACGGGGCTGCCTCAAATGTTTTTTCACATTTGAGGCAGCCTCTTTATTTTTGATTTTTAATTACTTGGGAAGATAAGAATACTCTTTCATCCACTGGTAGTAAATACCGTAGGGAGAATAGTAGTAGATCGAATCCGCACCCGTTGCTGCAGGTGCCTTATCCTCCTCGGATCCACCCTCCTCGGTGTCTCCTTCGGGAGCATCGTCCTTATCGGAGCCTGCGGGATTCTCGCGGCTCGTGATATGAACGATCTTTTCATTGAGTGCCTTCAGCGCATCGTCATCGGCAAACAGGGCAATGACAGCCTCGTTCTTAAGGTCTGCTACCGTAGCAGCCTTTGCAGGATCGAGAAGCACCGAGAAATCACTGACGACCGAGCAAAGCTCGTCGTAGGTCGTGCAAGCATTCAGAATGGCTACCAAAGATGCGTTGAGCTCTTCCATGTAGGCCACCAGCTCGGTATCCAATTCACCAAAGACATCCATCTTGGTGGAAAGATCCTTCATGTCGGTCAAATCAAATGCAAGCTCTTCGATTTTGCCTGCCTTGCCGTTGCGCATAGAGCCAAGCGTCTCGTGGGTAGAATTGATCGAGATCTCAACGCCCTTCGCAACCTCTGCGGTAACGTAGTACAGGATGTAAGGAGCGCTGCTCTTATAGTCGGTGCTGTTCATGTCACCGTTTACGATCATTTCCTTAAAGTCGGCAATGGGCTTCACTCTGCCGTCCTTTTCGTCCTTGGCATAGCCCTCGGCAACGTAGTAAAGATCAAGCACGGGAGTCTTCTCGTCGCCAAACACGTTTATGTTCAGCTTGGTAGCGGTAGCAACGTCGCCAAGGTAGATAAGGAACGTGTATTTATCCTTCTGACCTGCGGTCTCCTTCCAACGAAGAATACGGTGGGTGCTGCCATCGTTGTTGATCCAGTCGGAAACCGTGTTGAAAATATAGTCGTTGGACTTGAAGTGCTCAACGTAAAGGTCACCGTAAACGTTTACGTCATAATAGTTTGTGTGATTGGGATCGATGGAAACGACGTAGTTTGCGTCCTTGAGGGAAACCGCCTTCTCCTCTTTACCCACCAACGCGCTCAACGTATTTTCATAGGTTGCGTTGGAGGTACCGACGTATTCGACCACGGAAAGCGTATATCCATCGGAAAGCGCACCGTACTTAAAGCACAGATCCATTCCCGTTTCGTTAAAGACGGGCTTTCCGTCCTCGCCAATCTTTTGGGTCTCGCCGTTCATAACGGGTGTCTTTTTGGGGGTTGCAACCACCTCAAACGCGGGGATCGACGCACCCGTAGTGGGATCGACCGTTGCTTTTGCCGCACCGAGCGTATTATAAACGTAGAATACGGCGTTCATCTTTTGGGAAGACTTGTTTTCGGTAAAGGTTTTATAAACGAAGATACCCTTTTCGGTCTTGCTCTTTTCGTCGCAGGACTTGATCCAATCCTTCAGGGTCGCGTTTTGAGAGAGAACCTCCTTGGAGTAGCCGGACACGTAGGTAAAGCTACAGGACAGTTCTTCCTTGTAGGCAACGGACGGAAGGGTCAGATCGTTTCCGATGGATGCCGCGGAGGATGCAAATTCGTCAAGGTCAAATCCAAGCAAGGGATCTACCAAGGAGCTGCGGTTTTGTTCCTTACCGCGTTCCCAAACGCTCTCGTTCATCTCGGCGGGCATATATGCTAAGAAGGCGTTGCCCGTTGCGTAGAGATCCATATTGTAAAGGAGCTTTCCGCCATCGCTCTTGGGCTCGACGTAGTAGGACCTTTCGCTTTCGGCAAGCCCCTCTACCTCGCGCTCCTTGAGAGAGTAATGCTCGTCAAGGATACCGTACTGGAGGATGTTGCGTGCCTTTTCGTTGGTGTTGATGCAGGTGATGATATCCATACAACGGGAAACGTCCTTCGCGTTTGCAAACACGCCGAACATATTGCTGTAGATATCGTCGGAGGTTGCGCTGGGATACTTTACGGGAACCGCATAGTAACGGGTTCCGTCGGTATCGTCGTAGTAGTATACGGATTCCTTCGTGTTTTCGTCCACGACCTCGGTCAAGATGGTAAGGTCCCCCTTGAGGAACTTGATCGCCGTTTTATCGTAAACGGTCTTCTCGTTCTTCTCACTGCGGAAGAAATCGCGTCCTTCCTCGTTAAGGCGGTAGGAGTTGAGCTTGAGATAGGACTTTACAAACTCGGGGTTTGCAAAGAGAGACTCCACGTCCAGGGAAACAGAGCCGCGCGAAAGCTCGGAAAGATCCTCGTAGAGGCTACCGAATACGGAGAAATCGGTGCCATTGATATCGTAGGTCTTGGAATCGATGGACCAATAGTGCGCCAAAAGCTCAAGGCATTCCTCATACGTGGCATCGATGGGAAGCACGGAGGAATCGGTCATGGTCTTGATCTGATCCAAAAATCCGTACACGTGATCGTTGTAAAGCGCATCGATCGATCCGTCGAGCACGTAGCCCGAGAAGATCACGTCCATCAGCTCCTTGTTCATGAGCATGTAGGTGTACTCACCGATGACGTTGTTGTTGGGGATCGCATAGGTCACACCGTTCTTCTGAACTGCGGAAAGAAGGGTGGGAGAAAGATACTCGCGAAGCGTCTTTGCGTTGGTATCGATGCATTCGTCAAGCTTTGCAAGATAGCCCTTGGAAACAAACTCGTTAAAGAATGCCTCACCGCTCTTTTCCTTTACGTCGCCGATGTAGATGATATCGACCTGGTTCTTTTCAAAATCGGGGTATTTATCCCGAAGCAAGCCGTCAGCTCCCTCCTCGGTTTGGGGAACGTCCTGCGTTTCTTCTTCGGTTGTCTGTACCTTGTTTTTGCTATCCTTCAGGTAAGCCGCAACGGAGCTCGTAAGGTTTTCATAATACTCGTCCTTGGTGAAATACTTGATTTCCAGACGTGCCTTATACTTCGCCTCGGTCAGGGTGCTCAGCTCCTTGGTTACCGCCGCGGCAACCGTATCGCTGACCTTTTCCTCGGATACGACCCACATCGTTAAGCTTACCGTGTTTTTGGCAGCCATTTCCTCGATCTTGTCCTGTACGTCCTCTTCGGTTTCCTCCGCACAGCCCGCAAGAAATACGGAAAGCACCATCAAAAGACACAAAAACAAGCAAGTCAGTCTCTTCTTCATGTCCAATCCTCCTGTTTCGTTTGCTTTGCGCGAACGGGTTGCAAAGCAAAGCGCATTTTTACCATTATATTTTACACTATTTTTTGGTATATGTCAAGTGAATTTTTTGTAACGGAAAATGAGGCGTCGAGCGCTTTTTACTTTTCGGTCACGAAGTGTTCATAAATTCAAGTCACAAAGCACAAAAAAGAGCGCTTCGGTTATAACATAATGCTTATACAAGCATACAATTTACACAAAACACAAGTCTCTTTTTTGTGGTTTGAAACCAAAGAATCACTCCATAAATCCCTTTAAATGACGTGCTCGACTGGGATGGCGCAGCTTGCGAAGTGCCTTTGCCTCGATCTGTCTGATACGCTCTCTCGTAATGTTAAACTCCTTACCGACCTCCTCAAGGGTGCGGGTGCGCCCGTCGAGAAGTCCGAAGCGAAGCTTGATCACGTGTGCCTCGCGGCGTGTCAGGGTATGAAGCTGACGCTCCAGCTCCTCGCGCAGAATATTTGTGGAGGTTGCCTCTGCGGGAGAGGGCGTATCCTCGTCGGGAATAAAGTCACCGAGATGGCTATCCTCCTCCTCGCCGATGGGGGTTTCGAGAGAGACGGGATCCTGCGCGATCTTCATGATCTCACGCACCTTTTCGGCACTGAGCGCGATCCGCTCGCCGATCTCCTCCGCGGTGGGCTCGCGTCCGTTCTCCTGCAAAAGCTGGCGCGACACGCGGGAGACCTTGTGAATGGTCTCTACCATGTGTACGGGGATACGAATGGTACGTGCCTGATCGGCAATGGCGCGGGTGATCGCCTGGCGGATCCACCAGGTAGCATAGGTGGAGAACTTGTATCCTTTGGCGTAGTCGAACTTATCGACCGCCTTCATAAGGCCGAGATTTCCCTCCTGGATCAGATCAAGGAAGAACATTCCCCTTCCCACGTATCTCTTTGCAATGCTGACGACCAGACGAAGGTTTGCCTCCACCAGCTCGGTCTTTGCGTTCTCGTCCCCTGCCATCATACGCTCGGCAAGCTCCTTTTCGCGCTCGGAGTTGAGCAGCGGAACACGTCCGATCTCCTTGAGGTACAGGCGCACGGGGTCGTCGATGGCAAGCCCCTCCTGCTCGAGGATCCGTTCCATATTCTCTGCGGCGCTGAACGCCTCGACCTCGGTTTCGATGGCGGTGAGCTCCTCACTGGAGATCTCCGCCTCAAACGCAATGCCGTTGTCCTCCAGCGTCTCGTAAAGCTTATCGATGCTCTCGGCATCAAAATCCATTTCCTCAATGGCTTCGTCAAGGTCAGACGCGGAAAGCTTTCCGCTTTTTCCCTTTTCGATCAAGAGATTTACGTCCACCTGCTTTTTTTGAGGAGCTTCGGGAGCTGCCGTCTCTTTGTCTGTTTTCTGTTCATTTTCAAGCTCTTCGCTTTTTACTTCAATTTCCTTCATTCCGGTCTGTCCTTCCTTTATGTAGTTTTGCTTTCTTTTCTCTTAAATATGCCAACCGGGTGCCGAGGTCCTCACCCTTCATATCTTCCTTTTCTTTGACTGTCCTGAGCACCTCAACTGCGCTGCGGAACACCTCGGGACCGTTTTGGGTCAACTGCTGGCGTGACATTTCGGTCTCGCCGATCCGCCCCATTTCATCGGGCGTAAAGCTCTCACCAAGCATTTCAAAGCGGAAGCCGGACGGTGACGCGTGCTCCTTCATCACCGCTTCAAACACACGCCTGTGGAAGCTTGTGATAAAATCGTCGGGAGACAGTGGGATCTCCTTTTGCTCCACCGCGTCCCGATATTCCGGAAACATCAGAAGAAGCCCCAGCACCGCGCTCTCGGCAGAGGCGGCACGCGGATTTTGAGATGCCTCGCGATTGATCATATCCCCGTATTTTTTTACGGTGGCTTGCGCCTCACGGCTCTCCTTCGCCGTCTCTTCACGGCGAAGGCGGCGGATAAATTGCTCCGTGGAATTTTTAAGCACGTCGTGCGGAAGCTCCAATTGCTTTGCGATATAGTGCAGATACAGCTCCCTTTCCACGGGAGAATGATACTGGGCGATCAATCGGCACAATTCGTTCGACGCCTTTAATTTTTCTGTACTGACGGAAAGATCGTAGCGCGAAAGCACCCCGAGGGCGGTATGCTCAAAGCCCGTTCGGCTCTCCTCCAAAGAGGCACGGAAGCGATCGGCACCAAAGCGCTTGATATATTCGTCGGGGTCCTTTGCCCCCGTCAGCTTAAGCACCCTGACCTCGACCCCCACCTCCGATAGCAGGCGCATTGCCTTTTGCGCGGCGTTTTGCCCCGCCTCGTCGGAATCGTAGGAGATGATGACCTTTTTCGTGTATTTGGCAAACACACGCGCGTGCTCGGGTGTGATCGCCGTTCCCAAGGTTGCCACGGCAGATTCAAAGCCCGCGGCGTGCAGGGCGATCACGTCCATATACCCCTCGCAAAGGATCATACGCTCCGAGGCGCAGTTCTTGGCGAAGTTCAAGGCAAACAGATGCTTGCGTTTGTTAAAGGCTGCCGTGTCGGAGGAGTTGAGATACTTTGGCTTGGAATCGTCCATCACACGGCCGCCGAAGGCAACCACGTTTCCCGACGGGTCGATGATGGGAAACATGACCCGATTGCGGAAAATGTCGTATACGCTGTTGTTTTTTTGACTGCGTGCGCAAAGATAGCCGGCGATCAGCTCCTCGTCGCGATATCCCTTCGCCCGCATGTGATCGCGCAACGCCGTAAAGCTGTTCGGCGCAAAGCCAAGTCCAAAATGCTTGACGACCGAGGGGGAAAGCTTTC
This sequence comes from Eubacteriales bacterium, assembly GCA_045588715.1. Taxonomy (GTDB): domain Bacteria; phylum Bacillota; class Clostridia; order Oscillospirales; family CAG-272; genus UMGS1865. The sequence continues at coordinate 3,493 of JAZNEQ010000164.1, read as the reverse complement.
GCTCCTTTAAAAAGTAATCCAAACCCGCCTGCCCCACATGAGGGTCAAAGAGGCATTCGCGCCAAAATCGCGCCGCCTCAAGGTTCATTTCAAGAACACGCCGTCGGCCAACGCCGTCCTTCTGCGACGGCTCCGCTCCCGTTTGCGGCAACGGAATGGAGGCGCGGTTGGCAAGAAATTCCACCGCATCGGCAAAATCGAGATTTTCGATTTTTTGCACGAAGGTGATGACCGATCCGCCCGCATGGCAACCGAAGCAAAAAAACATTTTTTTTGCGGGGGATACCGAAAAGGACGGCGTTTTCTCGCTGTGAAACGGACATCTGCCAACAAGGTTAGAGCCCGTCCGCTTTAAGGTGACGTATCTGCCGACCAGCTCCTCTATGTCCGTGCGGTCCACGACCTCCTGTATAAAATTTTCGGGAAATCTCATGTCGATTCACTCCGTTCCCATCCGCCTCAAGTGCTCCACACGTGCGGAATAAAAAGCTTTTTATAGGTTTCGATCGCATAGCGATCGGTCATACCCGAAATAAAATCGCAAACACAACGTGCCACGCCCTCCTCCTGTGCGTTTCTGCGGTAGAGCTCGGGCATTTGTTCGGGACGCTCCAAAAAATAACCGAAGAGCTGTCCTAACATTTCGTGCGCCTTTCCATCCTCGGATTTTGCAACCGAGTCGGTGTATACGCGTTCAAACAAAAAGTCACGCAAGCGGTTGGTCGCCTCCCCGACGTCGGGTGCCATACAGATCTCGTTTTTATCCGTGCTCGCACGAATGACCGAGGTGACCATGGTGTTGATGCGCTTGCTGTGCGTCTCCCCCAGCACCTCGCGGATCTCCCGCGGGATCTCCTCCGCATGAAGGATGCCCGCACGGCAGGCGTCGTCAATATCGTGATTGATGTAGGCAATGCGATCGGCAAACTTTACGATCACGCCCTCAAGGGTGGATGCCATACATTTTCCCGTGTGGTTGACGATCCCGTCGCGCACCTCCCACGTCAGATTGAGTCCCGCACCGTTGTTTTCAAGCCGCTCGACCACGCGCAGACTTTGCTTGTAGTGCGTAAAGGAGGGGTCGTACAGATTGCGCATCGCATCCTCGCCCGAATGCCCGAAGGGGGTGTGCCCCAGATCATGCCCGAGCGCTGCCGCCTCGGTAAGATCCTCGTTGAGCCGCAGTCCGCGCGCAATAATGCGCGCGATCTGCGTCACCTCCAGGGTGTGGGTCAGGCGTGTGCGGTAATGGTCGCCCGTGGGGGCTAAAAACACCTGCGTTTTATTCATCAGTCGGCGGAAGGACTGCGAGTGCGTAATACGGTCGCGGTCACGCTGAAATTCGGTACGCACGTCACAGGGCACGCAGGGATAGTCGCGCCCGCGCGTGTTTGCCGTTAAGAATGCGTAGGGCGACAGCGTGTTTTTTTCACGCTCCAGAAAAATTTCTCTTAAGCTGCTCATGTTCCCTCCTTGCTTTATTTTGCCGCTTGATCCTCTAAAGGATCGTCGGATTCAGGCAAGATGCGTCAAATGTGACAGCATCTTTTTTGCATCGTTAATGATATAATACGCAGTTTCACCCAAAAATACTTTTTTTCGTTCTTTATTTGTGATATTTTTTTTCGTTTTCTTTCAATTATCTGTAGTCAAAGCGCTTTCCGCGCACCAGGGGCAGCGTATTTCCGTTGCTAAGCTCGCGAATACGCTGTGTCAGCGCTTCACAAACCCCCTCCTTCACCGCAAAAAGAACGGTGACACGGTCCGAAAAAACGGTGTCGTCGATCACGGCGCCGAAGCGCGGCAGCTCCGCCGTGTAGCGCTGGTACTCGGAATAGGAGCAAGTGACCTTCAGTTCGGTATACTGCTCGTAGGTGATGATATGCGCCGCCTCGAGCGCCAGGCGTGCCGTGTGCGAATAGGCACGCACAAGTCCCCCCGCACCCAAAAGAATACCTCCGAAATAACGGGTGACTACGACGACGGCGTCGGTCACGCCGCTTTTCTTTACAGTGTCGAGCACGGGCACGCCAGCGGTCCCCTGCGGCTCTCCGTCGTCGGAATAGCGCGCGACGATCTCGCCGTTGCACAAATAGGCCCAAACGTTGTGCCGCGCGTCCGAAAAGGCGCTTTTTCTTTGCTTGATGCGCGCGAGCGCCTCCTCCTCGTTCTCAACGTGGGCGGCATAGCCTATAAACACCGATTTTTTCTCGGTAAATTCTGCTTCTCCCTCCCCCTCGAGGGTGGTATACAATACGGCGTCCGCCATCTGCTTTCTCCTTGCGTTGTTTATTCTTCCGTCGGTTCTTGCCAATCGGGATCAAAGGCGCGGAGCATTCCGTATACCTTCGGGTCTACGGTTGCGGTCACCAGTATAAACTCCGCACCGTACTCCACGTCTTCGACCGTGGCGCTTTTGTAAAGGGTGTTCAGCGCCCCCGCCTGCGCGTTGGGAATGCGGAAGGTCACGCGCCGCCGCCCCTCCAATATCAGTGCCTGTAATTCACGCACCAGCCCCTCGATCCCCTGGCCTGTCGCCGCCGAGATCATCACCGTGCGTGCGCGTGTGGCGGGCGTTCCCATCGAAAAGTCCGCTTTCACACCAAGATCGCACTTGTTAAAGACGTACAGCCGTGGCTTATTCTTTGCCCCAAGCTCGTCAAGAAGCGCCTCGGTGACCTCTAACTGCTCGTGAAATTCTCTGTCAGACGCGTCGATCACGATCATGAGGGCATCGGCATAGACAGCTTCGTCAAGGGTCGATCTGAAAGCGTGGACAAGATGGTGCGGAAGCTTGCGGATAAACCCGACCGTGTCGGTCAGAAGCACGCTTTCCCCCGTTGGGAGCTCGTATTTTCTCGTGGTGGGGTCCAGCGTGGCAAAGAGCTTGTCCTCGGCAAGAATACCCGCGTCGGTCAGGCGGTTGAGCAACGTGGATTTGCCCGCGTTGGTATATCCCACAATGGCAATTTTGGGAATGCCGCTTCGGTCACGCGAGGCACGCATGGTGGAGCGGTTTCGTTCCAGCTCTGATAGCTCGTTTTCAAGCGCCGTGACTCTGCGGTGCAGATGTCGGCGGTCGGTTTCAAGCTTGCTCTCTCCGGGACCCCTCGTCCCGATACCGCCGCCCAAGCGCGACAGCTCGGTTCCGTGTCCCGTAAGACGTGGCGCCGTATACTTCAGCTGTGCCAGCTCTACCTGCAATTTTCCCTCGCGGCTGACCGCGTGAAGAGCGAAGATGTCCAAAATCAGCATTGAGCGATCGATCACGCGCACGCCCTCTCCCAGAGCATCCTCCAAATTCCGTATCTGCGAGGGGGAAAGCTCCTCGTCAAACACGCAAAGCTCCAAGGACGCGTTTTTGCAAAGCTCGCAAAGCTCCGCGACCTTTCCCGAGCCGATGAGTGTACGCGGATCGGGTCTGTCCTTGTTTTGTATCATTTTTGCGGCAACGCATCCGCCTGCCGTTTCAAGAAGCCGCCCAAGCTCCTCA
>JAZNEQ010000163.1:0-5484 GCA_045588715.1 Eubacteriales bacterium | reverse complement strand
AGGAAAAGATAACGTTCTTCTATCCCGGACACATGATGGACATTCCCCAGCTCTTCGGTACTATGGATACCATCGCTCCCTATGACAAGATAGAAAAAATCTATTGGGCAATGAAGGAAGCCGTTGAAACAAAATATCCCTTTGCTAAATTTATCGCGCACTTCTCTCACTGGTATGAATGGGGCGCTATGATGTACGACAGATTTATCATTGACGGCGAATACGTTCCCCAGGATCCTGTGGAGGCGATGCGTTTGCACAATGAGATCTGGACGCTTGGAATTCGCACTGCATTGGCAAACGGCGGTGTTGTAAACGACCATCACGGTGTTGGAATCAAGCTTGGCAGAATGATGAAGGAACAGTACGGACCCGCAATGCAGGTGTTTGAGGGAATCAAAAAGACGCTTGACCCGAACGGAATCATGAATCCGTATAAGCTCGGGCTTTAATAGGGAGGCTACATATATGAATATTACGGGAAATGCAAAAAATATCGTTAACAATTGCAGATTTTGCTGGATGTGCAGACACATCTGCCCGATCGGTAATGCGACGGGGTTGGAAAGAAACACCGCGAGAGCCCGTGCTTTTGCCATATCTATGGTAGAACGAGGAGCGACCGAGCTTTGCGAAGTGGCTGATAATATTTACGAGTGCATGCTTTGCGGAGCTTGCACAAATAACTGTGTGACAGGATTTGATCCCAAGGTGTTTGTGCAAGAGACAAAAACAGAGATCGCTTTGGCAGGTCTGACCCCCGATTATATACTTGCTCTTATCGAGAAGCAGATGCAGACAGGCAACGTATACGGTGCGGAAATGCCGAAGTCGCTTGAGCCTTTCTATTCCGAGGAGGGGGACGTTCTCTTCCTGGCAGGTTCCAATGCTGCCATTAAGGCTCCCGACTGCGTTATTCGCGCACTCTCGCTTCTCTCCCTTGCCGGTGTAACGCCCGCATTTACCAAGTTGCAGGATACCGGGCGCTCCCTTTGGTTCCTCAGTGGTAAAACACAAGAAACGCAAAATGCCGCGAAGGCCTTTGCTGCTCATGCGAACAAATATAAAACGATTGTGGTCTACGACCCTGTCGATCTTGCCTTTATGCGCCATGAATACAAGGAATGGGGAATTGCACTTGATGCTGAACTTGTTTCCTTTAACGAATACTTGCTTTCTTTGATAAAAAGTGGTAAAATAAACGTAAAGCACGGTGAAAACGAATATACGCTTCAGGATCACTGTGCCTATGCAAGAGAGTTGGAAGATACGGAAAGCGGCAGAGCGCTGATCAATGCTGTCGGTGTATCGCGCGACATGCTCCTTTGCGGTAAGGAAGCAAACCTTGCGGGACATCTTATCATGGCAGAGTATATGCCCGAAGTGATCCGTAAGGTTGCTTGCGACAGATGGCAAAATGCGATCAATATGGGATGCTTGACGCTCGTCACCGAGAACCCCGACGAGTACGTTGCTCTCAAGGATTGCTGCCCCGACGGATACAGAGTCATCACCGTCGAGGAAATGTTGCTTGAAAATATGTAAATTGATATCGGGAGGAACAGGACATGAATCTTAAGAAATCGTACGTGCAAAAATACGGATACGAGAGAGTGATCACCGATCGCAACTCTCCCTTGGTTTACGCGGAAACAGATATGCTGATGCTTGCCGATGGCAAGAGCTATACTGTGGACGAGTGCGGCAAGGAGTTCGTTTTGATCGTGCTCTTTGGAAAATGTGAAGTGCGCGGAGAGGGCTTCTGCTTCTCGGAGGTGGGATGCCGCGAGAGCGTATTTGACGGTGCAGCCGAGAGTGCATACGTTGGAAAGGATACACCTTTCACCGTCACAGCAAAGGGAGGCGACGTGAAGATCGCTGTTTGTAAGGCTCCCGCCGAAAAGTACTATGCTCCCTATCAGATCAAGCAAAACGAGGTGGAGATGAAAACCTTCGGTAAGGGATCGTTTGTGCGCGAGGTCGCATTCACCTTCCCCGAAACGAAAGAGGCGAATCATCTTTACATCGGCGAATTCTGGGTCGAGGACGGTGGATGGGCAAGCTATCCTCCCCACAAGCACGACGTAGACGATCTGCCGCGTGAGGGCGCGCTTGACGAGATCTATTACTTTGAGTTTGACAAGCCCCAAGGCTTTGGCTTCCAGGCGGTTTATACCTCGGAGGGCGACATAAACGAGGCTTACAAAATTGAAAACGGCGACTTTGTTGAGATTCCCAAGGGCTATCATCCCATGACCGTTGCTCCGGGATATAAAAATTATTGTCTTTGGATCATGGCAGGAAAGAGCCGTGGGCTTCTCAGCGCTCCCGAAGAATGTCATAAGTGGGTAGCCAGCAAATAAGGAGAAGAAGATGTACGTTTTAGGCGTAGATTTTGGCGGCGGTGCAAGCAAGGCAACGCTGATGGACAAGGATGGCAGGGTGATCCATACCGCGACCGCAGAGTATTCCACCGACTACGGTGAGGACGGACGGGCAGAGCAGAATCCGTACGATTGGTATCGTGCCGCGGTCAAGAATATTCGCACGGTTCTTGACGGAATAGACCCCTCTCTTATTGATTGCGTTTGCTTTGACGCGGCGACACATACCGCGGTCCTCCTTGACGAGAAGGGCGAGCCGGTATGCCCCTCGGTCTATTGGACAGATACACGTTCCGTGAATGAAAAAAACGATCTTGAGAAGAATTTTGGAGATGAGATCTTCCAAAAGTGCAAGCATAGAGTTGATACGATATGGTCCTTGCCGGAGATCATGTTTGTTAAAAACAATGCCCCGAAAACTTTCTCAAGAGTAAAAAAAGTTACGTTCGCCAAGGATTTCGTGCGCGGGAAGTTTACAGGAGATTTTGTGACCGACCGCATCGAAGCCGAAGGAAGTATGCTTTTTGATTTCGACAAGCGCGATTGGGACGATACGCTTCTCTCGCTCGCGGGGCTTACACGGAAAATGATGCCAACGGTGGTGTCTCCCCTTGACGTTGTGGGAAAGGTGAATGAAGCTGCGGCGCGTGACACGGGACTTTTGGTTGGAACACAGGTGATCTGCGGTGCCACCGATACGGCGATGGAGGTCCTTGCGGCAGGGGCTGTGAAGAGCGGAGACGTTACGTTGAAGCTTGCTACGGCAGGACGCATTTGCGTGATCTCCGACGGATTTTATCCCGACCGTAATATTATCAATTATTCGCATTTGAAGGATGGTCTCTGTTATCCCGGCAGCGCTACGAAATCCTGTGCCGCGTCGCTTCGATGGTTCCGCGATACCTTTGGAGGGGATTATTCCGAGTTTGACGAGATGGCGAAGGATATCCCGATCGGTTGTGACGGCTTGGTGTTCAATCCTTATCTTATGGGCGAGCTGACTCCGTATGCCGATCCTGCGATACGTGCAAGCTTCATAGGTTTTGGCGCGTCACATACCAAGGCGCATTTTGCAAGAGCCGTTATGGAGGGCGTTGCCATGAGCCTTTTGGACTGCAAGAATTATCTGGAGGAGCACGGTATCGCACCGGGGAACAGGGCCGTAGCGATCGGCGGAGGCGCAAAGAGCGCGCTTTGGCGTCAGATCGTCGCGGATGCGCTTGATCTTACCCTTGTCGTGACCGAAAGAAGTGATTCGTCACTTGGCTCTTGCATGTGCGCGGGGGTGGCAGTTGGATACTTTGCAGATCTTGATGATGCGGTGGTGCATACACAAAAGATCATTGAACAAACACATCCCATTCGTGAAAATACGGAGAAATACCGAGCGTTGTTTAAAAAATACAAAAAGATCGGAAAGTTTCTTTCCGAACTGAAGGACTAAAATGAAGATTACAGTACTGCTTAAATTCTTTCGGGGAGAACTGAACCCCTTTGACGGAGCGGCACTGGAATGCGCACTTGAGTGGGGGGCCGAGATCACGGTTGTGTCGATGGCTCCCCCGTCGGCGTTTCCGGCGCTTGAAAATCTTACGAGGCTTGGTGTCAAAGCTATTCTGATCTCCGACCCGTTATATGCGGGCAGCGATACGCAGGCAACGAGCTACGTGCTTTCCGAGGCGCTTAAAAGATTGTCGCCTGATCTGATCTTTGCAGGTCGGCAGAGCATTGACGGTGACACCGCCCAGGTACCGCCGATGATTGCGGAAAGACTGGGGCTTGATCTTATTTCAGGTGTCATGGAATTCGAATGCGGCAATATGAAGACCAGGAGCGGAAGGTTTGCTTCTCCTCAAAACAGTGCAATCGTTACCTTTGAGAGGATCAGAACGTTGCGTTTTCCGTCGATCTTCTCAAAAAAAGGAACGGTTGAGGTGTGGGATAACACGATACTCTCGTGTGCCGCTGACAAATGCGGTTCCTGCGGATCACCGACACGGGTTATTCGCTCCTACGAAAGTGCGGTTGGCAGACGAAGCTGCCGTTTTGCTGATTTTTCCGAGCTCGATGCACTTATTAAAGACGGACTTGCAAGGGAGCGAACGAATAGCGGAGAGTGCGGTTTGGAACGAACCGAACGAATCTATTACGTTGGGGATATTAAAGACGTTGCCGAGCGCTACGCCAAGCAAGCCATCAGACTTGACGTGGAGGGGAAGAGTACACGCGAGGTTGCAGCTTTGCTTGATTCGCTTGGTGCCAAGGTCGTGTTGTTTGAATCAAACGACAAATACAGACCTTTGGCGGCGCGGGTTGCAGTTCTTACTGGCGCGGGGATCTGCGCGGACTGTGTTTCCTTTCGGCGAGAGGGCGAGCGGTTTATTATGACGCGTCCTGCGTTGGGCGGGAACGTGACTGCCGATATCGCAAGCAATGCCGAGATGGCGTTTGCGACGGTACGGAACGTAAAAGGCAACGGTGAGGATGTTATCTTTTCCGTTGGAAGAGGCGCTGAGGGATATGTCGGAGAGATCCGACGACTTGCCGAAAAATACGGTGCCTCGCTTGCTTGTTCGCGCGTTGTGACCGATAACGGAACGATGCTATATCAAGATCAGGTAGGACTGACGGGGAAGACCGTCTCGCCAAAGGTGTATGTGGCGTTTGGCATTTCGGGAGCGGTACAGCACACGGTGGCAATTTCGGGCGCAGGTGTTGTGATCGCGATCAATACAGATAAAAACGCAAGGATCTTTGATTACAGCGATTTTGGAATCGTTGCGGATATCAAGGATCTGTTTGAAGGAAAATAGGGTGGCTCTGCCGCCAAGAGTAATGTTGTTCTTGCGGTATGGAAAGTTATCGGTTTAAAATAAACAGTCAAAAGAAGCAGCCTTGAAAAGTGTTTTAATTGTCAAAAATGCAAGGCGTTACGCTAACCAAACGGGACTCGAACCAACGAGCCTCTCGACGATCAATTTCCGCGCCTTTTTGCGTGGCTCGGACCCAAAAGTCCACACTTCCCTGCGCCTCGCCCCACAAAAATTCATCAAAAATTGATTCACCGAGAGGTGCGAAGCAGTTTTGAGAGAGCAAACGG
>JAZNEQ010000162.1:0-9834 GCA_045588715.1 Eubacteriales bacterium | reverse complement strand
AGGGCTACGGGAATGTCAAGAGAAAAAGTGATGAAAGGTACTGCTTTCTTACAAATAGACCGTTGTGAGCGGGGATCGTGTTTAGTATAGTAATGATATGATTTAACCGAATTGATAGATATTTTCAATAAAATGAAACTTGAAAGCGGGTGACGCTTGTGCGCGGAAACAGACTGCAATGGCTGATGCTTTGCTTGCTCCCGGTCATATTGGCAGGATGCCGGCTGCTGCCGGTGGAAGAGCAGCTTCCCGAAGTTCGTCCCCTTTCTGTATACCTCAACCTTCGCCTCGGGCTTCACTTCGGCCTTAGGCGCGGGCTTTTCCTCGGGCTTTTCCTCGGGCTTTGCTTCAGGCTCTGTCTCACTTTTCACCTCGGACTCTGCCTCAACCTCCGGCTTTTTAGGAGTCTCCTCTTTTTTGATTTTAGAGGGAATACAGGTCACTCCGTCCAGATAGCTTCCAATATCCGTGATTTGATTGTTTTTTGTAAGATGTTCAAAAAGGATATCAAACTCCACCGGCTCCAATGCCTTTTGAGTTGTCTTCGCTTCAATGCCGTTTTGTGCCAGAAGCTCGACAAGATCGCGGCTCTTCAGCCCAAGATCCTTCGCAAGCTTGGTAATTTTGAATTGTTGATTCATAGATGATGCCATATTTCCTCCCGATGTCCGCCGGGCGCACAGAGCCTTGCGGATTGATAAGTATTGCGTGCGTGAGCCGCAGACTCCCGCATATCAGACTTCTTTTTTTTCGTTCAGGCTTGACATAACAAGTCTGTAAAGATTTTCATCCGTTACGGCAAGAGCACCGATCCGCGCCTTTTTTCCAACGGAAGCAGCAAGCGCTTCTCCGTCAATGGAAAGTGTGTAAAGCGGCACCCCGTAATAAGTGCAACGGTCGTGCAACCGCTTGGATGAATTGTTTGAGTTATCCGAGGGCTCGATCACGAGAAAAATTCTTTTTCCCGCCTTCATAGCCTCGCAGATCATAGGAATTCCCGTAATCAGCTTTCCTGCCTTGGCGCAAATTCCAACGGCACCGCGAAACGCCTTATGATCCCCTGTCGATTCATTTCTCATTTTGTTCCAGCTCCGCCTCCATCGCATCGTATACGCTTTCCGGAATCTCGCATTCCAAAACCCGATCGATGCGGCACCCCTTGCGCGCGCGGCGAAGACATTTGAGGCTGTGGCAGATATACGCACCGCGCCCCGACTTTTTTCCCCGAAAATCAAGACTGATCTCCCCTTCCGGGCTACGGACCACGCGAAGCAGCTCTGCCTTTGGCTTATGCTCATTACATCCCAAGCATTGCCGCATTGGGATCTTCTTTACTTTCTTTTCCATATTTCGGTATTATTCTGCCCCATCGGCCTTGATATCGATCTTAAAGCCGGTAAGACGTGCGGCAAGGCGTGCATTTTGTCCTTCTTTACCAATGGCAAGAGAAAGCTGGTCGGGGGCTACCTGTACGCGGCAGGTCCGCTCGCCCGTTACGGTAACGGAAAGGACCTCTGCCGGAGACAACGCCGCCGCAATGTACTCCTCCGGCTTTTCGCTGTAGAGAACGATGTCCACCTTTTCTCCGCGAAGCTCATCGAGGATCGAGGAAATGCGAACGCCTCTGTTACCGATGCAAGCGCCTACGGGCTCAACGTCAGGATCCCTGGAATAAACCGAGATCTTGGTTCTGGAGCCTGCCTCTCGAGCGACCCCCTTAACCATTACGATACCGTCGGCAATTTCGGGGATCTCCAATTCAAACATACGGCGAACGAGGCCTGCATGTGCACGGGAAAGCGTAACCACGGGGCCGCGGGATTCCTTGTTGACCTCCATAACGAACACCTTGATCTTGTCTCCCACGTAAAAGCTCTCACCGGGGATCTGTTCTCCCTTGAGAAGCACTGCGCGGCTGGTATCCGTTTCCAACACAACGTTGCCGGTCTCACGATCGACCTTGCTGACGGTCGCGGTAATGATCTCCTCGTGCTTGGTCTCATACGCCTCTTGCATAGCAATGCGCTCGCCCTCACGAATGCCTTGAATGATTACAGACTTTGCGGCAGCCGCGCTGAGTCGACGGAAGTTTTTGGGTTTGACCTCGGTCTCTACAACAGAGCCAAGCACGTACTTCTTTGCGATGCACTTCGCATCCGCAAGAGAAATTTCGATCTCGGGATTTTCCACCTCTTCAACAACCGTTTTTTGTTGATAGACTCTAACGTCCTTTTTGTTGGGATCGATGAGAATACGAACGTTGGTATTATTGCCGTACTCCTTCTTATAAGCGGAAACCAACGCAGCCTCGATCTTTTCGATCATGTATGCCGCGGGAATGCCTCTTTCCTTCTCCAACAAATCAAGTGCCGTAAAAAACTCTGTGTTCATCCTTCTGTATCCTTTCCGTATCCTTAATGGTCGTTATTGATCATTCTGCATCAAAATCGTAGCGAGTGCGAAGCGCCGCGATCGTCGCACGCGCAAGGCTTCGCTTTGTACCGTTGCAATCGATTAAAACGTTACCGTTTTCGTCCAGTCCCAAAAGCTCACCGACACAGCTCTTTGAGCCGTCGACGGGGGCATAAAAGCGCGCTTCCACGCAAAAGCCGGTACAAGCTTCAATTTGCCAATCCTCCTTAAGATCCCGTTCGAGCCCGGGAGAGGAAATTTCAAGATGGTAAGCATCCTCAATGGGATCTGCCTCGTCAAGAAGCGGATCGATCGCACGGTGCATACGTTCACAATCGTCGATGGTGATCCCCTCTTCGCTGTCGATGGTAATTCGCAGATACATATCTGCCCCCACCTTGACGTATTCCACATCCCAAAGAACGTACCCCAGCTCCTCCGCAAGAGGCTCGGCAATTTCTCTCACGGCACGTACAACGCCGCCGCTGCTTTTCTTCATCATTTTTTAACCTCGTTTTTCAAAAGCCAAAAATTAAGAGCGGGTTCTTAAAAAGCCCACTCTACATCCTAACTATACTCTACCATAACATAGTATAGCACATTTTTTTTTGCATTGCAATACTTTTTGCAAAAAAAATGTAAATTTCGTTATTTTTTCAGGGTAAAAAAAGCAGTCACGGCTCCGTTTGGTGCCGTGACCGTTCTTTTGGCAAGTAAATTATTTATACTTGCGTTTTCTGGCTGCTTCAGACTTCTTTTTACGTTTCACGCTCGGCTTCTCATAGTGCTCTCTCTTGCGAAGCTCGGTGAGGATGCCCGAACGGGCGGTTGCACGCTTAAAGCGACGAAGTGCGCTGTCGAGAGACTCGCCTTCCTTGACTCTGATTTCTGCCATCTTATATCCCCCCCTCCACCGGTAAACAAGAGATAATATCCATCACGGGAAAAACTCCCGAAACAAAATTATCTTTCCCGATTATACACGATTTTTACGCGGATGTCAAGTGTTTTTTTCGTATTTTTTCATTTTTTTGAAAATTCTTTCTCAAAGAATGACAGGTTTGTGGCAAAGAAGCCGCTTTTCTCCATCCGCGGTGGGGAGCATGAGCGTATAAAGCCGCAAGGCGCGCTCCTCTAAAGCCAACTGGCGTTTTGCATCCGCCGAAGCGGGGATATCCCCCCGTCTTGTCAAAACACAGATCTCGCCGCCATGGCGCACCGTCGCAAGATGCTCACATCCCCGCTCGTTTGCAGCGAGGAGACGAACGTAGGAAGCGGGAGTTTGAAGGTCTGCGTTTTCAATCCGCAAAAGCGCATACAGGATCGCACGGCGCAAGGTCGCATCGGGATACGCCTTGGTAGCTGCACGCAGCATAAGCTCCTGCAAGGAGGACGAAGAGCGTGCCGCGTTTACCAGACGTGTGGCAAGCCCCCCGCCAAGCCCTGCGTAGCGAGAAAGCTCCCGAGGGTCGGCAAGGCGCAAACTTCCGAGGATCAGACGTTCCGCATTTTCAAGCTTTGCGGGTGCACGTGCGGCAAATGCTTCTCTTTGCACGATCTTTGCAGTCTGTGGCGGAAGATGCTCCAAGAGCGCATCTACCCCTTTTTCTTCCCATAAAAGGCGCAAAGCTGTCGCCGACGGGTATTCCTCTGCCTTGATCGCACGCTCACTGTAACCGCTTCCAAAACGCTTGACCGCCACGGGGCGGATATCATCTCCCGTACGGCGAACGGCGCGAAGATAAGAGAGTGCCAAAATGTCGTTGGGGAAAAGCCGCGCATTCTCTCCTCCAAGCTCGGAAAGCGTTTCAAAATACGCCTGTGCTGTTCCCTCTCCCTCTGCACATCGCGCGCGGTAGCGAGTAACAAACGCCTCGCTTTCGGCAAGATCGGAAAGGAACGACAAGGCAGAAAGATCCCCGGTCTCCGACCCAAACCAAAGCTCATTGACACCAAGGCGCTTCAGTATATCCACTCCCGCGCCTCCGAAATATTCTGCACTGGAGACGGCATAGGGGATGGGAAGCTCGCAAACGGCATCCGCCCCAGTGCGCACAAGGATCTCGGCGCGTGCATACGCATCGATAACAGCCGCCTCACCGCGCTGTACAAAGCAACCGCTCATTAAACAAATGACAGCATCAACGCCATCGCTTTTGGCGCGCTCCAAAAGATACAAATGCCCTGCGTGCGGAGGATTACATTCACAGATCACACCCGCGATTCTCAATCCGATTCCCCCTTTCGATCATAAAATCACTTTTGGGTTATTTTATCATGTGATACACCTTTTGTCAATCGCTTTTACCTCATCTTTTGCATAAAGCTCGCATTTTTTCAAAAAAAGAAAAGATTTTTCGTTTGGGTGGAAAATTAGAAAAAAACTATTGACAAATCGCATTCAAGCGGTTATAATATTAGTTGTCGCATTTTATGTCAACCGAAAATGGGAGGTAGATGATCATGATTTTGGATATGCGCCCAATGCTTCGCGGCGAAACGGATCATATTCATATCGATTATCTGCTCACACCGGATCTTCCGGATGGCGCGGAATTCGACGGCGATGCCCACGTGGTGGGTGACGTGACCGATGAGGCGGGTTATATGCACCTGACCTTAGCGGCAACGGTTGCTTACCATGCGGAATGCGCTCGCTGCCTGGAGCCCGTCAGCGGAGACTTTGCCGTTCAGCTGGAACGGACGGTCGCTGCGGAGGGCACTCTCACAGAAGAACAGCTCGAGGAGAACGTAGACGAGTATGCCGTGATCGTTGGCGGCAAGCTCGATCTTGACGAGACGATCCGCGAGGAATTGCTCCTGTCCTTCCCTATGAGATTTCTGTGTTCAAAGGATTGCCCCGGCCTATGTCCCAAGTGTGGAAAGCCCCGTCGCCTCGGCGATTGCGGCTGCCCCACCGTGGAACCGGATCCGCGGCTTGCCGTGCTGAAGAAGCTGTTTGACAAAAATGAGGAAGATAAGTAACGAGGAGGTGTAGACATGGCAGTACCGAAGAAAAAAGTATCCGCGGCCCGCAGAGACAAGAGACGCTCTAATAACAGCAAGCTTTCCATGCCCGGCATGAACAAGTGCTCCAACCCTGCATGTGACGCATTCGTAAAGAATCATTGCGTTTGCAAGGTGTGTGGCTTCTATAACGGAAAGCAGGTTCTCGACGTCAAGAAGGACGCGTAAAAATCGAACAAAAAGCGCTTACGGAAAATCCCGTAAGCGTTTTTTGTTTGTTTCAAAGCGTTATTCTGCAGCTTCGATCCTCAAAGCAATGGCAGAACAATCGTCGTGCCCATCATGCGAGCCCGCCTTCAGACATATATTGTATACGATCTCGTCGGGGGTCATCTCTCCTACTTCCGACAAAAAGGAAACCAACCATTCTCCGTTCCCTTCGCTTTCGATAACACCGTCACTGACCATGACCACCGTGTCTCCCGGCATTAGGGAAAACGTAGTCTCTTTGGCATCCAAAGCACAGATAATACCAATGGGAACCGTTCCCGCCTGCATTCTGCGAACCACGTTTCCCCGAATGATAAAGGAAGGCGCAGCACCGCTTTTTATAAAAGTACAACTTCCTGTCATCAGATCCAATTCCAAGAGATCGATGGTAGAGGAGCACTCTCCTGTGCTATCAGCACCGCGAGATCGGATCATATTGTTCAGCATTCGCAAAGAGGTGCGCGCCCGATTTCCTGCACGAAGCATCTTTTCCATAAATACGGAACACAATCCCGAGGTAAGTGCCGCCTCGTGCCCCGCCCCCATACCGTCGCTGATCAGTGCATAAAAATAATCCTTTTTATTGGTAAATAGATTCACACTGTCACCGCTGATCCCGCCATCTGCCGAAATATTATTTTGTGCACCGCGGACACACATCTTTTGTCCGGAGGAGAAGACCATACTACTCACACCGTGTTCCACCTCAAAGCTTGGGCGTTCCAAACGCGACGTGCACATTTCTCCAAGATCACACCGAAGCACCTCAAGCGTCACCTTCGCATTTTCCATATCAGCCCCGCGTACAAGGATCCTGCGGCGGCGATTTCCGTAAACGGTTACACCGGAAAAACCGATCCCCGCATCCGAAAGATATTCGGCAATACGTCTTTCCAAATCGGGATCAAACTGGTACTCACCGTCATCCTCCTCCAAAGCCTCACTGATGATCTTCGCCGCACCTTCGTAGTCCATGGCAAATATCTCGGTGCGGTTATTTCGAAGCATTTCACCCGTCAGTCGCGTGCACTCCCTATTGATCTGTTCCAGAATGCTCTCCATCCTTCCGCAACGGCGATCCAAGGGAGCGCCTACACTTGCCACAGACACCTCTCCTTTGGTATGAAGCGAGCTGATCAAGGAATTGACTGTAGAAAGCGTTTCCGAATATTCCAGCCCCCAGCATACCGTTTTATTGGGGCAATCACTGCAATGACTGTCAAATGCCGAATCACACAGGCGGCGCAGATCCAACGTTCCGGGTCTTCGAAAGCGATCACTCAAATTATAAAACATTTCAGAAAGTGAGGAAAACGCATCGGAGATCCCTCGAAAACGCTCGTTGGCATCACGGTATTTCAAATCATCCAAACTGCGTGCCCGCTCGCTTTCTCCCACTTCCGTGTCGGCATCTTCTCGTGGGATAAAGATAAAACGCTCCAAAAGCGTGAATACCACCCCTGCGATCAGCACCGTAGGAACCATTTTAAACAGCACCTCCGCCCCCATTGCATAAGAGGACCAAAGAAGCACACAAAGGGAGGAAAAGAGAACTCCGGCGCTCTCGCGTCCCATACTGTGAAAGAACCAATAGGCAAGCACCGCAAAAAGAAACGCCGGTGCGTTTAGGGGCGCGTGGGCAAGCCCGCACAAAAGTGCAGCCGCGATCCCTTGCATCACCCCTCTCCCACGGGCAACACAAAGGCTGAAGATGATAGAAAGTACAGGTGAGAGCGTAAGCCCCCAAAAAACAATACCGTCCGCCGACCACACCAAGGAAAACAAAAGAACGCCTTCGGAAAACAAGCGCAAAGGACTCCAGCGTTGCTTCTCCTCCAATGCGACCGAAAACACAACCGTTGCGGCAACAGCAACCCCAACACAAAACAGCGCTGAAAACAGATCGTAAAACCGAAATCCTCCCAAAATAATGCGATAAAGGGAAAGCGCAAACGCCGAGAGTGCCGCACTTGCCATACGCAGGCCGATGCTTTCGGAAAAAATTCCGCGCACCTCACCAACAAGCGGCCCGGCTCCCGTTGCCTCAAGGCCCTTTTCCAAGCGTTGCGAAACACGTGACAAAAGTCGCTCGGATTCTTTATTTTGAGAAGATGGTTTTTTTGCCCTTCTCCAAAAGAGCTTCTTTGTATCCTCTGAGGATTCTTCCAAAAGCATCCCCGAAAGGAGTCGAATCACAGCGGCCGCCAAATAGACAAGAACGTAGATCGGCGCGCTTTGTGGACGTGTCAGGGCAGATGCGATCAATCCAAGCAAAACGGAAACCGTATGCTTTCCCGTTCCGCAAAGCAATGCAATGCCCAAAGGAGTGCTTCCGAAAAGCATCCTTCCCTCACCCAGAACAAACGCACCCCCAAAGAAAAGCAATTCAAAGGCAAGACGTCCACTCCACGTTTTTACTTCTTGCGCAAAGCGTGTGTTTTTTTCTTGTTTTTCCTCTCGTCCCTTTATTTTTTCTTCCTGCATATATGTACCCCTTCCTTTTTTGGCATCTGCCACTATTTTACACCCATCTCCCTTGAGAAAAGGTCGAAAAAAGAATGGTTGTATTTTGGCTGTTTGGGAGAGTATCTGGCAAAACAAGGAGCACTTGAAAGAAATTTGCAACTAAAGACAAAGAAAAAAGGAAGGACAACGAGGCTAAAACAAGATTTTGTCGAGCCTTGTCATACGATTTTTTGTAAAAAATCATTTTATTTACAAAAAATCCATTCCCCTTTTGCGATCATTGTGATAAAATAAGCATAGTAAAATCAAAAAAGGGGGAAGAAAATGCGCACGGTTTGCTTTACGGGACACCGCGAGATCGAAAAAGCGGAATATCCTTTGCTCTATAGCGCACTGACGTGTGAAATTGAGCGTCAGATCATAAACGGAGCCAAAATCTTTCGTGCCGGAGGAGCCTTGGGCTTTGATACCATGGCAGCGCTCTGCGTCATCAAGATGAAAGAAATCTACCCTGACATAAGCCTTGAATTATATCTCCCCTGCCCCGAACAAACAAAGAGATGGAAGCTTGAAGACGTGCGTCTTTACGACCATATCAAGAAGCACGCGGATAAATTCCAATATACAAGTCCCTTCTATTTTCAAGGCGTGATGCAAAAAAGGAACCGTGCCCTGGTAGACGGTTCAGACCTGTGCATTGCTTTTTTGCGCGAAGGCGCCGGCGGTGGCACCGCATATACCGTTTCCTACGCGCAAAAAAAGGGGGTTCCCGTTATCAATCTGCAAAATGCAAAGCGATAACGCCCCCCAATTATCTAAATTCAACCCCCGCGCGACCTTAAAAGGATTTTCCAAAAGACACCCAAATCCCCCATGGGGTCAATCCCCCAAACGATCATCAACACGTTTCTTCCCACAAAAAACACCCCGATGAAGGAAGCAAACAGGATCCATCCCCAAGCAGGGATCCGAAAAAAGGGATTCTTCCCCTTAAAAAAGCGCCTCCACGCCACAATATCAAGAACGGCAAGCAAGAGCACCGAAATTGTGACTGCCGCATTACAGCATAGCGCCGTTAAGAGATCCAGGGAAAGCATGGCTCGAACCGCACGGGTCCCGCCACATACGGGGCAATAAAGGAATACGAGATCGTGCATAAGGCATCCCATGATCCGTTTTGGGAGATGCTCTATCAAAAAAAGATACAAAAGCGAAAGCAGAACAACCAAAATGAAACCCGCATGAAGCCACAAAAACAATTTGCGTTGTTTTTTCATACCTTTCTACCTCCCCTTCATTACTTTACACATATTGTATCACAAAAATCTTTTGATTGGGGGCTTTTTTTGCAAAAAACACGTCTTTTTGAAAAAAAGTATTGCAAATGGAACGTCTTTATAGTAAAATATAAACAGCATATACTGCAAGGAGGCATCTTATGAATCAAAACTTTGATTATCAACCGTCAAGCGAAGGAACCAATTCGTTTTTCGATCCCGTTCCACCCGTTCAAGACGCAAAAAGCGGGCGTGGATTTGCCATTGCATCTCTCGTTTTGGGAATTGCAAGCCTTTTTACCTGTTGTTGCTGTTGCTTTTGCGATCTTTTGATCATTCCTTTGATATGTGCAATTCTTGCCATCGTTTTTGCTTTTGTTTCAAAAGCAAAATCTGCCGAAAAAAAGCTTGCCGGTATGGCAATCGCAGGCTTGATCCTCGG
>JAZNEQ010000161.1:0-2165 GCA_045588715.1 Eubacteriales bacterium | reverse complement strand
CTTGGCCTCCGACTTGTAGCATCAAGTGCTACGCAAACGGCGTGTTGCTGATCGACTACTACGACCAAGATCCCATCATGGGCTCTTATTACGGCGTGCGCTGCGAGGTCTTTGGCGTGGAATACTACAATATCCAGGCCGAGCACGACTGATTGATTGAAGGATAAATAATAAAAAAGCAGCCCCATAGGGCTGAAGAATTAGCGAAAAATTAACACGGAGATTGTATCAAAATCAATCTCCGTGTCCGTTTTTCCCCCCAAAAAAATACCAACCGTAGGGGGCGACGTCCTCGACGCCCCGGGTAGGCACATGGAACTTATTGCATTGCGAAAAGATTTGTTTATGTAGGGCGGGACGTCGAGGGCTGTATAGTGCAGTATGATAGTATACAGGTAGTGCAAGATGATTGTATACAGTTTTTGTGATATAATGAAGGCATAAAAGAACCCCCAAAGGAGGATTCTAAGATGCCTTGGAAGGACAAAACTGTGGAAGAATTAAGAAAAGAATTTGCAGAAGCAGCAAAGCATAGCAAAAACCTTAGTGCACTATGCCGAGAGTTTAACATTACAAGAAAAACGGGCTACAAGTGGATGGAACGCTATGCTCTTGACGGCAACATGTCAGATCGGAGCCACGCTCCGTTTCACGTGCCCGGGAAAACCCCGACAGAAATCGAAGAATTGATTTTGCGAGTTCGATTGGAAAATCCTGCTTGGGGAGCAAAAACGATATGGAGATTTCTCATAGATCAGGGCTATACGGACATCCCCTGCGAAAGGACTGTAAATAACATTCTCAAAAGGCACGGCTGCATTAGTGAAGCAGAAGCGGAAAAGCGTCAGGCATACGTGCGTTTCCAAAGAGAGTATTGTAATGACCTATGGCAGATCGATTTCAAGGGAGATTTTCCGCTGCTCGATGGCACTCGTTGCTATCCGTTTGACGTTCTTGACGACCGTTCTCGGTATTGTCTGGGTATATTTCCAAAGAACAATACAGTTGGCGTTATGCAAAGCATGGAGCAGGTTTTCAAGGAATTTGGGCTGCCGAAGGCCATTTTATCTGACAATGGCGGTCAATTTGCCGGTTTTAAGGGTGGCTATACACAATTCGAACGATGGTTAATGGATTTGGACATTGTTCCGTTACACGGTCGTCCTTTGCATCCTCAAACGCAAGGCAAGATAGAAAGATTCCATCGCACAATGAAGGACGAGGTTATTAAGCGAAATGCATTCGCAGATCTCGCCGATGCAGATAAACATCTTCAAGAATGGCGGATTAAGTACAATGAGATCAGGCCGCATCAGGCAATTGAATTGCTGCGCCCTGCAGATATTTACATACCAAGCCAAAGAAAATACCCCGACAAAATTGAACCGTATGAATACAGCGGATTACATCGCATATTAACGGTCAATTACAAAGGATATTTGAGATTTGACAGAAAGGTGTTTTATCTGAGCGAGACCATGATCGGTGCCCGGCTCGAACTCCGTCCGAGCGAAGGATCTTGTGCTACGCTGCATTACCGTAATTACAAAATTGCCGAGATCGATTTGGCCAACGAGCAGCTAATTAACCGCCGGATCGCGCGCTCCGAGTGAGCCGCGCGCCGCATTCGGAAGCCTCTCTCCGCTATGCTCCGTTCGGCTTCCGAATGCGTTTCTCACACGATGCAAAAGTGTTTACAATCCTCTTGCACAATTGTTTACAATCTTGCTGTTGACAGGGGACGTCGCTCCCTACAGATAAAATAACAATCGCACGACATTTCCAAAACATAAGGGAGACACCCGCGGGCGTCTCCCTTGTCTTTTACCATATAAACGGAATGAGTCTGTATTTGACCTTTTTCTTGTAGTCTGCATAACCGTCAAGCTCGGCACTAAGCAGCTTTTCCTCGCCCAGAATGCGGATCACAATCAGCACGGGATAGACGCCAAACACGCAAAGTCCCCAAAGGGATTGCAAGATCAGCGGCAGAGGCACAAACATCAGGAGCGTGGCAAGATACATGGGGTGGCGAACCACGCCGTAAAGCCCCGTGCTGACCACCTTTTGTCCCTTTTGCACCTCAACGGTACGCGACAGATACGCGTTCTCGCGCATGACCTCGGCATACATGGCGTAGCCGATCAAAAAGACGGCTGCTGCGG
>JAZNEQ010000160.1:0-2664 GCA_045588715.1 Eubacteriales bacterium | reverse complement strand
TTTCCTTCATGGCGGTATATATCAGACCGCCTCCGACCGAGGTCTCCAAAGGCTTGATCTCGATCGTTCCCTTTGTACCGCAGATAACAAGCTGACGTCTTAAATAACCGCCGTTTTCAATCGTGCAGGTTTTGGCAAAGGAAACTCCGTTTGGATATTTAAAAACGACCATTCCAAAGTCGTCGGCAGTCACCCCTTCGTATCCGGTGGAGCAATTGAAGGGAATCACCTCTTCGGGTTCTCCCTGAATCTGATAGATCAGATCGACGAGATGGCACCCCAGATAGAACATCATGCCGCCCGGAAAATGGGCGAGCCAATTTCTGATTTCGACGGGATTATTGCAATTCATGTGCGCTTCAACGGAATACACTTCACCGATGTCACCGTTCTTGATCTTCTCGATTGCCTCCCTGATTTTGGGATTGAAGCGGTACATATATCCAATTGTGAAGGTCAGGTTTTTTGCGCGGACCAAGTCGATCAGTTCTTCGAACTGTGCGAGATCGACGCCGCCCGGCTTTTCCATGTGGATATGCTTTCCTGCGCGTGCCGCCATGATCGCATATTTGGTAAGATGGATTTCTTCGGTCTCAATAGCGACCGCCTCGATCTCGGGATCGTTTAGAATCTCCTCCACCGTCATTTCGCGATAGTCGTCAAAATCCTTTGTTCGGTTGGGGATTTGTTCTCTTTCGTTTTCGGGGAGGGCATATCCCACGATCTCAAACAGATCACTTTGCTTTCGCAGGCTGTTCCAGATATTGTTGCCGTGGCTGTAGCCGTTGGTTCCGATCTGTGCTATTTTGACTTTTTTCATGGTCGGTCTCCTTTTTTGAGTAACGTAATGGGCAATGCATTCAAATCATCTTCTTCAATCCTCAACCGCCGCGCGGTGCAAATTGATGCGCTTCAAGACCGACGTATCAAACTTGGGTTCTCTACTCTCGTACGTAAAGAGTCCGTTTTGCTCCTGCTCGATGTCGGTGAGCTGTGTATAGCAAAAGCCCATGATCCGAGGGTTGTCAAGAATTGCGTGGGTCAGTCCTTGGTAGCGCTCGTAAAACTCCTCCGGAGAGCGTGTGGCATTTCCGTAGCTCCATGCTTTCTCAGCGTTATCCGTAGCAAGCTGAAAGCCGATGCCGCCGTATTCGGACAGAAAGACGGGCTGTCCCTCCCAGTGCTGGCGGTATCCGTCGTGCACCGCCTCGAAGAGCGTTCCCTCGCTGACAAGTGCATCATAACGCGCCTTGAGGACTGCGGGATCCTGCTCATAATCGTGCACGTCGTAAATATCGGTTACCACGTGATAGTTTCCGCTCGTATCGATGCAGGGGCGGGTGGGGTCAAATGCCCTGGTCGCCTCATAAATGATACGAAGGAAGTTGTTATCCTGCCACTTCTTTTGAGGACCGTAGTTTCCGGTCTCGTTGAGGGGACACCAACCGATGACGGCGGGGTGCGAGAGGTCACGCTTTACGCACGCCAGCCAATCGGGCAGGAATGCGGAAAGATTAGCAATATCTGAGGTGTCAATGCCCCAGCTCGGATATTCTCCCCATACCATATATCCCATGCGATCCGCATGATAAAGAAATCTGGGCTCAAACACCTTTTGGTGAAGTCTTCCACCGTTAAAGCCCGCCGACATGGCACACTCGATGTCGCGGACAAAAGCCGCATCGTCGGGAGCAGTCCAAATTCCGTCGGGATAGTAGCCTTGATCCAGCACCAGACGTTGGAAAACGGATTTCCCGTTGAGGAAGAACTTGCCGTCCTTCAGATCGATCGAACGCAGTCCAAAGTAGCTTTTGACCGCGTCTTCACCAAAGGTCAATTCCACGTCGTAAAGTCTGCCATGACCAAGTTCCCACAAATGTGTTTCCGAAAGCGGAATTTCAAGATCTGCCGTCACGGAACGATTTTTCTTGGAGGCTTCTCCTACAAGACGTCCTTCATAGAACACACGTGCGGTGAGCGCGCCGCTGCCGCACAGCTCGCAGGAAACGCTAACGCTTGCGTTTTCGGCATCGGGGCGGAAGGAGACGTATTTGATATGGCTTTCGGGAACGGATTCATACCATACCGTCTGCCAGATGCCCGTGGTGCGCGTATAATAGCAAGCGTAGGAATTAAGAGACGGGCACTGCTTTCCGCCCGCCTGGCGTGGGGAATGGATGTCATCCAGACACAAGACCGTCAAAAGGTTTTCGCCAACCTTGACAAGCTGCGTGACGTCGTAGTCGATAGGAGAGGAGGAGCCGACGTGAGGAAAGCCCGCCGATGCTCCGTCGATCCAAACGTGAGTCTCGAAATCCGCGGCGCCGATGTGCAAAAGAATCCGTCTGTTCGTGATTTCCGACTCTGTCAAAACGATTTTCTTTTTATACCAGACCGCGCGCATAAAGTCATGCTCGCAAATTCCCGAAAGCTTGGATTCGGGACAAAAAGGAACGGTGATCCTTCCTTGCAAGGTCTCGCTTTGGACAAGCCCTCTTTCGATTCCGCTCTCGGAGCGGTCGATTTCAAACATCCATTCTCCATTGAGGTTGACCCAACGTTCTCTTTCCATCATCGGATTCGGATGCTCCGGACGCAGATATGCTTGATTCATAAATTCTCCTTGACTTAAAAAATTTTGTTTTGCTCCTATTCAGTCATCCC
>JAZNEQ010000159.1:0-6040 GCA_045588715.1 Eubacteriales bacterium | reverse complement strand
TCCTTGAGGAGGAGCCCGACGACGATGCGGAGGAGGATTCCGAAGCCTCTGAAAACGGCGAGGAGACCTCCGAGGATGATCCGGAGGACAAAGAACAGTAAACGAAAAGAATATTCAAGGGAGGGAGGCAATGCGCTTTTGCATTTGTCTCCCCCCTCTCTTTGTTGCATTTGTTCGCTTTTTGACACTTTTTAAAAGTGGGTATTGAAATATGAAAAGAAAAGTGGTATAATATGAATATCTATGCAAAAAATGCATCGGCTACAAAATAAAAGACAGAGGAGCTACCATGGAGAACGTCATATGTAAGTCCTGCGGCGGACGCGTAAGCCGCGAAGGCAATTACCACGTTTGTAAATTTTGCGGCTTTAAGTGGATGATCGATGCCGATCAGGACGTACACGTCATCGACCGGGCAAACGCTTGGTCCGCTTTGCGTGATTGTGATTTTGAAAAGGCGACGGAGCTGTTTGAGACGATCCTTCTCAAGGAGCCCAAAAACCACGAGGCGTACTGGGGGCGCGCGCTTGCCCGTGCAGGCATCATTTACGTGACCGATCTGGACGAGAGCAAGAAGGTGCCCACCTGCAATAATATTACCGAGGATTCCTTTCTCGAAAGCACCGACGTGCAAAAGGCGATCTCGCTCTCTCCTGCCGATCTTCGCGAAACCTACCGATCACAGGCAGAGTACATCGAGCGCGTGCGCTTGGAATGGCTGAAGAAGGCAAGCCGCGAGCCCGAATACGACGTGTTTTTAAGCTTTAAGGACAGCGACCGCGAGCATGGGATCGAGCGAACGCAGGACAGTATCGACGCGCAGGATCTTTACAATGCGTTGGTTGCCGAGGGGTATCGGGTATTCTTTAGCCGTATCAGTCTGCGTGACAAGGTCGCGGAGCATTACGAGCCGTACATCTACAACGCGATCAAGACCGCCAAGGTCATGATCGTGTTTGGCGAAAGACCCGAGTATTTTTCTTCCGTGTGGATCAAAAACGAGTGGTCTCGCTTTAAGGCGCGGATCGAAAAGGGCGAAAAGCATAAAAACGCCTTGGTGGTGGTTTGCAAAAACATGAACCCGGGCGATCTTCCCGCGGCATTGCGGTCGCGCCAGTGCCTCAACGCCTCCGACATGACCTTCCTCCCCGATCTGTACCGCCATATTGCGCGCGTGGTCGAAGCGACTGCGGGTGCGGCACATCTTGACCGTATTCAAATTACGGGAGGGCAGATCTCCAAAAAGGCATCCAAGATCGCAAACGAATCCATTCAAAAAAGAGAGATCGGTGCGGGCGGCGTTGCCGAAACGAGCATCAACGAAAAGCAGTCCTTTGAGCTTGCCAAATCCTACGTGAACGGAAACCAGTGGGAGGAAGCGGCAAAGCTGATCGAGGATATTCTGTTTAACGACCCCTCGTATGCAGAGGCGATCTGGTACGGACTGTTGGTCAAATACAGGGTCAAGACCTCTGCCGACCTTCTTAAGGGGTATACGCTTGACAGGATGGATCTTGCCACCGTTGAAAAAACGCTTGGCTGTGCCAACCGCGAATTCGCGACCGAAATTTTGGACCTTTTGTACCGCTCACGGCCGCGCAACAATGACTTGGCGTATTTGCACGTCTTGCAGACCGTGCTCCCCTTTGATTACCCCAACAGGGCAGAGCGCATTCGCGAGTGCTTCTCGGTTGCCGTTTCAAACGATCAATTTGAAATTTTCAAGCTTTTGCTCGGCACCGTCGACAGCGCCGACGTGGATACGTACATCGATTATCACTTGAAATACGCAACCGCGACCAAGAGCCTCGAACGCAAAAAATACTGCCTTGAGGCGGTGCTTGCCGTGGAGGAGGGCAACCTCGACGCCTTGAGAACGCGCTTTAAGATCGCGTTTGATACGGAAAAGTACGAGACGGTCGTCGACTATTTCGAGCGTCTTTTAAAATATTCGTCGCACACTGCCGACGAGGTCTTAAACGTGTTGGATCTGCTTTCCACCTGTGAATTGACCCCCGACAAGTGCGCGTTTGCAAAGCAGGCGCTGAAATACTATCCCGCGGAGCTGAGCGATATCAAGCAAAAATTGATCAAGCTGGCATACCAGATGATCAATTGCCGCTTCTTTGCCGAGGCGCAGTATTTTCTGAATTTGATCATTCCCTTCGATCCGCACAATGCCGACGTTTATTGGGGCTTGTGTCTGATCAAAACAAAATCCACTTCCCAAAAGGATATCGTTCTTTCTCAAACGCCCTTGAAGGGTGTGCCCGAATATACCAAGTATCTTACCCTGGTCAGCGAGGCGCGCCGCCAGGAGTGCTTTGCCCTGGTCAAAAAGCAGGAAGCATCGATCGTTGGCAGGAAAAAGCAAAAAAAGGCGGGCGTGATCGCGGCTTTGGCGATCGTGGGTGCATTGGCGCTCGTCGCTTTCGTTGCCTACTATCTGATCTTTGTACAGCCGAAAAACCTCTATAACGACGCGCTTGCCTTCATGGAAGAGGGCAAGTACCAAGAAGCCCTTGACGTCTTGGGAGGCCTTAACGGATACGGCGACAGCGAGGAGAAGATCGAGGAATGCAAAAACGCCATCCGC
Source organism: Eubacteriales bacterium (assembly GCA_045588715.1). GTDB lineage: Bacteria > Bacillota > Clostridia > Oscillospirales > CAG-272 > UMGS1865. Next base: position 3,444 of record JAZNEQ010000159.1, on the reverse strand, counting down.
GAAGAGGAGTACCAAAAGGCACTTGCCCTGATGGCAGATGGAAAATACCAAGAGGCCATCAAAGCGCTGGAAGTCTTGGAGGGATATGGCGACAGCGCAAGTAAGATCAACGAATGCAAAAACGCACTTTGCGAAGAGGACTACCAAAATGCGCTTTCCTTGATGGCGCTGGGAAAATTCGAAGCAGCCATCAAGGTGTTTGAGGGGCTTGGCGGATACAAAGAGAGCGCCCAAAAGCTTGCGGAATGTCAGGCGGCGATCGGCAGCGAGCGATATGCGGCATATCTTTCCTTGGTCGAGAACCAAAAATACAGAGATGCGTATCTGCTTCTTTTGAGCAATGAAAGCATCCCGAACAGAGATGCCGAAATGAAAAAGCTTCAAGCCTTGATCAATGAAGAGGCAAAAGACCTTGCAAGCCAAGGAAATTACGATCAAGCATATGCGTGCCTGTCGGGGCTGACGCCTGAAACCGCCTTTCCTCTCATCGAGGCGTACCGCCTTATGACCGCGGGCGATTATATTTCGGCTGTCAGGGCAGGGCTTACCGCGCTTGTATTGCCAAACAACGTTACAAGCATTGGGGAGTATGCCTTCCAAAACTGCACGGAGCTTGTCAGCGTGACGGTGCCCGCCAACGTAACCGAGATCGGCCACGGCGCGTTTGAGGGCTGTACCTCCCTTGAGAGCATTACGCTCCCCTTTATCGGGCGGACGATGGGCGACTACGAATACAAGCATTTTGGCTATATTTTCGGTGCCTACTACGATTACGAAAATGCCGATTACGTACCCGCGTCGCTCAAAACCGTGGTGATCACCGAGGAAACCGAGATTCCCGCACGCGCGTTTGCAAGCTGTGCCGCGATCACCGACGTTACGCTTCCCGACACGGTAACAAGCATTGGAGACGAGGCATTTTACGGCTGTGCGGCGCTTTCGTCGTTTGAAATTCCGGGTGCGGTGACCCTTATTGGACATCAAGCATTTTCGGGATGCGTTGCCATGCCCACGCTTGAGATTCCCGGTACGGTGACGGGGATCGGGGAGGGTGCCTTTGCGGGCTGGACGCAGCTTACAAGCATTACGGTCCCCGACAGCGTAACGCTGATCGGTCACGGCGCGTTTGAAAACTGTACCGCGGTTGAAAGCATTACGATCCCCTTTGTCGGTAAAACGAAGGACGGCACCGAATACGCGCATTTGGGATATATTTTCGGAGCCTATTATTATTACGATAACGACGATCGCGTGCCGGCAACGCTGACGGCGGTAACGGTTACGGGAGGCAGCACGGTCCCGGCGCACGCCTTTGACGTTTGTACGGGGCTTACCTCCGTCACCGTTCCCGACACGGTGACCGCGATTGGCGATTATGCCTTTGCGGGCTGTACGGGGCTTACGGCGTTTGAAATTCCCGATGCGGTCACGACCGTCGGTGAGGGGGCCTTTCAGGATTGTACGGGCTTGACCGCTCTTGCACTTCCCAACACGGTAACGAGCATTGGAGACGAGGCATTTTACGGTTGCGTGGGCTTGACCTCCTTTGAGGTTCCCACAAGCGTGACCGAGATCGGACATAGCGCCTTTTCGGGTTGTACCTCCCTTGAGAGCATTACGCTCCCCTTTGTCGGTAAAACGAAGGACGGCACCGAATACAGGCATTTCGGCTATATTTTCGGAGCCTACTACCATTACGACAACGACGACCGTGTTCCCGCAACGCTGACAGCGGTAACGCTTACCGACGGCGCCGCGCTCCCCGCGTATGCGTTTGACGTTTGCGTGGGACTTACCTCAATTACGCTTCCCGACACGCTGACAAGCATTGGCGTATCTGCGTTTTCGGGCTGCACGGGACTTACGGAGATGGAGCTCCCCCAAGGGGTTACAAGCATTGAAAACTCCGCGTTCAAGGATTGCGCGAGCCTTACGGCTATCACAATTCCTGGAACGGTGACAACCATTGGGGAATCCGCCTTTGCGGGCTGCACTGCGCTTACGGAGGTTGCCTTCCCCAATACGCTGACCGCCATCGGCGCCTCTGCCTTTAAGGATTGTACCGGGCTTACTGCCGTAACGGTTCCCGATCGCGTAACGGAGATCGGTAGTGCCGCGTTCAAGGGCTGCACCGCCCTTGAGAGCATTGCGCTCCCCTTTGTCGGAATGACAAAGAACGGTACCGAAAACGTACATTTTGGGTATATTTTCGGCGCTTCCAGTTATTATTATAACGACGACTACGTGCCCACGTCCCTCAAGAACGTGGCGATCACGGGTGGGACAAGCATTCCCGTACATGCCTTCGACGCCTGCGTGGGACTTGCCTCGGTGACTCTGCCCGGCACGGTGTCAAGCATTGGAGACGGTGCATTTTCGGGCTGCACGGGCTTGCGCGCGATGGTGATCCCCACAGGGGTTGCAAGCATTGCCGCATCCTCCTTTAAGGGGTGCACGAGTCTTGCAAGCGTTACCATCCCCCAAGGGGTGACAAGCATCGGGGATTCCGCATTTGAAAAATGCACGGCACTTTTGAGCGTCACGATCCCGAGCACGGTTGCGGGAATTGGCGAAAAGGCGTTTTACGATTGCCAAAAGCTGATTGAGGTATACGACCTTTCCGACCGTATTACCGTAGAAAAGGGAAGCACGTCCAACGGTTACCTTGGCTATTATGCCATGGACGTTTACAGCGATTCGAGCGTGGAAAGCGGCGTATGGAGCGATGAAAACGGCTTCCTCTTTTACGAGCGCGAGGACGTTTGCTATCTGATGGGATACACGGGTACCGAGACTGCCCTTACCTTGCCCGCAAGCTGTCACGAAAAGGACTATGCGATCTACAGCGGTGCTTTTATGAGCTTTACGACGCCGGAAAGCATCACGGTCCCCGCGGCGGTTACGACCATTGGAAAGGATGCATTCTCCGACTGCACGTCGCTTGTCAGCGTGACCTTTGCACAAAACAGCCGACTTTCTTCCATTGGCGAAAACGCGTTTTCGGGATGCTCCGCTCTTGCTAAGATCGAGATCCCCGCAAGCGTCGTAAGCATCGGCACTGCTGCGTTTTACGAATGCACCGGCCTGTCCGAGGTAAAGTTCGGGGAAAACAGCCTCCTTGAAAGCATTGCAAACGAGGCATTCCGCAAATGCTCGGCACTTGCAAGCATCACGCTTCCCATGCACCTTGCAAGCATCGGTCAGTATGCATTTTACGACTGCTCCAATTTGCAAAGCGTGCTCTTTGATGCGGTGGACGGCTGGTGGTATTCCTACTCCGCGACCGCGACGAGCGGAACCGATCTTTCTTCCACCGATCTTACCAACGCCTCTACGGCGGCAAAGTATTTAAAAAATACGTATGCAAGCTACTATTGGCGTAGGACGGTTACGCCTTAAGCTCTTTGCACGTTCCAAGGCAACCGTATAAAAAACTATAACCTT
>JAZNEQ010000158.1:0-5077 GCA_045588715.1 Eubacteriales bacterium | reverse complement strand
TGGCTCGAAAGGATGCGCGGATAAAGCAATTAGAGATGGAAAATGAACTGATGCGGGATTTTCTCTCGCTCACAGAAAGGAAGTGAGGACAAGCGTAAAATATATGGTCATCTACCGTCATCGGGAAAAGTATAGCATCCGAGAGATGTGCCGGTTCTTTGAGGTATCGAGAAGCGGTTACTATGACTATGTCAAAAGGATGGATACACCGGCATGGGATCTACCGCTGGCCGAGAAGATCCGCGAGTGTCAGGAGCATAGTCACAGCACCTACGGCTACCGCAGAGTCCATATCTGGCTTCAAAGGCAAGGAATACATAAGAATCCTAAAACGGTACTTCGCGTTATGCAGAAATACAACCTGCTTTCCGTCGTGCGCCGTAAGAAATACCGTAATTACGGTGAATATCTGCACAGATATCCTAATCTGCTCAACAGAGATTTTCATGCGGAACGACCCAATCAGAAGTGGGTAACAGATATTTCGTATATCAAGACAGGACAAGGCGTACTGTATCTTTCGGTCATTCGCGACCTCTATGACAACAGCATTGTTGCCTACAAGACAGGGACCGAGCAGAACATCAACCTCGTTCTTTCCACGATCAGGGCAGCCAAAAGAAAGGAAAAGGTCACCGCAGAGTTGCAGCTCCACAGTGACCAAGGCTTTCAGTACACATCGCAAGCGTATTATAGCCTAACAAAATCATACCACATTACGCCGTCAATGTCAAGACGTGGGAACCCATATGACAATGCTTTAGCCGAAAATTTTTTCTCTATCCTTAAAACCGAGTGTATTTACCGCGCGAAAATCCGCACCTATGAGGAGGCGCGCCTCCTCATAGGTGCATACATCCAGTTCTACAACAATGATCGTATTCAACTTAAAACAAAACTGACACCACTCGAAAAGCGATGTCAGTTCGTTGCTTAATTTTTAATATTTTCTACCATAGGGGTGTTTTTTGTGCTGTCCGCACAATTTGGGGCAGTTCAATTTTCAAGCCGTGTTTGTTTTTGATGCTCCAATCACTCTAAATGTTTACTTTATGTCAGTTCCTTTTTTGTGTTTTTTTGGCAAACAAGTAAAGCATGTGAGCTCATACCTGTACAACTTTCGTGCAATGTCATTTTGTCATAGAGCGGTCTAAATAATTCAAACTTTTCATCTGATACATCATTGATTACTGATGCTATAAAAGAAAAATCCAATCCAAGATTTTTTAGCTTTTTAAATCCGTTTTTATATGCGATTCGCTCTATTTCCTCGGGCATTGTATAGTAATATATATATGGATGTACATCATCCGTATAGTTTTTTAGTATCATTTCATTAGCTCTAGTGTTAGGATATATTTTACGCCATTCATCATGTACGCATGTTCCTGCGTATTCTCCGACTTGATTTAAATATGCAAAAGCAACTATACCATTGTCAACACAAACCCGATAGCACTCTTTAAAAACCTTACTTCTCTCTTCGACAGGCAAATGGTACATCGGACCTAAACACAAAACAATATCAAAGCTATCACTGTCAATTTCTTGAAGATTAGTAGCATCTCCTAATTGACACGATATGTTTTTCAATTTCAAGTCTTTTATTTTGTTCTTGAAAATATTTATGTGATTTGGCACTATGTCAATACCTAAATATTCTTTGCATTTATTTGCGTAATAAATACCATAATGACCTGTAGCACAACCTATTTCCAAAATTCGAGAATCCTTTGTTATATATTCGGATAAATGTTTTTTTGTGTAATAAAATTCCAAAGAAGTCGAACGTGATTTTTGAAAACGGTTATCTTCTTTAACTCCATCTCCATACTTATGGATAATTCTGTTTTCATTAGATGACATATCAATACCTCCTTAAACAAAAAATCGATACAAAGCTAAAAAAATTCTGCTTGTATCGTGATAACCTATATTTTATGTCAATTACTTCAACAAAAAATTACAAAAAACAGGTACAACAATACAAGCCCGACAATTTTTTATACATTTTGCCGTGCTTTTTTATATTGTTTTTTAAATTCATAGAACAAAAAAACATTACCTGTATCCTTTCTAAATTTTTGTTGTTTCTGTGATTATAGCACATATTACATTGATTGTCAAGTATTTTTATATATGTTTGATTTTGATTGATTTTTCTCTTATATAAAAAACGCATTGGTAAATCCCGATTTCTATTCTTCTGTGTATAACTCGTCGTAGTACCAACGCATTGGATTCTCGTAAATGTATCGCAAATGTTCTTCATAATCCTGATGATTACGGATTATATGGTCGTTGGAACGAGACTGCCAAATATTTTCTCCATATTCTTTATTGCAAAAACGCTTAAATGTAGATATAAATTGTGAAAAAACGCTATTTGCTCTCTCGATGTTTGTAGGGACAGGCATCCTCTGTCAAGAGCAAGATTGTAAACAATTGTGCAAGAGGATTGTATACACTTTTGCATCGGGGGTTAAGGGCGTTCGGAAGCCGAACGGAGCGTAGCGGAGAGAGGCTTCCGAACGCGGCGCGCGGCTCACTCGGAGCGCGCGATACGGCGATTGATCAGCTGCTCGGTGGCAAGATCGATCTCTGCAATCTTGTAATTGCGGTAATGCAGCGTAGCGCGGGATCCTTCGCTCGGGCGGAGCTCGAGCTCGGCGCCGATCATGGTTTCGCTCAGATAAAACACCTTACTGTCAAATCGTAAATAGCCCTTGTAATTAACCTTTAAGATGCGATACATTCCACTGTATTCATACGGTTGAATTCTCTCCGGGTAATGCCTCTTGCTGGGTATGTAAATATCCGCAGGTCGCAACAGTTCAAGTGCCTGGTGCGGTCTGACCTCATTGTACTTGATTCGCCATTCCTGCAAATGCTTGTCTGCATCAGCGAGGTCGACAAAGGCATTGCACTTAATAACTTCGTCTTTCATTGTGCGGTGAAACCGCTCTATCTTGCCTTGCGTTTGCGGATGCAATGGACGGCCGTGCAATGGGTCTATGTTCAGGTCCATTAACCATCGTTCAAATTGCGTATAACCACCTTTGAAACCGGCAAATTGCCCGCCATTATCGGATAAAATGGCCTTAGGCAGCCCAAATTCTCTGAAAACGCGCTCCATGCTTTGCATAACGCCAATTGTATTGTTCTTTGGAAATACACCCAGACAATAGCGAGAACGGTCATCGATGATGTCAAAAGGATAACAACGCGTGCCGTCAAGCAGCGGAAAATCTCCTTTGAAATCAATCTGCCACAGGTCGTTGCAATGCTCTCGCTGAAAGCGTATGTAGGCCTGACGCTTTTCGGATTCTTGTTCGCTGATGCAGCCGTACCTTTTGAGAATATTGTTTACGGTTCTTTCGCAGGGGATGTCTGTATAGCCTTGATCTATCAGAAATCTCCATATCGTTTTGGCTCCCCATGCAGGGTTTTCCGTGCGCACTCTCAAGATCAACTCTTCCACCTCTACAGGTGTCCTTCCGGGAACGTGAAACGGTGTATGGCTGCGGTCTGACATGTTGCCGTCCAAGTTGTAACGGTCAATCCATTTATATCCCGTTGCCCTCGAAATGTTGAACTCTCGACACAGAGCACTTAAATTGTTGCAATGCTTTGCTGCTTCTGCAAATTCTTTTCTTAATTCTTCCACAGTTTTGTCCTTCCAAGGCATTTTGACTCCTCCTTTGGGGCTTCTTTATGCCTTTATTATATCACAAAAACTGTATACAATCATCTTGCACTACCTGTATATAATCATACTGCACTATACAGTCCCCGACGACCCGTCCCGCAGCAACAACCTCTTGTAGGGACAGGCGTCCTCGACTGTCCGCATATCTTATTAAATACCTTGCACCTGCGCGGGCTGTCGAGGACGTCAGCCCCTACAGATATCCCCCGGTCGCATATCCAACCCCGCGGGCGGGCACCAATAAGCCCCCCTCATTGAGGGGATATTTGCAAGCAAATTAGCCACAGCCGCGCGTGTTATCCGACGAAGTCGAGCGCGGCGATGTGTGGCGGGGGGAGTCGAATGCGCGTTTGGGTGTGCTCTTGTATCGATAATTTTGTCAGCTATACTTATACTCATCATCGACGTAATATTTGATCCTGCGGGATTTTGCCACGCCGGTGCAAACGGGGCAGCCGCTGCCCTTGAATCTTGTCCGGGAATAGACACACGCCTCCCAGACGTGATTTTCGGAGCAGCACCACCACACCTTTTTGTTATTGCCGAGCGTGACGTCCGAGGGCTTCAGATCACCGTTTAAGGGCTGATACCATTCGGAAGCCAACCGAGGCTTGAGCGTCTCCAGATCGTTAAAGCCCTGCAAGACCTTTCGACCCGTGCAATAAGGGCATCCCGCACCGTTTCCCGTACGCGAATATGACGCAGATCGATAGCTGTGCCCCTTAGCACACCGCCACCAAACCTTTGCACGAGAGTTTGGCGCAGTATTTTCGGGCGTCAGCGCTCCGTTTTGCTCGTGATCCCATTCGGCTGCGATCTCCGGAAACAGCGTCATAAGATCGGTCTGACCCGGAATCGCCTTAAAGCCCGCACAGTACGGACACCTTGTGCCGTTGGAGGCAACGCCGTTGACAGGCGACTGCCAGCTATGCCCCTTGTCACATTTCCACCATGCTTTTGTTTTTGCATGAACGGATACGTTCTCGGGACATGCATCCGTATTCTTTTCATAATCCCAAAGCTTGAGCACGTCCGGGCATTTGACCGCCAGACTATTTGATAACAGCATGGTCCTCATTTTTTGATACCGATCGCTTTCCTCTCAATTTTATAGCCCAAGGGGCAGACGTACAAAGTACGCCTGCCCATATTCTTTTAGCATCAAAATCATGCTCTTTTCTTGGATCTGTCTTTCTTTTTCTTGAAGACGACGCAAACACCCATTGCGAGTACCGCGAAGATCGCGCCTGCGCTGATCACGCTGCCGCAAGTGCTGCCGGAGGATTTCTCGGTGGTCTCCTCTTCCTTGGTTGCAGCCTCGGTGGTAACATCCTCAACGGTGGTGTCCTCTACGGTGGTGTCCTCTAC
>JAZNEQ010000157.1:0-4226 GCA_045588715.1 Eubacteriales bacterium | reverse complement strand
ACACCCCCTTTAATCTTATGTCAAAAGCATTATTTTGCGTTTTTGATTGCCTTCCACTCGTCGCCTTCAAAAACACGCATAAGATCTGCAAAATCCTCGCACGCGGTATCCAGGAATACGGGAATCTGACCGATCGATGCCGAAACGTGAACCGTCTTCCCTCCCGAAATCTGCTCGCCCGTCAAAAGATCGAGCCAGTTACCGCGCGGCAGATAAACGTCACGCTCTGTTACGTTGTCTTTAAAGATGGGAGCTACAAGCAACCCCTCGCCAAGTGTAAACTCGCATTCAAGGTCGTACACGTTGGGATCGGTAAAATCGCGCAGAATGAGATGACGTACTACGGGAATACCCGTCTCGGCGGCAACCTTAGAGTACTTTTGAATGTAGGGGATCAGACGCGCGTGAAGTGCCGTATAACGGCGATAGGTTTCTTGCACACTTTCTTCCATTTCAAACGCCTGGCGCACGTCTCCGTGCGTTTGCATCATCACGGTAAAGGCGGTGCATTCCACGGCGCGGCTGAAGAGTCTTCCCTCCTCGGCGCCCATGCAATAATAGCCCTCATGCTCCTGATACTGATATCCCGCCATATCGTAAGACATAAACGGAACGCCCGAAAGCCCGGAATTGACAACGGCAAGATATTGGTCCTCGATCTTTTCAAAGGTTCTGGTCTGGTCGCCCGCCCAAAGATAGGGATTGCGTTGAGATCCGATGCCGCCGCCTCTGGAAAGAACGGTAAAGCCGTTGGGGATCTTTTTCTCCTTTTTCATTTCCAGGATCTTTTTATAGAATACGGAAATAAAATACGTGGGGAATGCGTGATGAATATCACTCGTTCCAAACACGGAGGGATCGTGCCACAAATAGTCGACCTTGGTACCGTCGGGATAAGCATCCTCATCGGGAACAAATTCACAGAAGTCAATCTTTACACCGTCGATTCCAAGACGAAGCATTTGCCCCCAAACGACGTCAAAGTACCACTCCATTGCCTTGGGATTGGTAATATCGATATATCCGCGGCGCGAGGAATTTCCAAGGTCGGGGTTTTCACCGCCCTGCACCTGCGGAAGCTTGTAGGTGTTCTCCTCCACCGTTCCGTCGGGCAAGGTAATATTGGCACGCACCATATACTCCTCGGAAAAGCCGTTGGTGCAAGGAGACATACCGCCGCCAAGTCCCATGTATACCATCGCCTTGATCCCTTGCTCATGAAGCCATTCGACGCATCTTTTAAGTTCAGCTTCTCTTTCGCGGCAAAAATCAAGATCTCTTGAAATGTTCCCCCAATCCCAAGCCTCCATCAACATGGCGTCGGGCTTCATCCCCGCTTTGATGAATGCCTCGGTAAGGCTCTTAACGCCCATTCCTCCGGGGGATCCCTTGCTTCCGCTGCGGTAGTAGCTTCCGTCTCTTAAATAATACGCAACGCGATAATATTTTCCGCCGCCTCTGGTAAAGTAAACCAAGGACGGGTCGTAGGTGTATTCTTCATCATCCTCATATTTTCCCACTTTGACATAGGAAAGCTCTCCTGTTGCGCGCGAAAAACGCTTGATCCAAAGATTTTTACACTCCGGCTCTGCCTGCTTGGGAACGGGAGCTGCGATCACCTCGTCATAGGTCAAGGGAGTTGTAAATTCGGGATGATCCTCAAAGCCGCGCATATCGGGCGCATAACGGCAAATGATGACCCCCTGTGCCCACTCCTCGGGAACGTAGGCATGTCCCGAAAGCTGCGTATACCCAAGATAGGGGGCTCGAATATCCTCGTTTGCGTAAACGTAGCAATCCATCAGATCGTTTTTAACGGTTACAGACCATCTGTCGGCAACGTCGGCACCAAAATCAACGTACATTTTCTCGTAACGGTTGACAAAAAAGCCGGAGCCACGTGAGGTTACGAAGAGCGGGACCGCCATATAAGAGGTATCGGTACGGTTCCAACCGTCGCAGATATAAAGCGGGAATTTCGTACCGCGCTTATTGACGGTGTCAAAGCGCTCACCGCCACCGTATACCGCCTCACCGTCCTCTAACGTTCCGCCAAGCACAACACTGTCACCGTGAAAGGTCAGTGAGGAAAGAGCAAGTGTTTCTCTTCCGCGCGCGGAATAAAAGGCAAGTGAAAAAGAACTGCCGAGAGAAAGGAGAGCATAAGTCCCGTCTTTGGCTACAGCTTTGATTTTGTCCCCTTCTTTTTCTACAGAGAGCATAGACTTACGGTCGGCAACCGCTTCCCCCATATAACGCGCCAACGCCTGGGCGGCACCCGTATCCTCAAACGAAGCAAAATTCTTCTTGTTCGTTTGGAGTCTCCAACCGTCACTTCCATGATACGAAAGGCGTACGTAAAGTGTGTCAACGGCAAAGCAGAGTGCGCCGTTTTCGGCATATACGTTTTTCACTTTGGAGCCTGCATTGCACGCAAACGTTTGTTTTTCCATGTTTTTTCTCCTTTTCAAAATCAAGTTGCCAAAAGAACAATCGGTCTTTTATTCATTGTATCATACCGAATCATCAAAGTCAATAAATAAAAGAAAAAAAGAGCTCCCGCCAATTCAAAAAATTGAATTGGCAGAAGCATTTTTAGGATATGTATTTTCCAAGAGTGTTTTTTCATTTTATTGGCGATTTTTTAACATTTGTCGCATGACCTTGATCGCAAACGCTGCTTCTTCGATCATAAAATCCTCGCCAAAGTGCTTAAGGTTGAGCTCCATATTATACGCGCCCGAATATCCGATCTCGTCAAGTGCATCCAGCACGTCCTTCCAATCGATGCACCCTGTCATGGGAATCTTATGCTGATCGGTCAGAGTATCGTTATCGTTTAAATGAAGCGCCTCCACTCGCTTGCCAAGGCGACGGATCACGTCTCCCGGTGTGGGATTGCCAAAGCGCATGGCTTTGTTGGAATGCCCCGTATCCACGCAAGCAACAAAATATTTTGCGTTATCCCCCACTGCGGCAACGCGGTCAAAGGAATTCACAAACTCGTCGATCTGACCGAAGAAATCGCAAATTTTGTATCTGGGAGAATCTCCAAACGTTTCGCTTGCAAGCTTTACGTTGTATTGCTTGGCGTATTGGAGTGCCGTGGTAAACCATAAAAAATTCAAATCTCGCATTTCCTCGGGAGCCGTTTCGGGTCCTACCAGTCCTGTCGCCACGCTGTGCATCACACAAATAGGAGCTCCCAGGATATGCGCAACAAGGCAATCAAGGCGTGCGTTTTCGGCAACCGCCGCATTTTCTGTCTCATCCTTGCAAAAGCCGCGAAGACGGCCGTGCGTTTGCGCAATGAAAAGCCCCAATCCGTCGGCATAGCTTTTCAAATCCGCATAATAAGAAAGGATCTCGTCCTCGCTTTTGGAATAAATCGAATCCTTTGCTCTATAATCGTGAAGAGGTGCAGAGGACGTAGAAAAGTCCACAGCATCGGCACCGATCTCTTTTGCGATCTCAAGGGCACGGCGGTCACCGTATTTTATTTGCAGGTCATGTGTTGAAATACTAACTACAGAGCACATACGCTTCCCCTTTCAAAACGCAAACAGCGGCGATCTTACCCCGCGACGTCCCTTTTAAGGAAACTGCGATAAGAACGCCGCTGTTGCGTTTTCATTGAATCGTTTAAAATTCTTCCAATCGGTATCCAACACCCCGAAGTGTGCGGATCGTTACCGTTTTGGTAAGCTGATTTAGTTTTTTGCGAAGGAGGCAAACGTAAACCTCCGGTTTGTTGGCAGAAGACTCCCCGATCAGATGCGCCATCTCCTCGCGAGACAGAACGGCACCGCGACGCGAAAGCAAGCGATCCATCACCAGCACCTCCTTTGGGCTGAGCGAAACGTATGCCTCACCAAAGAAAAGTCTCCCTTCCACAAGTGTAAGCGCAACGTTTTTGTCCGTCCCCGATGCGAAATGACAGATCAACCCTTCCACCTCATCAACGAGGCGCCTGACCTCAAAGGGTCTGTGCAGAATCATAGAGCATCGACGGTCGGGATCGGTCGCGGTAACCGTATCGCTACGCGTAAATCCAATGATCCTTGCCCCCACAGCGGAGTCGGGGATGACGGAGGTATCGAGATCCGCAAGGATCACTGCCGCCTCCGTTCCCTCCAAAGGTTCTGCACACACCTCTGTGGCGATCCTACGCATTTGAAGCTCCAATTCGAGCATACGGGCAAACACCGCATCCTCGGAAAGGATCA
>JAZNEQ010000156.1:0-7548 GCA_045588715.1 Eubacteriales bacterium | reverse complement strand
GCCAAGCATGGAGTACATGTGCGACGCGGCACATTTGGAATGGAAGATCGATTTGATGCGTGATCTGATCGATAGGGAAATTCCGTCTCTTTATAAAAAATAACGGTAAAGGCATCGGTTCTGCCACAAAGGATAGAATGGATCAGCCGTATAGCCAAAGAGAGAACAGGTCGGTTGCCCGAAATGTTCTCTCTTTGGCGTTAGGGGAATTGTTCTTTGCTCGGCAGGCTACCGCTCTTGCCACACGCAAAGGGCTTCTTTTCAAAGGCGCATTTGCAAGAAAAACAATGTATTTTGCAAAAATAGTTATATATATTCCTTTTGGTGTGTGTTATAATGAAAATCAAGTAAAAGAAACACTTGAAATCAAACGTCGAACGCGGTTTGGTTATGATGGGTACTGTATAGTGATGTATATTGATTACGATCTTTAAGGAGTGATAAAATGAAGGCTGTATTGATTGGACTGTGCGGACATAGCATGCAAGCATACGAGGTATTAAAGCAGCGCGCTGACGTGACCGTATGCGGCATCGCACCCGGAAGTGCGCACGAGGGAATGACGGAAAGCTTTGACCCTTCCATTCCGTTTTTTGCATCTTATACGGAAATGCTGGACCTTGTAAAGCCGGAGCTTGCCGTGGTTTCTCCCGTGTTTGGACTCACGGCACCGGTGGTGATCGAGTGCGCCACGCGCGGGATCGACGTGTTTTCCGAAAAGCCCGTGGCGGGAACGCTTGAGGAGCTTGACCGCTTGGAGCAAGCCTTGAAAACGTCGGGGATCCGTTTTTGCGCAATGCATTATTTGCGCTACGATCCTGCGTTTTGGGAGGGCGCGCGTCTTGTGGCAGAGGGAGCCGTCGGCGAGGTCCGCCTGTTGTCGGCGCAGAAGAGCTACCGCTTTGGAAAGCGCCCCGATTGGTTTGCGGATCGCGAGCTCTTCACAGGGCTTATTCCTTGGGTTGGGATCCATGCCATTGACTGGATCTATGCTTTCTCCCGAAAAAAGTTTTTGTCGGCAAACGCCCAATGCTTTGGAACTCCCGAAATGGCATCCTCCTGCCGCTTTGAAATGGAGGACGGTGTGTCGGCGGTCATGACCTTGGACTACTACCGCCCCGCAACCGCACCCACACACGGCGACGATCGCATCCGATGTGTTGGAACCGAGGGGATCGTAGAAGTGCGAGGCGGCAAGATCTATCTGATGAACGGCGACGGTGTGCGCGTGATCGAACCCACGACCGCCCCCGAGCTTCTCTCCTCCTTCCTTGACGGCAGGGACGTCATTTCTACCGAGGAGATCCTTTATCTGACACGCGTGGCTCTTTTGGCACGCGAATCTGCCGATACGAAAAAAACGGTTTTGGTGGGCGAATAAAAGGAAGCTTTTGTCGGTCAGTTGAGGATCCGGATAATTTGCTTGCATGAATAAAAGGACTTAGTCAAAAGCGGTTGCAATTGACTAAGTCCTTTTACGTTACGTATTTTTAAATTCGGAATATCTTCGCACGTCACAGCGATACTCCAAGGGGGATTTTTGATGACGTTTTTTAAAAAGGCGGTTAAAATAGGTCACGTTGTTAAAGCCCGTGCGTGTTGCGATGGAAAGGACCGTGTCGTTGGTGTTGGCAAGGAGCTGCTCTGCACGTAAAAGACGCACTCCATTTGCATATTCGCGCACGGTCATTCCCGTTTCACGCTTGAAAAGTCTGCCTAAGTATTTTTCGTTGTAATGAAAAATATGCGAGAGCTCCGAAAGTGAGACGTCGTATTCAAGATTGGCGCCGAGGTAGCTCTTTACGTTTTCCACCAACGGGTCAAAGCTTTTCTCTCTGGGGTCGGCAGGGCAAAGGATGAGAAGCATACGGATATAGCTTTCGAGTACCTGGGCAAGACGGACGCATTGATCCTTTGAATAATCTTGCTCCATGGTAGCGATCAGATCTGCGCGTTTCCCTAAACGGTAGCGAATCTTTCGCTCGCCGGCGGCACCGTCAAGCACGTTGCCAACGTAGATGATACAGATCAGATCTTCCCCCTCCGTTACGGGGTGGGTATATTCGTAGATCCCGTTGGAGCACAGCCCGTCAAAAGGGCGCTTTTGTTTCATCGCCTTTTTGATCGCTGCGTTGCGGCAACGAAGGCAACGCTCATAGCTGTCCTTTCCTTTTTCTTTTAAATAGGCGCAAACGGGAGAATCGTGAATGGTTTGCGAATGGGGAAGGGAGAGCTTGGGATTTCTGTATTTCCCAAGGAAGAGAACACCCACGTGAAGCTTTGTTCCGTAGCAAAGCGCTTGTATTGCCTCAAAAAGTCCCGCGTATTCCATGACGCTTCCTTTCTTATATGATAAAAGTACATCTGTTTTAGATAATTTTATCATAAAAGTATCTTTTGTTCAATAGAGGCTTTCGAAATTATAAGACATTTTTTGAAATTTATGATACTATGAGATCAGATTTTTTAAGGAGGTATCGTTATGAATACTCAAAAGCATGCGTTGGTGGTGGTTGGCGGCGGCTTTGCGGGCGCCTCTGCGGCGATCGCGGCGGCAAGATGCGGCGCCGACGTTCTTCTGATCGAAAAATACAATTGTCTTGGCGGCGCGGCGGTATATGATCTGGTCAATCCTTTTATGGGAAACTGGACACGCGATCCTCAAAAGCCGGATGAGATCATTGAGCTTAGCCGCGGACTTTTTTTGGAAATTCTTGACCGCATGGACAAGATGAACGGTATCCGCTACATGGCAGGGATCACCTTCAACGAGGAGATCTTAAAATGCGTTCTTAACCGCATGGCGATCGAAAGCGGTGTGCATCTGCTTTACAACACCTCCGTAACGGACGCCAAGGTAGAGGATGGCAGGATCTGTGAGATCACCGTTTCAAACGTTTCGGGGAGCTCCAAGGTTGCGGCAGATTGCTTTATCGACGCAACGGGGGATGCCAATTTGGCACATCTTGCGGGCTGCTCTTACCGTGTGGGAAGAGAGTCTGACGGGCTTTGCCAGCCGATGACGCTTTGCTTCCGTCTTGGAAACGTTGGGGGCACGGAGGATTCGGATACTCTCAAGCGTTGCATGAGCGAAGCCAATCACCTTTACAAGGAATGGCAGGCAAAGGGAAAACTCAAAAATCCGCGGGAAAATATTTTATATTTCCGCACGCTTCACCGTGGTGTTTTGCACTTTAACACCACCCGTGTGGTCAAGCTGGACCCCACCAATGCCGAGGACGTCACGCGCGCGGAGATCGAGGCAAGAGAGCAGGTGATGGAGCTTTACGATTTCCTTCGCCAAAACTTTGATGCGTTTCGTGAGAGCACGCTGCTTTCTACGGGACTTCGTATCGGTGCGCGTGAAAGCCGCATGATCAACGGTGAATATCTTTTGACGAGCAAAGACCTTCTTTCCTTTGCAACCTTCCCCGATTCGATTGCCGTTTGCAACTATGACATCGACATTCACAGTCCCGACGGAAGTGGAACGAGCCATTATTATTTCCCAAACGGAAAGTATTATCAGATCCCATACCGCACTCTTGTAGCGCGCGGTGTCTCCAACCTTTTGGCGGCGGGGCGCTGTATTTCTGCCGACCATGAGGCGCAAGCGTCGGTGCGTATCATGCCGACCTGCTCCAACCTTGGCGAGGCGGCGGGAGTCGCCGCGGCACTTTCTCTGAAAACCGGGGGCGAGGTGCGTGCGGTCGACATCAAGGAATTGCAGTCGCGCTTGCTTGAAAACGGCGCGCGGATCGAATAAAATAAAGAAAGCATCCTCAAATGGGCGTGCCCGAAAACGCAGTTTTCGAGTACGCCCATTAACTAAGTTTGCCCTTACGGGCAAGTGAAGTTTACTGTGTAAGTGGAGTTATCCTGCGGATAGTGAAGTTTTGCCTTCGGCAAAGTGAGGGGCAAACTTCACTGCAAAGCAACTTCACTTTTGCGACAGCAAAAGTAACGCAAAAGCACTTATGACAGACGATTTATATCGCTCATCATAAGTGCTTATCTACTGTTTAGTAACCCCCGCGTTTGCGGAGATCAACTGACTCGACCGATCTGTTTCTTGGTTTTAAGCCATGACCTTGGATGCAAACTGATTTTTTGCCTTGGTGATCTTTGCTTCCTCTGCCGTCTCTACCGTATACCAGGAGCGACGCTGCATCTCGGCAAAGATCGCTTCGCCGACGCGATGCTCATCGGCAAGTGCCGAGCACAAGCAGTTTCTCACCGCGGGGGTCGCCGCCTCGGAGCAAAAGGTGTTATAGGTGGCGGCAAGCATTTTTTCGGTGTTTAAAAGATCGGTGATCTTAGCGCGGTCGTCAAACGTGCAATTTTTGTTTTCGTTCATGTCCCGTCCTCCCTTACTTTAAATTTGCATAAAGCTCTTCAAAATGTCTTTCGTGCGTTTTTGCCATTCTTTCATAAAGTCCTAAAAGCTCCGCGTCCTTGCAGTCCGCGGCGTATGCGCGGTACTTTGCACATACGTTTTCCTCCATGGTCAAAAGATCTGAAATTGCCGACAGCTCCTTACTTGTAATGACTGCCATTTTTATATTCTCCTTTCAAAGAAGATACTGTTTTAAATTCTCTGCGTTCTTTTCTTCAAACACAGAAAGATCCCTCAAAAGCTTTAGGGTGCTTTCGGAAACGGAGGTGTTTTCCGCTTCGCGCAATTCCCTCTTCAATTCCTCGGCGGCCTCTTTTGCTCCCGTTGCCAACAGCCTTGCGATATTCGCCTCGCTTTTGTCAAGCAGAGTATCCTTCGCGGCACTCCATTTGCCCGAAAGCATTTCAAGCATGCTCTCCTCCATCGGCTTTTCGCCTTCCTCGGAGAGCCTTTTTGCGGTACGCGAGGCAAATGCCTCGTAAGCCGAAAGAGCAACGGTCATATCGCTTTTCAGCGCCTCGCCCCGCACCTTCGGCATAAGGTTTAAAATAAGATCCGTTTGTGTTCGGATGCTTTTGTAAATAGCTTGTAAAAGAGTGGTTCCCTCTTTTTCTTTGGTGGCTTGTGTCATTGTCCAAGTCCCTCCTATGCGACAAAAATAAAAAAGAGACGTGGCGTTAGTATGTGCCACGTCTCTTTTCTTTATGTACTTTATTTTTTATTTTTCGCAGGGGATCTCGGCTACCAGCTTACGCAAAACGCCTTTCTTGATCAATTGCTCCTCGGTATATTTTCCCTTTGCGTAGTCCTGCTCTTTAAACTTTTTGTTTTTTTCAAGGGCAAGCTCCTCATTGCAAAGCAGATCGAGCAGCTCCAGCGCGTACTTCATCTTTCTGGGGCCGCGGATCTTAAAGAGCGTGGGAACGCTTGCATACTTCTTCTTTTGGGAAAGGTCACGCACCTTGTATTTTCCACCCTCAAGCAAAGCAACCTTTGAGGGATCCATACCGAGATAAAGGTACAAGCTCTTGGATTTTACGTCAAGCTTGACAAGATTGACGCGCCCCTTATTGTAGGTCTCGACGTTACGGCTGATACGAGCCTTTACGCCGCGGTAGGACAAAAGCTTATTTTTCAAGGTAGAATAATACTTGCGGATCTCGTCGTCGGAAAGAGCAAGTCTTGATTCAAAGGTACGGCGGTAGCGCGTTACCAGAGCGATCTCCCCGCGCTTTTCCCTTTTCTTAAGCTCACGGTAAAGCTCGGGCTCCTCCATCACGTCGATAAAGTGAAGTCCCTTGGAACCAAAGCCGTGGAAGGAAAGCTCCTTTTCATCGCCCTCGGTTTCTTCTTCGACGTCTTCCTCCGCTTCTTCCGCTACTTCTTTTTCGGCATCCTCGGTGTCCTCGTCGACGTCTTCGATCTTATCCATGGCGGTGGTAGGTTCTTCCGCTTCTCCGTCGGTCAATTCTTGTACGGCAAAGGCGGGGACGGCTTCCTCCTTGGCACTCTCCTCAGTGCCGGGCGCTTCGTCGCACGCAGCTTCCGCTTCAAGCGCTGCCTTCCGCGCCGCTTCTTTTACGCGTGCCGTTTCGGTTAATTTTTCGATGGATTCCGCCAACAGGGTAACGGGATCTGCCCCCAGCAAAAACCAGGAAAGAAAACGCTTTGCTTTGGAAGCCTCGGTCAATGTCGTTTGATCGTTTCGTGTCGTGTTATCGTTTTTCAAGGTTACCTCCCCTGCCGCCCACAAACGGTGCGGCGCTTTGTTTTTTTATAGCTTATGCCCCCGTGGGCATTGGTAGAATAAAAGGCACCTCAGCCCTTCAGCTTTTGCTTGCGGATATCCGTTCCGTAAAAAGGAACCACGGCGAACTCACCCATCAGTCGGCTTGAAATGCGGTCGCTGTAGGTCTTGCGGATCTCCGCGGGCGAGAGATTGGTATTGATGATCATCGGTTTTTGAAGATTGAGACGCGTATTGATGACGTAATAAATGCAGGAAAGTGTGAACTGATTGACCACCTCGGTCCCAAGATCGTCGATGATCAAGAGGTCGCAATCTACGTACCGTGCCGTATCGTCGGTCATTTCCGCGGCAATTCCGTTTCCAAAGCGGCGATATTCAAAATCCGAGATCATTCCCACCGCGCTGTTGTAGTATACGTCGTATCCTCGCTCGATGACCGTGCGCGCGATCGCCGTGGAAAGATGGGTCTTTCCAAGTCCCGTATTCCCCAAAAACAAGATACTGCAAGGGGCGGGCTCTCCCTCCTTGATCGAAAAATGCTCGGCATAGTAACGAATGTTTTTGTAGGTCTCTGCCATAGCGCGGTATTCCTCGGGATCGCGCTTGTAAAAGTCGAGGGAGAAATTATCAAAGGACTGCTTTTTGAGAAGTGCCGAAAGCCCCGATGATTCCATCCCCGCCTCGATCAAGGCGCGGCGCATACACTCGCACATTTTAATACCGCAATACCCTGTGTCCTTACACTTTTCGCAATCGTAGCGAAGAGCGGTGTAGTCCTCGGGATATCCGTTTGCCTTGAGTAGCGCGCCTCTCTCTTCAAGCAGCCTTGCGTTTTCCGCGCGCAGAGAGGCAATGCTTTCGCTCTCATCGGCGGGATCGACTGCCGCCTTCATAATGCGGAATCCAAACTCGGAAAGCTGTCGGTCCAATGCCTTGACGGCAGGCACCTTAAGGTAAAGCTGTGCACGCCTTGCATCTGCCGCTTCCCTTGCGGCAAACGCCTTGGTCGCAAACTCCTCGCGAATGCGTTTATAATTTTCTTTGTTATATCCCATTGTTCACTCCATCAGTTTCTTCTGTCCTGAAAGCTTCGCTTGAGCGCCGCCTCAAAGAAATCGTCGGTATCAAAGGAGCCGACCGAATCGACCCTGCCCGCACCTGCCTTTTTCTCGCGCTCGGCATCAAGAGCGGCTTGAATCTCCTCCGTGGTGCGAAGGCCATCTGCGTTCCAGCGCTCCAAAATCGCGTTTGCATAGGGCACCGAGGGCTCGTTGGTAGCGCTGACGGTCAATTCATAAGCCAATTTTACAACATCGATCCCATAGCCAAACGAGATCCAGGAAAAAAGCATTTTGCTTTCCTTAATAAGTCGGAGGGCCAAGCGGTCTTAGGAAGACAATTA
>JAZNEQ010000155.1:0-6905 GCA_045588715.1 Eubacteriales bacterium | reverse complement strand
CCTCGAAAATACTTGGCACAGAGTCGAAGAATTTTTGCGAGAAAGATTTTTGTCAGCGGCAGGAAGAGCGCAGAGACCATATAGAAATATTGTCAAGCGCGCTGACGAACCGGTGGCATAAAGCTTTCCGCAAAAATCAGGGTCGTTTTATACTTGCTCCCCTAGGCTTGTTGGTGCCCTTTTTTTGCCGGTTCGCCGTAATATTCGCTTGGGGGGACGCCTGTTTCTTTTTTAAAAACGCGAGAAAAATAGCTGACGTCGTTAAATCCCACCATGGTGCAGATATCCATGATAGAATAGTTAGAGCTTTTTCTGGCAGCGAGAAGTTTTTTTGCGCTTTTGATACGCAAAGACATTAAATATTCGCTTGGCGTTTTTCCTACCTGCTCTTTAAAAAGTCTTCGCATATGGTCGGAGCAGTAGCCTCCCGTACAAAGACATTTATGAATGGAAAAGGAGGGGTCGTGAAAATTGTGAATGATATTGCTCATGATCACTTCTACCTGTGGGTCAGGTCTGCCTTTGGCGGTGCGCGAGAGGATCAATTGTTGAATAGAATCGAGAAGACTTTCCTTGAGCGTGTCACGGTTTGTGATTTTTGAGTATTGCACGGAATAGAGCACGTTGATCAGGGCGGTAATGTTTCTGTTTGCATCATCATTCAAAAATGTCGGTTTTGTTTTGTCAAGAGAAGGGAAGGACGGAAGCTGGATCCAGACGTCGATAAAGCCTTCCTTGGAGTCTTTTCTGTGGGGAATGCCGGGGGGGATACAAACGATGGTTCCTTCACGGAAGACACGTGTGACGTTACCAAATGTGAAATGTCCAATTCCTTTTGTATTAACAATAATTTCCCACGTTTCATGCTCGTGCTCATGATGCGTGATCGTGAGAGCGGATTTTCCGATGAGCAAATGTTTCATGTAGCACCTCGCTGTGCTTTTTTTCAAAGTATAACATAAATGAACAAAAAAATCAATGATAAAGCACAATTTATTTTTTGATTTTGAATTTTGAAATGTCGGAAAAATACAACTAAAAATCGGGAA
This sequence comes from Eubacteriales bacterium, assembly GCA_045588715.1. GTDB lineage: Bacteria > Bacillota > Clostridia > Oscillospirales > CAG-272 > UMGS1865. The sequence continues at coordinate 5,856 of JAZNEQ010000155.1, read as the reverse complement.
AATGTATTGTATTTCAGAAAGCAATGATGTATACTGTACTCGAGGAAGCGTTAGCTTTTTCAAACGAATGCGTTGCGGTAAATAGATTTTTTGTTATATTGGCGGTTTGTTTTTTGTAGGTGAAATTTGTTCTGTATTTGCAAAGTAGATTATTGATGGAGGAACGTGTATGGCAAAAACGGCAACGAAGGATCTAACGCAAGGAAGTCCTACAAAATTAATTGTTACCTTTGCACTATCGATGCTGCTTTCCAGTATGCTGGGGTACATATACGGGACAACGGACAGCATTATGGTCAGTCACTACGTCGATCCTGCCGCTCTTGGAGCTATTAGTGCAGCGTCTCCTGCCAGTTCAATGATAGAGGGCTTTGCCTCTGCCACAATTTCCGGATTTTCTATTCTGGCGGGGCGAATTTTTGGTTCGGGCGACGAAAAGAAGCTAAAAAACGTTATGTTCCACGTGCTGATGCTGTCGGGTGTGTTTATCGCATTGGCAACTTTTGTCTGTACGGTGTTTTGCCGTGATTTTATTCTGCTGATGCAAACCCCCGATGGGTTTGTGGATATGGCGCACGATTATCTTTTTATCCTTATGCTGGCAATTCCGATCAGCGGTATTTCTTGGGTGTGCGGAGGTATGTTCCGTGCTCTTGGAGACAGCAAAACTCCTCTTCTGGTGGGGACGGTCAGCGGTGTTTCAAACGTTGGCTTTAACGCACTTTTTTTGGGACCTCTCGGCATGGGGATCGAGGGCGCGGCATACGGAACTGTGTGTGCAACGACGCTTGGGGCGATCCTTTATCTTACCTTTCTTTTTACACGAATGAAGGTTTTGATCTTTCACCGTGAGGATATTTACCTTTCAAAGCGCACGATCAAAACCTTGCTCTCCAACGGTCTGCCGCTCGGGCTTTTGAACAGTGTGATCACCATTGGTGCTACCGTTCTGCAAATTGCGGTGAACGGTCACGGGGAGGACGTTGTAACCGGAATTGCACTCGGCAATCGCGTTCTTTCGCTTTTGTGGATGGTGTTCCAAAACTTTGAAAACGCGATCATTTATTTCAGCGCGCAAAATCTTGGTGCGGGGCATATCGACCGCATCAAACGGGGCGCGCGAAATACGCTTTTGATCAATTTTGCTTTGGGGGCGGTGCTTGCTGTTTTGAGCAACGTTTTTGGAGAATATATCTATATGCTCTTTGTCAGAAGCGATCATTCGCATTTTGATCTGATCGTGGACTATGCAAAGCGCTATCTTTTGACGCAAACGATTTTCTTCCCCTTCATGATTACCCTCTGCATGTGGCGCGGAGGGCTGCAAGGGCTGGGAAGCACGGTGCCGGCTGTTTTATGCGGTGTGATCGAGTTGATCCTTCGTGTGGTCGTTTCTTCCTTTTTTGCCGACAACCTTTCGATCCTCTTTTTTGCAGGACCGGCTGCCTGGGTATTTGCTTCGATCTTTTTGGCAATCCTCTACCCTAAGACGTTGCGCCGAACCGAGCGCCGAATTGCTGCCGAAAGAATTTCTTATTTTGATAACCGTGATAAGAAGCAAGAGGTAGGAAGGACTTGATTTTGAATTTCGCGACGGAGTTGGGTTTAAATACGTTGATACATTTTTCCCTTTGAGGTGTGAATATGAATACAGCTGCTTATCTTACTCGTTTGGGTCTTTCGTGCGAGGACGTTTCAAAGGACGTTTCGTTTTTGGAAAAGCTCCAATACGCACACGTTACTCGGGTCCCTTATGAGAATTTAGATATTTTGGACGGAATTCCTCTTTCGCTTGATGCGGAGGCATTGTATGAAAAGATCGTAACGCGGGGACGCGGCGGTTATTGCTTTGAAGTGAACGGTGCTTTGTGTGCGTTGCTTGCCTCTTTGGGGTTTACCGTCAAGAGCCGCCTTGCGCGTTTTTGGAGGGGTGAGACGTCGATTCCAATGCGGCGCCATCGGGTTTTGATCGTTTCTCTTGAGGACGGGGACTATCTTTGCGACGTTGGGATCGGGCAGAGTGCTCCGCGCTATCCTTTGAAAATGGAAGAGGGAAGGTTACAAACACAATTTGGTGAGACCTATCGCATCACCAGGGATGAAAGATGGGGCTGGATGGTGTGTGATTGGCATGAAGGAGAGTGGCGTTCGTTTTATTCCTTTGGGGACGAGGACGAGGCAGAGAGCGATTTTATCATGCCCTCCTTTTGGTGTGAGAAGCATCCCGATTCGCCGTTTCATAAAGCGCCTATGGTTGCAATTAAGACCGAACGCGGAAGACGTGCGATCAATGGACGTGATTATAAAGAATTTGAAGGGGAACGTCTTACCTATATAGAGGAAAGCTTGAGTGACGAGCGTTTGGAGCTGCTATTGAGAGAAAGATTTGGTATTTTCAGAAAATAGTTCGGAGTTGCACAATCTAACTCAAAAACCGTATTTTGACAGAAAAAGAGAAGATTATGCATTGATTTTTTTACTTTTTTCATGTACCATTAGATTGTAAGCATATGGCTGTTGTGCCGATGAAAAATGAAAGGAGATTATGAGCATGGAAAAGAAAATGAGCGTAGGTGTGATCGGTCTTGTCATGGGACGCCATCACCTCAAGGGTCTTGTTGACAGAGGTATTGAGGTTGCCGCAATTTGCGACATCAATCCCGAGACCCTGAAGAAGGAGGGCGACCTTAACAACATTCCCGAGGAGAAGCGGTTTACCGACTGGCGTGAGCTTCTTAAGATCGAGGAGATGAACTCCGTTCTGATCATTACTCCCGACCAGCTTCACCGCGAGATGTCCGAGGCATTTTTGGCAGCGGGCAAGCACGTAATGTGCGAAAAGCCTCTTGCGATCGTTCGCGAGGATCTTGACGCGATCGTTGCGGCAGCAGAAAAGTCGGACAAGGTATTTATGGTAGGGCAGATCTGCCGCTTTACCCCCGCGTTTGTCAAGGCAAAGCAGCTTGTGGATGACGGTGTAATCGGTGACCTTTACTATATGGAGTCCGAGTACGCACACGACTATTATAAGATCATGCATGCATGGCGCGCTGACCCCAACCGTCACGGTGTGATTGGCGGCGGTTGCCACGCGGTTGACCTGCTTCGTTGGTTTGGCGGCGACGTACAGGAGGTGTTTGCTTACGGTACGCATACTCTGCTTCCCAACGCGCCCTATAACGATGCAACCGTTGCACTTTTGAAGTGGAACAAGGATCTGATGGGTAAGGTATTCGTATCCACCGGATGCAAGCGCCCCTACACCATGCGGACCCAGCTTTGGGGTAGCAAGGGAACCATCCTTTGCGACAACACCTCCGACACCATGCAGCTCTGGACGCTTGGCGAGGACGGCATTGACGTAAAGAAGGAGCCTGAGATCATTCCCGTAGACATCAACAACCACAACGTATGCCACGAGTTTGACGTGTTTGCCGATCACGTGCTCAACGGAACGCCGGTTTCGATGACCGCTGTTGAGGGTGCTAAGACCGTTGCCACCTGTATGGCGATCGTTGAGTCTTCGATGACGGGCGAGAAGGTCATTCCCAACTATAACTTTGGTTGATATTGGTTTGATTCGACCCTTTGTGTAAAACGTAAGATACATCAAGAGGCTTGTGCCAAGGAGAGATCTGAGGCACAAGCTTCTTTTTTTCTCTTTTTGGAAAAAAACAATTTTGACAAAACGCGTTAAAAAGTAGAGTGAAAAAAACAAATTCCATTTTAGGAAAAATATATTTTAAAAAAGTATTGACAAAACAGAGAATGCGTATTATAATATAAACAATGGAAAAATAAAAGCGGACTTCTCCGTAAGTATGAAAAAACGATTGGAAAGGACATATTGATTATGGCAGCAACCAAAAAAGGAAAAGCACCCGTACCGCAAAATCTTGACGGAACAGGTAAGGCAGAGGCGCTTAAAACAGCACTTTCACAGATCGAGCGTTCCTTTGGCGCGGGATCGGTGATGCGCCTTGGTGAAAATACACACATGGAGATCCAGGCGATCCGTACCGGATCGTTGTCGCTTGATATGGCGCTTGGAATTGGCGGTGTGCCGAGAGGACGCATCGTTGAGATCTTTGGTCCCGAATCCTCGGGTAAGACGACGGTGGCGTTACATATTCTTGCAGAGGTACAAAAAATTGGAGGAACCGCCGCGTTTATCGATGCGGAGCACGCGTTGGATCCCGTATATGCCAAGGGACTTGGTGTGGATATCAACGAGCTGCTCGTTTCCCAACCCGATTGCGGCGAGGATGCGCTGGAGATTTGCGAGGCGCTGGCACGCTCGGGTGCGGTGGATGCGATCGTTATCGACTCTGTGGCGGCATTGGTGCCGAGACAGGAGATCGAGGGCGACATGGGGCAGTCGATGGTCGGTGTACAGGCAAGAATGATGTCCCAGGCAATGCGGAAGCTGTCGGGTGTTATTTCAAAAAGCAATTGCGTGGTGATCTTTATCAACCAGATACGCGAAAAGGTTGGAGTGATCTACGGCAACCCCGAAACCACCACAGGCGGCCGCGCGCTGAAGTTTTTTGCCTCTGTCCGCATTGACGTGCGCAAGACCGAGCAATTAAAGGATGGAAACGATATTTACGGAAATCACGTGAAGTGTAAGATCGTAAAGAACAAGGTGGCTCCCCCCTTCCGTGTGGCGGAGTTTGATATTCTCTATGGTAAGGGCATTTCTCTTTCGGGAGAGATCCTTGATTTTGCCATTGCGATGGACGTGATCAAAAAGAGCGGCTCGTGGTTCTCTTACGAGGGCGAAAGAATTGGGCAGGGCAAGGAAAACGTGCGCAAGCTGCTTGAGAACAGCCCCGAGTTGATGGCAGAGATTGAAGAAAAGGTGCGTGCCCTCAGTGCCGATGCCAAGCTTGGTGAGGATCAGGAATTTGAGGTGGATGACGAGGATGAGGATGATTTCGACCTGCGCCTTTCCGATGATTGAGGAGGAAAGTGAGCGCGCCGATCCTCTCCGCATTACCGTGCGTTCGCTTCGTGCACAGCACGACGGTGCCGAAATACAGGTTCAGCTTCTCATTGAGGACGGTGTGCATTGCGAACAAAAAAGTGTTCTTTTGACGCCCGAGCAATATACCGAGTTAAAGCCGCGCCGCGGCGAGATCTCCCAAGACGCGTATGAAGCATTGGAGGCGGCGGGCGAATTGTGCCGCGCGATCCGCAGCGGTGAAAGCTTACTCTCTTTTGGCGGAAATTCGGTTGGTATGCTGACCATGAAGCTTTCTAAAAAAGGGTATTCGCGCGACGTTGCCGCGAAGGCGGCACAGCAATTGCTTTTGCGCGGCTTGATCAACGAGGAAGCGGACGCTGTACGGGAGGTGGAGCGATCACTTTCCAAGCTGTGGGGGAAAAAGCGCATCCGCGCGCACCTGTGGTCCCGGGGATTTGGAGAGGTGGCGCTGGAGCGTGCCGACAGGTTCCTCGCGGACGTGGATTTTTCGGCACAGTGCCGCACGTTGATTCAAAAGCATTATGGGGAGGTGCCGCAGGATACGGAGGAATACAAGCGCATGATGGCGTTCCTTTCACGCTACGGTTATTCGGTAGGCGAGATCCGTGCGGCGGTAGGGCAGATGCGAAAGGAATACGAATAGAGCCGTTTTTAAATACACCCCTTGCAAACAAAAAAGGACAGATACATGACTGTATTTGTTCTTTTTTTGTTTTCCCTGCATCCGATGTTAGTTTCGGAGGCAAAGGCTTTGGCTGATCAAGGAGATTATACGGCCGCTTATCAATACTTAAAGTCGATTAAAGCAACCGATGAAGAGACCTTCCCTTTTATGGAGGCGTATCGCTTGGCAAGTGAAAGAGACTATA
>JAZNEQ010000154.1:0-3599 GCA_045588715.1 Eubacteriales bacterium | reverse complement strand
GGAGTCATCGCATCTGCCATCAACGCCATTCCTTCGTTGTTAAGATGGAAAGAATCAAAGGAATACTGTGCTCGCCATGCCGAATCTCTCATATGAACACCGGAAACCTCGGGGTTGCCCGAATCGATCAGAGTTACACGGGGATTGGACTTATAAAGCGCCTCATACAGATCCACCACGGAGGAGGTGAAAGGAATCGCCTGCATGCCGTCCTCACGCTGTTGGTTACCGTTGTGCCATGCAGTCATCATCACGACCGTTGCATTGGGATACACCTCAAGAAGCTTATCCACCACCAGCTTCCAAGCGCCGAGAAAGGTATTATGATCCGTCGAGCCAACGGTTCCAAGCGGTGCCTGCACCTTGGTGCCGTAGTCGTTGCTTCCTGCCTGCAAAAGGATGAGATCAACATCTGCGAGCTCTCCCGAAGGATCACCGCAATTGTAGTATCTTGCGTCGTCGTTGTCATCGCTTCCGTAATGATAGATATCAAACTGATTGTAAAGACGGTCATAGATCGAAACGTTACTCAGTGCCTTGTTAGGCTGATAAGAAATGGTGGAGCCTCCAATACCGAGATTGGTCAAATTCCAGTTATACCGACGACCAAGTACGTTGATCCACTGGTATTCGCCGTCGTCATTCTGTGCTCCCTGGAACAGGCTGTCGCCAATCGCAAGCACGTTAAGTCCTTCCAGATCAGACACCGTGGGAGCGTCGGGGGCGACCTCACCCGCTTTAAATGCTTCAAGAACCAAGCGCTGATCCTCTGTCCAATTTACGGTAGTATCTGCCAATGCCTTGGTTGCTACGGTTTGAACGCTGACGGAGTGCTGTGCGGTGGCGTAAATATTCACTTCCCATCCCGTTTTCAGAGTCACCGTCACCATACCGCGTCCCGAGAAATCACGCGCAACGTTCGTTTTATACAGGTTGACGATAGAACCTACGAAATGCACGGTTTCCGCATCCTTATCAAACGCATAATATCTGCCGTGGGTAGCCTCAACAAACATTGTCTTTTTGCCATTGGCAGTCAAAGCTTCCTTCGTAAACTCGGTAGAAATATAAGACGTCGGAGCGATCAGTGTACCAAAGTTAATTTTTTCGACCTCGCCCGCATCCGCAAGAGCGAAGAGCGCATCCAGCTTTTCAGTATCCAAGCGAGTTGCAAAGCGCAAGCCCGCGGGAGAAGACAAGCGAACCGATGCCGCCGTTTCGGTGGTCATCATCCCCGCATAGGATGCATCGTCAAAATACTTTGCCGTATAAGAAGTTCCTGCCGGAAGGAAGAAGCGATTGGTATAGATTCGCTCATTGCCAACCTCAACGTACATCAATTTTTTCGCCTCGATCTCCACGGTCTGATCCTTTGCAACACCCGTGGAGAAGTTATCTACCATAACGTAGCCGGCAAGCCTTCTATAATCAGCCTGCTGTCTTGGCTGCTTTACGAAGTTGATGCTGGCAGCCTTGATGAAAAGGTCATCACCCAGATCGGTCTCGCCGATATAAATATGATCGTGGTAAACCGTTGCGTTACCGCTCTTAAGATCGATCATTATGGAAATATTGTTCCAGGCGCCCTTGTTCATCACCTTGTACTTGGCACCTGCAAAAACAAGCTCGCCCGTGGCAGTATCTACAGAATAAAATCCCAACCACGCCTTGTCTTTTTGGGTTGCGGTATCATACGTATGCACCTGCACCTGGAAGGTACCACGTGCGTCGCTTGAGATATAATAGTCGGCAGAAACGGTAACGTATCTGGAGGTGGTATAGGAATATCCCGGATGATTCAGCTTCCAGTTAGAGTTAACCGCGGCATCTCCTACGTATGCACAGTAAACGTCCTTGGTGGTAAGTTCAAGACCCGTATAGGTGGTGGTACCGTCGGTGATCGTGTAGGTACCGCCATTCTCCTCCGTTACGGTATATCCTTCTACCTCAACGGCATTCGTTTCGGCATTTCGTGTTACGGTGTAGAAGCCGCCGGACACCGGCTTACCGCCACTCAAGCGCATCAAAATCTCGGTCGCATCCTTAACAGGACCCAAGGGAGCCTTTAGAACCGTATTGGTCGCGTCGGTAGGATCCTTTGCATAGGTTGCATTGGGATGAGCAGCCACACCGATGGTTGCCGGTTTCCCTACGGAGCTTGCATAGGCATTGAAATCCTCGGTGTAATTGGATTTGAGCATGGGCTCGGCAAGAAAGGCTTCGGCTTCGTAAATTTTGAGATCGTCGGCATAAACAACACCCGCAACAGCCTTATTTCTTTGAAGCTTTACAGGGTACCAAGAACTTGCACTGATCGTAATATTCGTGCCCGCAGCCGCATATTTCGCCGCAAAAGCAAACGTACCGTTGACGTAAACGTCCTGCTGACCGCTGACAAGATCAAACACAAGATGCACGGTAAACCACTCGCCGCGTTTGACGTTGACGGCACCGCCTGAAAGCACGGTCATTCCCGTTTCATGGGGTTTTACCTGCGGGGTAGTCCCCGCTGCGTTGATCATATAGCAGTTGATCCAACCGGAGTTTTTCGTTTGAATCTCCATCACGCCCTTCATATCCGAAGAGAGGAAGTATTTTGCCTGCATCACGATCCGCGGGGTGTCGGTATAGCTGATCGCGGGGAGCGTGGGAGTTACGGCAACACCAACGTTCCAACCGCCTGCAATGCGGTCTGCTTCGGAATGGGTCACGATCTGGTATCCCGTCAGGGTAGAGCCATCTTCCGCCGTCAAGGTAACGTTGGTATCTCCCAACGTCGTGCTGGAGGGCGTATAAACCTTTTTGTCAAGCGTCACCTTCCCGTCAATGATGGGGGCAACGGTGTAGCCGTTGCGAACGTGGTTGTTTTTATTGTCGGCATTTCCCCTGGCTTCCATCTTAATGACGGTATTGTCGGGGTTTGCGGGGTCCTTTGCAAATACCGTCGTATTCGGCGTCCTGCTAAAGCCCTCGTTTGCCGTGGGGCGGCTGTCGATCATGCCTTCGTAGGCTTCAAAATCGCTTCCGTGAAGGGAAAGCCCGAGATTTGCCGTAGAATTGTAAAACGCAATATCGTCCACCTGAATGCTTCCCTTCAGGTTGGCGGGGGTGGTATTGCGGTTATACTGAACAAAAAAGGTGTCCTTTAAAAGATTGACAGGCTCGTCAATTTTAGTATAAACGTTGTTTGAAACCTTGTTTTCCAGAGTAAAGCAGTACTTGCCGTTGGTATAAACGGATACCTGCGAGGTCTCCTTGTGGATCACTGCAGTAATACGGATCCATACACCAAGCTTGAGCGTTCCCGTCGTCCCCTTGATGATCTGGCTGTTCCCGTTGACCGTCACGGTGGCATAATCGCTCCCCGTCGCCTTGATCATATAAGGCTGGATACTGCGTTTTTCATTTGCAGACAGAGTTCTGGCATCGATCTGGGTGGCAAAGACACCTTTGGTGCCTGCTGCCATGTAAAAATCCAGATCGATCACAAAGTCCTCTACATCGGCATTCTTCCAATCGGGATTTTTAAAGTATACAGGGCGCGCGACGTTCCCGAGGAAGCCGCGTCCAGCATCTGCCACCTCACCCGTAACGACGTA
>JAZNEQ010000153.1:0-1901 GCA_045588715.1 Eubacteriales bacterium | reverse complement strand
ATCCCCTCATAAGAATTGGCCACGCTGACCTCCCCTGCGTTGATCGAAAGAACGCCGTCCGCGTGCAGACCGTCATCGTTGGAGTATACGGTAACGCTTCCGCCGTTGACCGTCACGTTGCCAAGCGGCTTGGCGCCGTTTTCGAGCGCCGTGTCGCTGTTGGCATGGATCGCATCGTCATAGGATTTGATGCTGACCGTTCCCTGATTGATCACGATCTCGTTGGCCGCCTTGATGCCCTTGGTGGAATATTCACCCTTATCAGTGTTTCCTTCACCCATACCTCCGGGGCCTCCCATACCTCCGGGGCCTCCCATACCTCCCGGACGACCGCCGCCAAATCCACCTTCTTGTATTTGAGTGGTATAATTGGTCCAACTGTAAGAGAACTGATTGCCGCGGTTTATCAGCGCAAAGGTATCACACGCGCTGTTGGGGGTGAGATAATCGGACATGACGAGATATTCTTCCGCCTGCCCCAGGTCTATAGCACTTTCATAAATAAAAAACTGTTGCTTTGCATAGCTTGGCATTTTGGGATAGGAATAGTAGTAATAGCATGTTCCCAAACCATCGACCTTGGAATGATACTCAGCGTTTACCCAAGCATAGTCGGTATCTGAATTATAATACTTGACCGAATAATAATATCGGTCGCTTGTAAAGCGGATATAATTGGTATCCGACGAGGTTGCCGTTACCTCTTTTGAATAGTTAGAGTATTTATCGGTATAGACGTTGAGCACCGTACTGCTGTCGTCAACGATTACGTTATATGCCGCGTCAATGCCGTCGCAGGCGGCGTACAGCGTATGCGTGCCGCCAAGCATGCTTATACTTCCGCGCTGATTGCCTTTTTCGGAAATATCGCTGTTCGAGGTTTTGATGCAATCTCCACCCGAGGCGATCAAGGTCGTGCTACCGCCCTCCATTTCAACGCTGTCGTTTCCTTTAAGGGAATTGTCAATACAAGCCACAAGCAGGGTCAGATTTTTTACCTGCAGATCGTCCTTGGTGTGAATGCCGTTGTTATTCTCCGAAACGACGGTAAGGGCTCCCTTCCCGCCAATTTCAAGATCAACCTCGGAATGGATCGCACCCGAATACAGCGTTTCGTCGGTTGAATCGATTGCCGAACGCATATCGTAAATATAGTTCTCGGTATCTTTTTTTGCCTTGATCGCAACCTCGTCACCACTTTTTACAGTGATGGGATTTACAGAGCTTGCCACCATAGAAAATCCGCAAAGCTCCAAATCGAATTTATAGTCATCGCCAACGTCAATGACAATATTCCCCCGAAAAGTTCCCGATACGGAATAAACTGTTTTTTCCTTGACAGCGGTAAACGTCAGCGTAGTCCCTTCGAGCCGGTACGCCTTCTCCGTTCCCGAAAGGCATTTCACTGTAATCTCCTTTGATTCGTCCTCAAAATAGCCGTCGTAGGCACCTGTTTTTTCAAGCGCCTCACCAAACGATTGGGTATCATCGCCCAAATCGGCGGTTTCCCCCTTTACGTCCGTTTCATTTTTCTCATTTTCGGGCTTTGTACTGCTTTCGATCCCCCCGTTATTTCCTCCACTGCATCCCGTAAGAAGGAGGATAAGACATACGAGCACTGCAAAAAGTTTTATTTTCATAGAGTTCTCCCTTTGATCAAAGCTCTGCTACGCGCGTTTCTTGCTTTGACACCATAATTTCAAGATTCCCGTTACGCTCACGGATACGGTCGATCATCTGTTTTTCCTTGGTCGCATCCTTAAGCGTTACGTTGTATGTAAGGCGAAACATACTGGCCATATTGGGCGTTTAAACATGAACCCGGACGTTTTTCTCAGTGTACTCCGCAAAAATATCATCAAACACGCCCGAATAGTCAAGATCCTCGGGAATGGTGATCT
>JAZNEQ010000152.1:0-11787 GCA_045588715.1 Eubacteriales bacterium | reverse complement strand
CTAATTGTCTTCCTAAGACCGCTTGGCCTCCGACTTCCTTGTAGCCCTTATCGCGGAGATATTTGGGAGGAATGAGCATTGCCAGGTTGGTCTTACCGCAAGCGGAGGGGAATGCTGCGGAGGTATACTTCACCTCACCGTGAGGATTCTCCAGACCGAGGATGAGCATGTGCTCAGCCATCCAGCCTTCTTTGCGACCGAGGTAGGAAGCAATGCGAAGCGCGAAGCACTTCTTTCCGAGAAGCACGTTTCCGCCGTAGCCGGAGTTGACCGACCAGATGGTGTTGTCCTCGGGGAAGTGGCAGATAAAGCGCTTTTCCTCGTCGCACTCTGCAACGGCGTGCAGACCCTTTACGAAATCGGCGGAATCGCCGAGCGCATCGATGACGTTCTTACCGACACGGGTCATGATCAGCATGTTAAGAACGACGTAGATGGAGTCGGTCAATTCAATTCCGATCTTTGCGAAATCGGAGCCGACAACGCCCATGGAGTAGGGAATGACGTACATCGTCTTTCCGCTGTAGGAATTTTTGTAAAGCTTGGAAAGCTTTTCGTAGCATTCCTTGGGGTCCATCCAGTTGTTGATGTTGCCCGCGTCCTCTTTCTTGGAGGTACAGATAAAGGTTCTGTTTTCAACGCGTGCTACGTCGTTGATGGCGGTGCGGTGGAGATAGCAGTTCGGATACTCCTTGGGATTGAGGGGCTCGAGCTCGCCCGTGCGGCAAGCCTCGGCTCTGAGTGCCTCGGTCTGCTCCTCGGTTCCGTCGATCCAGACGATCTCTTTCGGATTTACCATGTCAGCCATGGATTTGATCCAATCCAGAACATACTTGTTGTTGGTCATTTCAGTGCTCCTTTTATAATTTGATATTTATTTAGATACGTTTTGATGGAGACAAGTCACCTTGTCACCCAGTCTATATTATACCTTCCTTTTGTTCCCTTTTCAAGGGCACACTGAAAAAGGTTACGATTTGTTCACAATTTTGAAGTGAAATCGAATGGTCAAGGCAAGAAAAAACTTGACACAGCAACCGAAATATTGTATGATTATAGTACTTGATGAAGCTGCGGCGAAGGGCGCTGTACGCTACATATTGAAAAGAGGGGGTGGAACGGAATATGCCGAGATTTTTTGTACGTGCCTGCCAGGTTGAAAATGAAACCGTTACGATTTTGGGGGATGATGCGCATCACATCTCCCGTTCCTTGCGTATGGCGGCGGGAGAGCGGATCACCGTAAGCGATATGCAAAAAAACGAATACCTGTGCGAGCTTACCGATTTTTTGCCCGATCGTGTTTTGGCGCACGTGATCGAAACGAAAAAAAACGATACGGAGCCACCCTACCACGCGCACGTGCTTCAAGCACTTCCCAAGGGGGACAAGCTTGACAGTGTGATCCAGAAGGCGGTGGAATGCGGCGCGTCCGAGATCACCACCTTTGAGAGTGAGCGATGCATCGTCAGGGCAAAGGGAGAAAACGAGGGGAAGAAGGTCGAGCGCAGACAACGGATCGCGTTTGAAGCGGCAAAGCAGAGCGGCCGCGGTATCGTCCCCACGGTCAACCCCACCGTTTCCTTTGCGGCGGCTTTGGAAAGCGCCGTGCACAGCGACCTTGCCCTCTTTTGCTACGAGGGGGAAGGGACCGAGCCGCTTCCCGCGGTTCTGCGCCGCTTTCGCACGCAGAACCGACAGGCGGAACCGCGCCTTCTTTTAATGATCGGAAGCGAGGGCGGCTTTTCTCTTGCGGAGGCAGAGCGTGCCAAAGCTGCGGGCTGGATCCCCGTAAATCTCGGAAAACGCATCCTGCGAACCGAAACGGCGGCGTCTTTTGCACTTTCTTGTTTGGTTTACGAGCTTGAAATGACCGATATGATGTAAAAAAGTGCCAAAGCTTTTTGCATTTTTTACGAAAAAAGCCTTGTAAGACGGGCTGTTTTTTGACATGCCATGCATTTTGCACGAAAAAAAATAAAAAAATTATAAAAAATATTGAAAAACCTATTGAAAAATCACAAAAAATGATGTAAAATATATTTAGTTTTTTACGAAGTGATCCCCAAATTCGATACAGGAGATGTTTTTTTATGTCAAACAGGTTGTTTCAAGGTGTTATTCATCAAATGAAAGACGCGATCGATCGCGTGATTGGTGTTGTTGACGAAAACGGTGTGATCATCGCTTGCTCCGAGCTTGTTAAGATCGGTGAGATCCGTCAAGGCATTCGTGATGAATTAAATTATACAAACGACGTTATCGCCACGGGCGGATATACCTATCGCCCCATGACGAACGGTCCCAAGACCGATTACGTCGTATTTGTTGAGGGCGAGGACAAAATGGCAGAAAAAATGTCTAAGTTCTTGGCGATCTCTCTTGGGAATATCAAAAATCTGTACGATGAAAAATACGATAAGGGTTCCTTTATTAAAAATATCATCCTTGACAACATTCTTCCCAGCGATATCTACATCAAATCCAAGGAGCTTCATTTTAACACCGAGGAAATGCGCATCGTATTCCTGATCAAGTTCTTTGGCAAAACCGATATGATGCCTTTTGAAATGCTTCAAAATATGTTTCCGGACAAGTCCAAGGATTACGTCATCAGCGTTGGCGAGCACGACATCGTTCTTGTCAAGGACGTAAAACCGGGAACCGAAACCCGCGAGATCGAAAAGATCGCTACCAACATTGCCGACACGCTTTCTGCGGAGTTTTATACCAAGGTTGCCATCGGTATTTCCACCGTTGTCGAAAACATCAAGGATCTGGCGCGTGCCTACAAGGAGGCGCAGGTCGCTCTTGAGGTTGGCAAGGTCTTCGAAACCGAGAAGAATATTATCAGTTACGAAAATTTGGGAATTGGTCGCTTGATCTATCAGTTGCCGACGACGCTTTGTGAAATGTTCTTGCAGGAGGTCTTTAAAAAGGGAAGCCTCGAATCTCTCGACCGTGAGACTCTTCAGACCATTCAGTGCTTCTTTGAAAACAATCTGAACGTATCCGAAACCTCGCGCAAGCTGTTCGTTCACAGAAATACGTTGGTTTACCGTCTCGAGAAGATCCGCAAGCTCACGGGTCTTGATCTTCGCGAGTTTGAGCATGCGATCACCTTTAAGGTCGCTTTGATGGTCAAAAAGTATTTAAGTTCCAAGCCCATTAAGTTCTGACATAACAAGAGGGGACAGTAAGCGAAATGCGAGTGCCGATCGGCGCGCATTTCGCTTCTGTACTGTTTTTTGCGAATATGACGTTGTTTTTTTCATAAAATATACGTATCTGTCAGAAAAAAGTACACCCGAAAGGAATTGGTATGGAGCAGAATCAAAACGACGATTTTCCCTGGCGCCAAGGGGAAGAAAATACGGGGTCTGTGCCCGTAGATCTTGGCGAATTGCACAAAAAAGAAAAGAAAAAGTTCTCTCTTGGGACGGTGGCTCTCATCGTTTGCGTGGCGATCGTCTTTTCGGTGGTGGGAACCTTTACTGCCACCTCGGCGTTCTTACGCACGGTATACGTAAACGAGCTGATCCAAAAGCAGGAGACCATCAACGGCTTACAAGACGCGCTTGACGCAGTGGAGGGGAGCGATGCATCCTCGTTTGGAAAGCTTAAATTCTTGTCACAGCTGTTTGAAAGATCCTCCTATTACGCGGGCAAGGTAAGCGAGGAGGAACGCCTGGAGGCGGTGCTTAAGGCGTATGCGGCATCTACGGGTGACGACTATGCCGAGTACTATACCAAAGAGGAATACGCCGCAATGCTGGAGGATAACGTGGGCAGTCACGTTGGGATCGGCGTGAGCGTGGTACAAACCGAATTAAAGGTAGACAACTATTCTTATATGACTTTTGAGGTCATTTCGGTCTTTAAAAATTCTCCCGCGGAGGGAAGCGGTGTGCGCGTAGGTGACCATATCGCGGGGATCAAAAAGGACGGAACCTATCTCACGCTTGCAGAGCTTGGCGGATATACGCAGGCAATGAGCGCTATACGCGGAGAAGAGGGGAGCCCGGCTGAACTTCTTGTGTTCCGCAAAAACGGAAACTCCTATGACAGACTTGAGTTTTCGATCAAGCGAGGCGCTTACGTTGCAGAATCCGTAACCTACACCACCGCAGAAGGAGATCCCTCTGTGGGGATCGTGCGGATCATGGAGTTTAATTTGACCACGCCGAGCCAATTCAAGGCGGCAATGAAGGCACTTGGCGACGCGGGCATAAAAAAATACGTTTTTGACGTGCGCAACAATCCGGGCGGCGACCTGCTTTCCATTAAAGCGGTGCTTTCCTATTTTTTGAACCGGGGAGATCTGATACTCAGCTCGGTCAACAGCAAGGGCGAAACGGTCGAATCCTATTATGCCGAGGCGCAAAGCTTTTACGGCGACTATGCCTCCTGTAACGTTCTGCCGAGCGAGGTGGGAATGTATCAAGGGCTTGACGCGGTGGTTTTGTGTAACCAAAATACCGCAAGTGCCGCTGAGGTCTTTACCGCCACCATGCGGGATTATGATCTGGCGCCCGTGGTCGGACAAACGACGTACGGGAAGGGGATCATGCAATCCATTATCAATCTTGCCTCGGTCAGCGGCGGTGTGTATGACGGATACGTTAAAATGACCACCTATGCATACGTTACCAAATGCGCGGTCCCCTATCACGAGATTGGAATTGCGCCCACGGTGGGTGGGGAGATCGCCTTGAGTGACGAGGCGCTTGCATACAATTTCAACCTCCTTCCGCAATCGCTTGACAATCAATTGCAAGCGGCAATTGCCGAAGTGAAAAAGTAACTCAAATCAATAAAATAAACACTATATTTTCATTACAAGGAGATAAGATCATGGCTAAGGGAAAACAGATGCTTTATACACAGCAGGGTTATCAGGAGCTGGTGGATGAGCTTTATCGCCGCACACACGAGGAAAGAGAAAAGATCAAGAACGACATCGCGGTCGCTCGCTCCTTCGGAGACCTTTCCGAGAATGCGGAGTACGACGAAGCAAGAAACGACCAGGCGAAGAACGAGGCGCGCATCAAGGAGCTTGAGGAGCTGATCGAAAATGCCGTTATCCTCGACGAAAGCAGCGTGGCAACCGACGTTGTCAGCCTTGGTTCTACCGTTAAGGTAAGCAATCTTGACACGGGTATGGAGAACGTCTTCTCTTTGGTTGGCTCCAATGAGGCCAATCCCATGGAGGGCAAGATCTCCGATCAGTCTCCCATCGGTGCCGCTCTGATCTCAAAAAAGATCGGTGATACGGTAAACGTTGAGGTTCCCAACGGAACCGTTCGCTTCAAGGTGCTGGAAGTATCCAGAGCTTAAGAAGTGTTCAAGGCTTAAAAGGGCCAAAGCTTTATATATTGACCTAAGAGGAGCGGTTTTTGACGTCTGTATCAAAGATTCCGCTCCTTTTTTAGAGTGAGGAGGGCGATTTATGTCGGAACGAAAGGATGAAAAGGAGGTTGGCGGCGAAATTGCGGTCAACAACAAATTTTTTTCATGGCTGGATAATTTTTGGTATCACTACAAATGGCACGTCATTGTAACCGCTTTTTTCGTGCTTTTGTTTGTCGTTTGCTTTGCGCAATGCGCGCAAAAGGAGGAGGTTGACGTGCCTGTGGTGTTTGCGGGTGCATACGTGGGGAGCGGCGACGAGGACTACGTGTGGACCGAGGAAAAGCGTGACTCGATCGAGGAGATCCTTGAATCTCTTTATAAAAAGGCGGCAGCAAACGAAAAAGCCATTGGTTTTCTTACCTACGACGTGCTTACCGAGGAGGAATTGCGCGATAAGGCAACCGAGCCGCCAAAGGATGCGTCTGAAACGGGAGAATTTTCCAATACCTATTACAACAGCCTCAAGCAAAACAATTTAAGTGAGATCAATCGATTTTCAAGCTATATGCAAACGGGGCAGTGCTCTGTTTGGTTCGTTTCCGAGTTTTTGTATCAGGAGCAGGGAATGGAGAAGCTTGCGATGCCGCTTGACAGTGTTTTTGGAGGAAACGTTCCAAAGAGCGCTTGTAATGCGTATGCCATTCGCTTGGGAGATACCGACCTGTACCGCTATTACGATGCGTTCCAAGCAATGCCCGCGGACACCTTGATCGTTTTAACGCGCGGCTTGATGATCGGCGCGTCAAGCGACGATACCGTTTATAACGAATATCTTGCGCTCTTTCGCGCGATCGTTGAATTTAAGGCGCCTTAAAAGCTACAGGGGGATCCCTGAATTTTAAATTTTGACTTGTCTTAAGAGGTTGTTATGAAAGCGAAAAGAATTCTTGGCATCGTGCTGATCGTTTTGTGCGCTCTTGTGGGGCTTGCGATCCTGCTTGGTGCCGTAAACGGGCTTTTGGGTGGCGAATGGACCTTTGGATGGACCGTTTACCGCTACGATGATACGGGATTTGAGATTGGCTCGGGCACGGTGCCGACCAACGTGCTTGAAGCCGTGGATATTGACTGGATCGACGGTCGGGTGAATGTGGTTGTTTGCGACGATTTTCGTCCCTCGGTTACCGAAACGTCGGGGAACGATCTGACCGAGGACAGCCGTATGCGTTGGCACTTGGATGAGGAAGGGAAGCGACTGACGATCAAATACAGAAAGCCGTCAAGCTTTTTGGGAAGCGGTGAAAACAAGCAAAAGGACCTTGTGGTACGTATTCCCGCCAGAATGTTCGAGGGCTTGAACCTCCTCTCCGTCAACGCGGTATCCTCGGAGGTGACCGTGGAGGAGATTCCCTTTGATACGGTGAAGATCACGTCCGGGAGCGGTGCGGTCTTTCTGTGCTTGCATCCGCTTTCAAAAAACGTAAGCGTAGAAAGCAAAAAGGGTGACGTGGTTCTTTTGTCAACGGATGTCCCCTCTCTTTCTATCTTCTACGAAACCAAGCGAGGTGCTTCCCCCATTCTCGATTTCTTTTTTGAGGAAAAGAACGGACGCCTTGTCTCGGGCGACGGATACACTTTCGTTGACGTTGCGACCGAACGGGGAAGACTTACCGTAAAACGTGCCAAATAATAAAGGAAGACGCTCGAAAAGAGCGGCGGACGCCAAAACGGCGATCCGCCGCTCTTTTTGCTGAAAAAAATTGAAAAAAAACGAAATTTTTTTCAAAAAAGCTATTGCTTATTTGTGAAAGATGGTGTATAATATACCTAAAAGTGGTGCAAAGTGGTGTGAAGTGTTTCAAAGTGGAGCAAATAACGCCATTTTGAAAAGGAAAGGAGGAAAAGCTATGCTCGGTGGGGAATACCGTCACGGATTAGATGCCAAAAATAGAATTTTTATCCCCGCAAAGCTTCGCGAGGAGCTGGGCGAGACCTTCGTCGTTTCAAAGGATATTCGCGAGCATTGCTTAAAGATCTACTCTCTTTCCGAGTGGGAACGTTACATCGCCCCCTTAAAGGAGCAAAAGAGAAAGCTTTCCGAAAAGATCATGCGCTTTCTTCATTCCTCCTTGGTGCAGGTAACGCCCGATTCGCAAGGGCGGATCGTTCTTCCCGCGGAGCTGACGCTGTATGCCGCGATTGAGAAAAACGCAGTGGTCGTCGGTTGCGGCGATTATGCCGAGATCTGGGAAGCGGCGGCTTACGACCGTATGCAGGGAGACGTCGATCTTGAGGAAATGATCGGCGAGCTGGAGGAGCTTGGACTTTGATTTTGGAAGAGAGGAGCTGAGGATATGGAAGAGCAAATCAATTTTTCGCATCGCTCGGTTCTTTTGAAGGAATGTATCGAGGCACTTGCCATTAAAGAAAACGGCATTTACGTAGACGGCACTGCCGGTGGTGCGGGGCACAGCTCCGAGATCGCCGCACGTCTTTCGGAGGGCGGACTTCTCTTGGCGCTTGACCAGGATGAAACGGCTGTGGGCGTTGCGCGCGAGCGTCTTTCACGCTTTGGCAGTCGCGCCGAGGTCGTCCATACCAATTTTAAGGATCTGGGACTTGTTTGTGCGGCGCGTGGGATCAAACGAATCGACGGGCTTTTGCTTGACCTTGGCGTATCCTCTTATCAGTTGGATACCGCAGAGCGCGGATTTTCCTACCGCGCGGATGCGCCGTTGGATATGCGAATGGATGAGGGCAATCCTCTGACCGCTCAAAAAATTGTAAACGAATATTCCGAGGAGGAGCTTCGCCGTATTTTGTTTGAATACGGGGAAGAGCGCTATTCCTCCCGTATTGCTTCAAATATTATCCGCGCAAGGGACACGGGCAGGATCGAGACCACCGGGGAACTGGTCGAGATCATCAAACGCTCGATCCCTGCGCAAGCCAGAGAAGGCGGACATCATCCCGCAAAGCGTACCTTTCAAGCGTTGCGCATTGAGGTGAATTCCGAGTTGGATGTGATCGCTCCCGCGATCAGGTCCGCCGTCTCACTCCTTGGTCGCGGCGGTCGTATTGCGATCATCACCTTCCATTCCCTGGAGGATCGGATCGTAAAGCAGACCTTTGCATCTCTTACGGGTGGGTGCACCTGTCCCAAGAGCTTTCCTGTATGCGTGTGCGGTAATAAGCCGCAATTAAAAATCATTTCCAAAAAGCCCATTTTGCCAAGCGCGGAGGAGCTTGAGGAAAATCCGCGCTCCCACAGCGCAAAGCTGAGAGTGGCGGAAAAGCTTTGAGAAAATAAAAGGAAAGGAAAAATACCGATGAAGAGCACCGAGCAGCATTTTTTGGGTTCTGAAGAGCGCGGAATAGAGGTAAGTGCCGAAAATCGCACGTGCGATATTGCGGCGCAGTTTTCTCGGCGCGGGCTTGTAAGATCGGTAGAAAAGGATACCGAGGCGCAATTGCGTCGGGAGGAGCAGCTCCGTTCCGAGGAGCCGACCTACTACCGCCTTTCCACTCTTTCGGAGGATTACGTAGAAGAGCGCTACCGTCACGGTAAAGAGGTGATGGATGGCGAGGATCTTTTAGAGTATTTTGGCGAGACCCGTGCTATGCGTGCGGAAACGGAGGATTTTGCAAAGACGCTCCCTGCAGATGAGCTTGTTAAAAGCGGAGAAGCTGAAAAACCCTGTGTCGTTTCGGTCAGAGGGGAAACGCGCCAACGGATGCGCGAGCGGATCTCGGCACTTCCGCAAGCGGTCAGACGTCTTCCCGAACAAACAGTTGAAAGAGTAAAAATTTCCACACCCCTGTGGTTTAACGGCGCCAAGGCGGATTCGAGCCGTGAGGCACGTCGGTTTCCGTTGTCGGCATTTGCGGCGATCTTGGCAATTGCCATGTCTTTGATGTTGGTGGTTGCAAGCTCGGTGCTTGTCAATCATGCGGAGAACAGGCTCAACACACTCAAAATCGAGGTGTCTCACGTAGCAAGCGAGGTTTCGGATATCCAAGCCGAGCTTTCTGTCGGAACCGACGTTATAGCCCTTCGCGAGGTGGCGGTGAATGAGCTTGGCATGGTGGATGAGGATTTTGTTCGCATGGAATACGTTTCCAACGATACAGAGGATTCTATCGTCATTCTTGAAGAGGAGGAGAGTGAGTCCATCGGACTCTCGGCAATTCTGAACGCACTTGGGATCAAGTGATGGGAATAAACCATTTGTAACAAGCATAAATTTAAGCAGAGGGGCTCCTTCGCCTTTTTCTGAACGAATAACCAAACGGGATTCGAACCAATGAGGTTTTGAGAGGCAAACGTAAGGATGAACTGCGTCAAAAAAACTCGCAATATCTTAATTGCTTTGCGTTTTTTCCTTGTTTCTCCGAACCGTTTGCTCTCTCAAAACTGCTTCGCACCTCTCGGCTGATCAATTTTCGATGAATTTTTGAGGGGCGAGGCGCAGGAAAGTGTGGACTTTTCAAGCCGAGCAACGCAAAAAGGCGCGGGAATTGATCGTCGCGAGGCTCATGGGTTCGAGTCCCGTTTGGTTACAGAAAGGAGATGCACATGGAAGACAAAACGCCCCAAAACGAGAAAAAGAGCAACGACAGCCTTCATCCGAAGGTGGTCGGCAGAGCCACAGTGGTGCTGGGGCTTGCCGTGTTGCTCTTTTCCGTTCTTTTAATTCGAATTTTTATTTATCAGACCTTTTCTTATGAGCACTTTCAGCAAAAGGTTTTGGAGCAGATGACCACTGAGTCGTCGGTGAATGCCTCGCGTGGAAATATCTACGATAAAAACGGAGTGCTCCTCGCTACCAATATCTCCACGTATCGTGTTTTTATTTCTCCGTCCTCTATTGCGATCGCGCAAAGAGAGCGCGAGAGCGAGGAGACGGCTTCCGAGGATCTTCCCGAGGATGCGCACCTTCCGTACAATGAACTGATCGCAAAGCATCTTTCCGAAATTCTGGATCGCCCCTACGATTTTGTATTAAAGCAGACCGAATACACAAAATTCCTGGACCGTACCATTGCACGTGAGGTGGTTGAGGAGACAGCCGACAAGGTTCGTAAATTTATCGATACCTACGGGCTTGAAGGTATGATCTATCTGGAAAGCACCTATACAAGGTACTATCCGTATTCCACCCTGGCATCTCACGTTCTCGGCTTTACGGGAAGTGACGGCGCGGGGCTTTACGGACTTGAGTATTATTACGACCGTGAGCTTGCAGGGACAGACGGGAGATACGTGACCGCGCGTGACGCCCAGGGAAATGAAATGCCCTACAGCTACAAGGAATACATCGAAGCGCAAAACGGATACAACGTCAATTCGACGTTGGACGTTTTCGTACAGTCCTCCTTGGAAAAGGAGCTTGCTTCCGCGTATCTCGAGTCGGGCGGTCAAAACCGCGCTGCAGGGATCGTTATGGAGGTTGACACAGGTGCGATCCTCGGAATGGCGGTGTATCCCTCCTTTGATCTCAATGATCCCACAAGGCTTGACGAGGATTCCACAAGAAAGCTTTTGTCATGCGGATACGAGGAAGGATCCGCGGCATACAACGAAACGTTGCAAGCTCTCCGCTTTGAAATGTGGAAAAACAAGGCGGTGACCGAGGCATATATCCCGGGCTCTACCTTTAAGGTAATGACAGCGGCAATGTCACTTGAGGAGGACGTGGTCTCCCTTGGTGAAAGCTACACCTGCCAGGGCTATCATATCGTGCTGGGACAAAAAATAAGATGTCATAAAACGCAAGGGCACGGCTCTTTGACCTTCGTAGAGGGGATCCAGCAATCCTGTAACCCATGGTTGATGCGTTTGGGACAGCGCCTGGGGCAAAATACCTTTTACGAATATCTGCGCGCGTTTGGATATCTTGAAAAAACGGGCATCGATCTTCCGGGAGAAGGGAAGAGCGTTGTCGCAAATAAAAATGCCTTTACCGAACTGGATCTTGCGATCTATGCGTTTGGTCAAAACTTCAGCGTTACCCTGATCCAACAGATCACGGCGGTCAGCGCCGTGGCAAACGGCGGCTATCTTGTAAAGCCGCACATGATCTCTTCTGTGACCGATGAAAACGGAACGGTGATCTCTGCTTACGATGCCACCGCAAAAAGACAGGCGGTGAGCAAGGAGGTCTGCGCAACCGTTGCAGACATTCTTGAAAAGGGCGTATCGGGGAACGGAGGCGCGAAAAACGCTTACGTTGCAGGCTACCGCATTGCGGCAAAAACGGGTACCTCCGAGAAAAAGGAAAGGGAATGTCCCGAGTGCGGCTACACGGGAGAATTGAAGGAAGAAGTAAACGGAGAGATACGTTACGCTTGTACCGTCTGTAAGTACGAAGGACTTATGGAGGAGTTCAAGGTGAGCGAGAAATACATCTGCTCCTGCGTTGCCTTTGCTCCTGC
>JAZNEQ010000151.1:0-56491 GCA_045588715.1 Eubacteriales bacterium | reverse complement strand
GCGATCGCATCGTGGATGGAATATTCCATTAAGATCTCATCGTGAGGTCCCACGTGAGAGATCTGCTTGTTTCCGCCAAAGCGGCTGCCAAGTCCTGCTGCTAAAATAACGAGGGTTGTATCTTTCATAATTGTCATCCTTTCGTTTTCTGTTTGCTTAGATTATAACATATTTTTTTTGCTTTGTAAAGACAAAAGGAAATTTTTTATCAAAACTATAGACTTTTTTTGATTTTTCTGCTATACTTTGAAAGGATGCCGCTTACAAATTCGAAGAAAGGAGAAGCCATATGAAAAATAAGCTTTCAAATCTTTTTGCAAAGATCCTCCATGCGGAAAGCTGGGTATGTGCAGCTGCATTCCTTTTTCTTCTCCTGTTTGCGATCCTTGAAGTTTCTCTTCACATCGGCACCGGCACGCTTCCCCGTTCGGTGCTTTTGCGCATCATTCTTCTTATCCTGATCTGCCTTTTGTTTTATCTGTCAGCAATGCTGTATGCCGATAGAACGGGCGACCGCCGTATGTTCCCACGTTTGATCGTGTTTTTCTTTTTTCTCTACCTTTATCTCTTGCTTAATGTAACGCTTTTTGAAAAGGGCTTTGGTCGCGACTCCCTTCTTGACGGTGGTGAGAACACACGGGAATACTACCTGCAAAACTTTGTAAATTTTATTCCCTTTCAAAGTATTTGGGAGGTGTATATTCTGGGACTTGCGCACGGGTACGTCTCTTCTTATTACGTCATTCTCAATCTGCTTGGAAACATTTGCGTTTTTATGCCGGTTTCCTTTTTCCTCCCCACACTTTGGAAAGTACAAAGACGTTGGTATGTTTTTATTCCCACGCTTGTGCTGTCGGTCGTTTGCGTAGAAGCTCTGCAATTTTTCTTTATGGTAGGATCATGCGACGTCGACGATCTGATCTTAAACGTTTTTGGCGGCATACTTCTTTATTTTGTTCTCCGCATCCCACGTATTGCCGCGTTTATTGATTGCATTGCCATCAAAACGACGTGATTTTCGGGTTTCTTTTCCGTTTTTTTAAAAAAAAGTATTGCAAAACTCAAAAGAGTATGATATAATTCATCGCAGAATGCTATGATGAAGTCAGCCGTTTCAAATTTTGGTATTCACAGAGAGCGCCGCACAGCTGAAAGCGGTGCAGTACCCTTGAATCGCGCATTTCCCTTCGGAGCAGATCGGGCCAACGCCAAAAGCAAGTCACCCGATACGGAAAGGCACCGTTACAGGCCTATCAGAGTGTTGGCTTTGAGCCGGAATTTCGGGTGGTACCGCGGTGTGCTTATGCGCCTCGTCCTGATGATTTGGGACGGCGCTTTTTTTGTTTTCCGCCAAGCCTAAAAACAGTATTTCAATTCCATATTTTCAGAAAGGAACGAACATAAAAATGAAAGAAAAGCTTTCAAAAATCCGCAATGAAGCATTGGAGCAGATCAACGCTCCCGATGCGAATTTGGAAGAGATCCGAATCAAATATCTTGGAAAGAAAGGTGAGCTTACTGCGGTGCTTCGCGGTATGGGAGCGCTAAGTGCCGAGGAGAGACCTCTGATCGGTCAGCTTGCAAACGAGATCCGCGAAACCATTGAAGCGGCGATCTCCGAAAAATCCAAGGAGCTTCGCCAAAAGGCACTCGAAGCACGTCTTGTTTCCGAAAAGCTGGACGTCACTATGCCTGCCAATGCCGCTCCCGTGGGACATATCCACCCCTTGACGCGTGCACAAAGAGAGCTTGAGGATATTTTCATCGGTATGGGCTTCTCCATTGCCGAGGGTCCCGAGGTTGAGTTGGATTACTACAACTTCCAGGCACTCAACATTCCCGAAAATCATCCCGCACGCGACACGCAGGACACCTTTTACATCACCGACAACATCCTTCTGCGTTCGCAAACCTCCCCGGTCCAGGTGCGTGTAATGGAGCATCAGAAGCCCCCGATCCGCATCATCTCCCCCGGGCGCGTTTACCGTTCCGATGCATTGGACGCAACGCACTCTCCCCTCTTCCATCAATTGGAGGGGCTTGTGATTGACAAGGGAATCACCATGGGCGACCTGAAGGGAACGCTTGCCGTTTTTGCCAAGAAGATGTTCGGTGAAAAAACACAGATCCGTTTCCGTCCTCACCACTTCCCGTTTACCGAGCCCTCGGCAGAGGTTGACGTTTCTTGCTTCGTATGCGGCGGAAAGGGCTGCCGTCTTTGCAAGGGAGAAGGTTGGATCGAAATTCTCGGTGCCGGCATGGTACATCCCTTCGTCCTTTCCAACTGCGGCATCGATCCCGAGGAATATTCGGGCTTTGCCTTCGGTCTTGGCATCGAGCGTATCACCATGGCAAGATACGGAATTGACGACATTCGTCTTTTCTACGAAAACGACGAGCGTTTCCTTGAACAGTTCTAAGGAGGTAGAAAACAATGAATCTTTCAAGAAATTGGCTTTCGGATTTCGTCAACACCGACGGGATCGACAATAAAGAATACTGCGACAAGCTCACCATCACAGGCTCCAAGGTTGAGGGCTTTGAGGTGCTGGGCGACGACATTGAAAACGTGGTTGTTGCAAAGATCACGCACATGGAAAAGCATCCCGATTCGGATCACCTCTGGATCTGCCGTGTCGATGCCGGAGACAAATTCGGACACGATATTCAAATCGTAACAGGCGCACAAAACATTTTTGAGGGTGCCATCGTTCCCGCGGCACTCCCCGTTGCAAAGCTTCCCGGCGACGTTGTGATCAAGGCAGGAAAATTGCGCGGTGTAGAGTCCAACGGTATGCTTTGCTCCATGGGCGAATTACAGCTAACGGTACACGAGTGCCCCGGCAAAGAAGAAAACGGAATTTTGATCCTTGACGAGGACTGTGCCGACAAGTTTGGAAAGGACATTCGCGACGTTCTGATGCTGAAGGATACCACGGTTGAGTTTGAGATCACCTCCAACCGTCCCGACTGTCTCTCCGTGATCGGTCTTGCACGTGAGACCGCCGTTTCCTTCGACCGCCCCCTCACCCTCCATACCCCCGAGGTAAAGGGTGCTGCCGACGGTGACAAGATCGACAATTATCTCCGTGTGGGGATCTCTGCCCCCGATCTTTGCTACCGCTACTGTGCAAGAGTGGTCAAAAACGTAAAGATCGCCCCCTCCCCGCTTTGGATGCGTATGCGCTTGCGCGCATCCGGCGTGCGCCCCATCAACAACATCGTGGATATTACCAACTACGTCATGCTTGAATACGGCCAGCCCATGCACGCGTTTGATTACAAATCGCTTGACGGTGCCTCAATTGACGTGCGCCGTGCCGCCGACAACGAAAACTTCCGCTCGCTTGACGACACGGATCATACGCTGGATTCCTCCATGCTGGTCATTGCCGACGCCAAAAAGGCTTGCGCACTTGCGGGCGTGATGGGAGGAGCCAACTCCGAGATCGAGGCAGATACGGCGACCGTTGTATTTGAATCCGCTTGCTTTAACGGTGCCTCTGTCCGCGTGACCGCAAAGAAAAACGGCATGCGTACCGAATCCTCGGCGCGCTTTGAAAAGGGACTGGATGCTGAAAACTGTCTTCCCGCCCTGGAACGTGCCTGCGAGCTGGTTGAGCTTTTAGGTGCGGGTGAGGTCGTTGACGGCATCATCGACGTATATCCTGTAAAGGCAGATGCAACAGTGCTTCCCTTTACTCCCGATCGCTACAACGAATTCCTTGGAATGGATATCCCACACGAGCATATGATCAAAACCTTGGAGGGTCTGGGCTGTCGCATTGAAGACGGAAAGATCCACGTTCCCTCCTGGCGTGCAGATCTTGGCTGTATGAACGACATTGCCGAAGAGGTATGCCGCATTTACGGATACGACAAGATCGAGGCATCCTATATGAATGCCGAAACTACGCTTGGCGGAAGAAACGAAAAACAGATCTTCGAGGTAAATACCGAGGCGGCAATGGTCGGCATGGGTGTTTCCCAGATCCACACCTTCTCCTTTATCAGCCCCAAGTATTACGATAAGATCCGTATGCCCGAGGACAGCGTGCTTCGTCGCTCTGTGGTCATCTCCAATCCTTTGGGAGAGGACACCAGCGTAATGCGTACCACCGCGCTCCCCTCCATGATGGAGACCTTGGCACGCAACAACAACTTTAACAACGAAAACGTGCGTTTGTTCGAAATTGCGAGCGTTTATCTTCCGAGTGAGGATCCCACTGCGCTTCCCACCGAAAAAAAGGTGCTTACGGTAGGTGCTTACGGGAACTTTGACTTTTACGCACTGAAGGGAATTTGTGAAAACGTTCTTCGCTTAGCAGGCATCAAGAGTGCGATCTACACGGCGGATAAGGAACAAAACGCATATCATCCCGGAAGATGCGCAAAGATCCTTACCGAGGATGGAACGCTTTTGGGAATTTTGGGTGAATCCCATCCTCTGATGGCAGAAAACTATGGCATCAACGTTCCCGTTTATATTGCGGAGCTTGCCTTTGACGAGATCTTTGCAGCTGCAAACACCAAAAAGTCATACAAGCCCCTTCCCAAGTATCCTGCCTCCACCCGCGACTTCTCCTTCGTTTGTGAAGAAGAGATGGAGGTTGGTGCCATTGAAGGTGTCATGCAAAAAGCAGGTGGCAAGCTTGTTGAAAATGTCGCTCTCTTCGATATCTACCGAGGGCCTCAGCTTGGCGAAGGTAAAAAATCCGTTTCCCTGCGTGTTACTCTGCGCGCCGCAGACCGCACCTTAACGGTTGAGGAGGCAGACAAGGTCACCAAGAAAATGCTGAACGATCTGAAGTATAAGATGGGACTCGAACTCAGAAATTGATTGGAGGCGATGAAAATGTATGCAATCGATCTCAATTTCTTTCCGGGATGGACCAGAAGATCCGTTTCCTTTACGATCGACGACGGCAACCTTGCGATGGACGAGAAATTTCTCTCCATCGTAAAGCCTGCGGGAATTAAGGGGACCTTTAATCTGTGTACTCCGCTCAAAAAGCATATGAGCGACGAGGACTACCGCCGCTTTTACCGCGGATTTGAAATTGCCAATCACTGCCATCATCACCCTGCCCCCTTTACACCAAACCGCGCGCCCGCGATCGCAGAAGAGCCGTTTGATGAGGAGAGCGCAGACAAAACAAAGGCTTATCGCACAGACGAGGAAGGACTTTATCGCATATTTTCTCGCACGTGGAAGTATTACATTGCAACCGACGAAAAATATATGGAATTGACCGATACCTGCTCGAAGGAGCTTGCACGTGTATTTGGTGACGGGGCAATCAAGGATTTTGTATGGCCCTTTGGCGAGCAAAACAATTCCGCCGTCATGCAAGCCCTGATCGACCGCGGCTTTCGTTCGATCAGAGCCACGGGAGACGTCAGAGATTCTACGGGCTTTTCCCTTCCCCGCGACCGCATGCACTGGACCTACAACGCGCATCACAAGACCTTGCTTGACGTTTCGGCACTGTACGACAACATCCCCGACGACGGGGAGTTAAAGCTGTTTTGCTTTGGTGTACACTCCATCGATTTTGAGCGAGACGAAAAATGGGAAGATCTTAAAACGTTTTGCGAGCGCTTTGGAAACCGCTCCGACCTTTGGTACGCCTCGATGGGAGACATCTTTGATTACGAAGATGCGGTCAAGGCAGTCAAGGTTACCGAGCGTGAGATCCAGAACAATTCCGACATCGATCTTTATATCAAAATAAACGGCAAAAAGAAAATTCTTTGCGCCTACAGCGCGATCAAGCTTTAACGTCAAAAGGGGCATACGCAATGCTTTTGCACCGCGTGTGCTCCTTCCTTTTTTTGAAAAAGAAAGCAATATATTTTAAAATTCTCATCAAAAGTTTGCGTTCGGTTTAAAAAAGTGTGATATTATAAAGAAAGAAAAGATTTTTTGCGGGAATACCGAAAAGGAGAAATAAAAATGAGGAAGCTTTTCAAGCGTATCGGAAACGCCGTTTCAAGGTGGATGTACGGAAGGTACGGAACGGATGAGTTAAATATGGTTTTGCTGATGACCGCACTCGTCTTTTTGCTTCTTGCTTATATCCCCGTTGTGGGCTTTTTGTTTGGCATCCTTGCTTTTGTGATTTTGATCTGGTCAAATTTTCGCGTGTTTTCAAAAAACATCCCGCGCCGCCGACGTGAGCTTGAAAGATATTTACGCATCAAGCAAAAGCCGCAAAACGCCAGAAAGCTGAGAAAAAACAAAAAGCGCGACAAAAAGACGCACTGCTATTTTAAATGTCCCTCCTGCAAAGCCGTCCTTCGCGTTCCCAAGGGCAAGGGAGAGATCATTGTCACCTGCCCGCGTTGCAACAAGCGAACACCTAAAAAGACTTAACAAAACATATGCCGCCCAAACGCAAAATGCGTTTGGGCGGCATATGTTTTGTTCTTTGGTTTTTTAATCAAGCGGAACTAAGATATAGCTTGCATATTCGGGGTCGGTTCCAACCATTAGGCAAACCTTATAAACGTATCCGTCTTCTAAGGGTGTCAAGACTTCGAGTGCCGCGGCAACGTCTGAAAGCTGATAGGTCAAAAGTCCTTCACCGTTGTCCGTAACGTCAATTCCCTCCAAATAATCAACCAACGGCTGGGGAATATATCCGTCAACGATCTCATCAACGCGAAGTGCTTCATCCGACGTACGGAATTGATAGGCAACGAAGAAACAAGGTTCCTCCAGCGGAGCTGCCTCCCCTTGATTGTAATCGCGGTAAGCAATCGTTACAACACCGTCCTCAACACCTACCTGTGTAACACTTATCGGCGAATAGTTATCAGTATTTTTACGATAGATCCCGCACACCTCACATTTGTAATAAGGAAAATACATATCAGAGTTACCATCGGTTTGCTTTACCGTGTAATACTCTCCAAACGAATGTCCAAAACTGCTCCCCATAGAATCGATCCGCTCCCCACCGCAAAGTGAGCACACGTATTTACTGTATGCATCCTGCACACAGTTGCCTTCTTGACTTACATGAATATCGTAAAGACAGCAGGGACTTTCATGAACCTCGCAGTCACCATTGGAATTGGTAAACGTTTGCGTTTGGATGCAGCCATTCATCGGATCTGTCGCGTAGGTATAAACGAATTGATACCATCTCTTAGCCGCACCCGTTTCAAGATCATAATATTCCTCACGCTCTATGGTAGGACGAAGGACTCCGTTTGTCACGTTATTTGCCGTAAGAGAGATGCAAAGTTCTCCCTGTGTGTGATCCGGCGCCTCGCAATACCTACGCAGCAGGTTTCCGTCGGCGTCCCTCAGTTCAATGCAAAGATATTCACAACCGTCACGCGTGCACGTCGTGGTCTTGGTCACGTTTTTGCGGGCATCGGTAACGCTGTTTTCGACAAGCTCGTGAATCATTCGATAACCGTCGACAGAGTTGTGCGTTACAAATCCGCACCTCTCGCAAACCAATCGATCGTAGTAATAATAGCAGCACGTCTGATCGGTCGCCTCCGGGGCATTTTTGTTGGTTTCGTTGCGATAGCTTGCGTGCCATGCTGTGTCGTAGTCGAGGTTTACAAGTGTCTTTTCGCAGCTTTCAAAATTATTGACGCTCTCGCAATCAAAATAGAGATGATCCGTTCTGGTCTCGCGGCAATCCTCCGCATCCTGTGCAACCGCATTTTCACACTCCGCGTAAATGAAATGGCAGGAATTACAGGAGTAAACTGCTGTATTTCCCACATACGTCGTTGTATAAGAGCCATTGTTGGCGCGGTAATCACGCCATTGAATTTGTCCGCAGGGGCACTCGCTTACGTTGACACGCACACAATAATAAGGATCGCTCGGATCGTGCTTGTGCTCCAAGGTCTCCTTGTCAACGAAATAGTGCGAGGAGGAGTTGGGGAGGTATTCCGAAAAGGTTTCGATCAGCGAATCGCATGCAAGGCAATACCTGGTGACGGTAAGACCCTCGTTACGGCTGTTTTCATAACAAGATTTTGTGGGATCGGAAAGCGTTGCAACGGTTTTGACGTTGCCGTGCTCAATTCGGTCGGCAAGAACAAAAACCATCTCCTCGTCGCATTCTCCCGACGCTTCGTTATACCCAAGCTTAAGCGTAAGCCGGAAGGTAGTGTGGCAGCCCTCACCTTTTACGATCTTTGCGTCAAAGCAAATGCTGTAGGACGAGGGCTCGGTGTAGCCGGGCATTCCGGGACCTCCCATCGGCATTGACGTTGCGGTCAGCACCCTTGTTTCCTCAAAAAAGCTCATATGGCTGAATTCCACAAAATCGTTGAACAACTCCATGCCGTACGCCATACCGCGGTTTTCCATTCTCACCGAACGATAAAGTTCGCCGCATACGCATCCCGGCGTCATTGCAAGATAAGGCTCTTCATCGTAAGCGATCCCCGCCGCCGTAAGATAACTACCAAGATAAACGTATTCGTCCGTGTGGCTCGGGTACGTACATTCGGGCGTCATGTATTTTTCGTAATCGACATGAGTGCCCGTTAAGATCTCGGTCTCGGTATGATCACAGTTGCGGCATTTTTTGCCGATGGCAACGCCGTCGTGACAGCTCTGTGCGCCTTCGGCAAGTCCGATAGACACCTCGTAAAGATCGTGCCCGTATGCCGTAAGCGTTTCGCGCTTTTCGCCGTTACAACCTGCAACCGAGCATTTGTAAACGTCAAGTCCATCCTCGGTACAGGTCTTTTCTACACTTTCCTCTGTGTCCTTTACAAAGGTATGCGCGGCAAGCGGAAGCGTTTTTCTGTAGGTATGATCACAATCATCGCGCGCACAGGAATAGGTTCTCTCTCCGGGGACAAGGCAAGTGGAGGGCGTTTCGTTCCCCGCACTGTACGCGTGTCCAAGTGCAGTCAGAATATCGTCCAATTTACTGTGGGAGCAACGCTGGCAATGATACTCGGTGTACCCCGGCTCAACGCAGGTGGGAGAGGTGATGCTTGTGGTATAATTGTGCCCGTAAAGCGCACACGCTTCGTCGGCGGGCGCAATTCCGGGAAGGTAGACCGAGAAGTGCTCGGCTTCAAAGGTTACAAAGCCATTCTCACCGATCCCGTAATAGGATGCCGCATAAAATTTCAAGCCTTGTGCCGAAACGTACCAAACGGCAACGCGATCGGCATCGGCATCGTTAGGGAGTGTATAGGGAATGGTAACGGTAACTCTTCCCTCTTCAAAATTCGAAATGGCATTGCCACCTTGCGAAAGTGAAAAATCATAAATGGGAGTGCTATCTGTGATCTGTGCGCGAAGCGCCTCCGGCAAAGAGCTGACAAGCTCCGCGCGTCCCTCGGTAACGGGGGCAGCGGACAGCGTAACGTCACCGTTATCATCAATAAGCCCCAGTACGGTATTGTCCAGCGTCAAGGCAACGTCGCCAAGAACGATCTCGTTTCCGTTCAGTTGCGTTTTGTCAAGCTGTGCCTGTGTATCAAGAGAAACGACCGAGGTTTTGGAAGCTGTGCAGTTTTCACACCGATAGGTCGTAACGCCGTTTTCGGTGGTTCCCGCTTCCCACGTGTGTGCATGGGGATTTTTGGGAATGGAAACCGTATCGGGCGTGGGCTTAGCTCCGCAAGAGCAAGCATAGCTCTTGCTGCCTGCCGACTGACAGGTAGGCTGGGTCACAACGGTTGCCGCATATCTGTGGCGCACCGTCTCGGTCGTTTTTTCAAGCTCCTCTCCACAGAAGAAACATTCACCCTCAAAGGTCTGCAAATAGGTGCAATCAGCCCCCGTTTTGGGAGATTCAAGCGTTAAGCTCCAAAGCTCGACGTTGTGTCCCGTAGCGGGTGCGGTAAATTCCCGATAGCTTTCTCCGCACACGCATTGATAAAGTGTATATCCGTTTTCCTCGCAGCTTGCCACAAAGCTGCCTGCAGACTCGTAGGCATGTGCCAACGTTTCGACGACCGTTCCGCAGCAAGCGTGCTTTTTATCGTGCCGCTCGGGATCGATCGCATTGGGGGCATAAGTAAATTCGGTGGAGGTGTGTGCGGGATCTGTTTTGACCGAAGCAGCACTCACCTCTTGCGTAAGTGCTTCATCGGAGAAGTATTTACCGCACGCCGCACAGTGCCAGTATTCGATATTCCCCTCCTCGGTGCAGGTTGCCGCCTTGGGCAAGACATGAGTACTTGTATGCACGTGAAGAGCATTCGCCTCGCGTTTTTCCTTACCGCATTTGGTACACGTGTAAACGGTTACGTCTCCGTTGACAGTTCCGTTGTTCCACGTGTGCACCTCCGTAGAAACGACCGTATGACAGCAGGCGTGACGCCGCTCGTGCTTTTCGTCATCTGTCGACATTTCGACGTATTCAAAAGAGGCGCTTGCATGGTTTTCGGGATCGAGAGACCCGTAGGCTTCTCCACAAGCGGTGCAGACCGCTGCTGCCGTACAGGTTGCCGTTCCACCCTTGTGCGAGGGAGAGACGCGCACATCCTCCTTGGACAAGATCGTCGTCAAGGTCCCGTCCGCAAAGCGGGTATCGCATCCTGCGCAATACCAATATTCGATATTACCGAACGCAGTGCACCCCGCAGGGGTAGCGTCTACCAGTATTGCCTTGTGGGTATGCGCGCCATCATGTGTTTTTTTCACCGCGCCGCAATCGGCACAGATATAAACGGTAACACCCGCGTTTTCCGTATCCGATACACCCTCTCCGTAGCGATGATCTACCGTTTCGATAATGGCTTGGCAACAAGCATGATACTTATCGTGCTTATTGGCATCCGTGCCGTTTTCCCGATACTTTACTTCCTCGGAAGTGTGGACGGCTGGATTTTTGGAATTCGCAAGCTCGCGCGTATCCTTTTCGCCGCATTTGGAGCACGTCGCCGTTTCGGTCATGTTATGCTGACAGTCAGCATCGTTGTTGGCAACGTAATTCCCCATCTCGTGCACGCAGCTGCTTTCACTTCCCGTTTCCCCGCCGTCCTCTTCGGGCGGTTGAGCACAGGAGGCAACAAAAAGCATACCGATCAGTGCAAGCACGCAAGTCATGCGGGCAACAAAGCGTTTTGTTTTGAAATCCATTTTTGCTCTCCTTTGTAGAACGTAATATTTGATGCAACGAAGCAGATCACTCCTCTGCTTTCTCCTCTTTTCCGTAAGACGCATCGTTTGGAAGAGTTCGCAAATGCGCAAAAGCCGCCTCTTCCCCCTTTTCGGCAAGGAGGGTCAGCCACTCCTCCAAAAGATCTGCGGTATCCGCGTGCATTTTCTTTCGCGCGTTTCCGCGTAAAAAATACTCAAGCGGCATTGTATCGGTATATTCCTTCCCCTTATAAATCTTGCTGGCGGCAACACGGTCGCAAAACATTTCCTTTACAAAGCGTATGGGCATTTTGACAGGCTCGTACATTTTGGATTTTGGATTGAGATCGTTCCAATACTCGAAATGATGCCGATTTCTTCCCTTATGATGCATCCATGCAAGAGAATATCCAAGCACCTCCCGTTCCCCCTCGTTGGGGCTTCTTGTCCCAATATAGTGGCGAGCCCCCGGAATAAATTCCGTAGGCGAATATTTGGAAAGATCGTGAAAAAGCCCTTGAAAACCAATTCCCGCGCGAAAGCAATGTGCAATCACCCGATGGCGGTGGCGCGTAATGGTTTTCAGATGCAAAAAAGGATGTGCCATAAGGATAAATTCTCCTTTCCCGTAAAAAACAGGATTATATCTCGACTTTATAAATGCGCGTCTCAAACTCTTTCATTTCAACGTCGGTATACACACCGTTAAAGAGAAACGGATGCTCGCCCGTTTCGGTATCGGTAAGTGCACGTACGGGAAGGGGCAAGCAAATGCGCTTTTCTCCCGCACTTCGCGCGTGGATCGCCACGTAATTTCCGCCCGCATAGATCACGTCGCCACGCCGTGTGTAAACGTGAGCGCCCGCAAGTGTTGCGATCTCGCGCATAAGATCGCTTGAAAGACACGGAACCGTGCTGACGATCTCACGGTAGCCGTCTCTTTCAAACGCCATGACCGACGGCTTTTGATCATCGTCAAAATACGCCAAGGGATACCCTTCTTTTAGCGTTTCTTCAGAAAAGCGCGCGCACACAACTGCCTCGTCGGGAAACGCTTGCCCTTTGAATATTCCCTGCGCTTTCGGGGCATACGGATCGTACACAGTCTCCACCCCTGTCAGATCGTCGGGGGTAAACTGACACCAAAGCAAGGTTCTTCCGTTTTTTCGTAGTTTTTCATCAATTGCGTGGCGAATCTCCTCCGCCGGAGACAAAAAGCTCGACAAAATGATCAAACGGTACTTGTCCGCATCAAACGAATCGCACAAAAGATCCTTTGCCTCCAGCATATCCACCGGTACTCCCATGCGGGAGATCTCGTCGATCTGGCGCCTGTTGACGTATTCCGCAGGAGAATCGTTTCTCTTCATATGGAACACACCCGTTTCATCTACGATAAACGCAACGTCACGGCGAAGAGGCTCCGAAGTCCGCTCTTTCATACGAATGCAAAAATCCGAAAACAGCCCCATCACGTCGGGGTCGTCAAATGTGCCCCCGAACATATCAAACCACCAAACGGAAACGCCCTCCGTAAGTACACGGGCGATCGCCTTTTTTACAGCAGAGAAGGTCAGCTCCTTGCTGTCAAGCGGTTTCCAAACGGGCGTTTTGTAGTAGTTGTTTTTGGAAACAACGTGCGGGAGCATCTCACCCAGAGGGCGTGTGAGATGCGTGCGAATATCTCCCTCGCAGAAAAAGAGCTTTTTGTGAAGCGAGGCACTTGTAAGCGTTGCATTGCTTGACCACGCCCCTCCCGGTTCGGGATGGTTGCCCGTTGCCGCGATAAAATCGACGTACGGAGACTCCAGCACCCGTGAGAGCGCAAAATGTCCCTTATCGGGATGGATCAAGAAAATATTGTAGCCGTAAAACGCCCCCGCCAGCCGCGCGGATGCCGAATGCTCCTTGACTGTGCGGCAAAAATGAACGATGGCATCGGCAAAGGTATCGTTGGTATAGGCATAAAAATCAATGACGTTTTGCTCGCGACCTTCATCGCGCAGCACACCGCGCAAGGAATAACAGCGTTCAAGAACACTTGGAATTTCGACGTCGTCAAAGGATGCAAGCTTCCGCCCCCAGCCCAAGTTTAATTCCTTTACGGCTTTATATTTTTCCTCAAGCCATTTGACAAAGCCTTGGCGGTTGACCTCGGAATAATCCAAGCGAAAGATCTCACCCTCGTAACATTCCGGTGTCCATTCTTCGGTGCCACCTGCGGCAATATGGTATCCTACCACGCAGTCCTTCCACTTGGAGGCTGCGATATGATCCATCAAGGCGCGCAAAGCGCAGGATGCATCCTCTCTCCATTTTTTTGAGGCAAAGGACTGACGAAGCAACACGCCTTTGTCATCCATGCAACGCTCACTTGGATATTTCTCCTCCCACCAGGTGGGAACGTCCAAAAACACACGGGGAAAAACGTACATTTCATTTCCCTCGGGGCAGATCAATTCAAGGTCGTGATCAACCTGTGAAAAATCGTAGGTTCCTTCCCCTACCCAAAAATGCTTTGTCATAGGAAAAAGACCCGCAAAATCGTTAATCCCGCGATCGGGTGCGTAGGCACCAAAGCTGGCAAAGCGCACTCCCGCCCTTCTAAAGTCGGAAAAGATACGCGCATCAGGGCGATAAGTCATAAAAGCCGTAGGCTCCAAAACCTCTCCGTTTACGTCGATTTTTACAAATCCGTCACGAGCGACTGTTTTTGCATACATAACGATGTCTCCTCAAAATTTTATTTATTCTGTCACAGAGCGATCTAATTATCTTCTTTTTTATTATAGCACACCCTTCTTTCCGTGTCAATCCAAAATCATAATTTCATATCCCTGTAAAAAAGGGGCTGATTCAAACAGAAACAGAAGCCGCGTTCGCGACACTGTAGACGTACAAAGGTACGGTAAGTGTCGTGAACGCGGCTAAAAAACACACATAAAAATCGAAATTCGCAAGAATTTCCACTTCGAAAGTTGCCAAACAATCATTTTTGATGTTTTGGCGGCTTTTTCTTTTCATTTTTTCTCGTGTGTTTTTGTTCTGCGCTAAATGAATCAGCCCCTTAAAACAACGTACGTGCGTAGCCTTATACTCAAAACACCAATCACAAAAGAATACAGATCAGCCCATTGCTTCCTTCGTTCACGATCCTCTCCAAGGTTTCCGAAAGCTTTTCTCTTGACTCCGGCGGCATATGCTCAAGCTTGGTATGAAGTCCTTCGTTGATCAACTCATACAAGGATTTCCCAAACATATTGGACTGCCAAATGCTCTTGGGATCCTCTTCAAATTCCTTGAGAAGATAGCGTACAAGATCCTCTGATTGCTCCTCGGTTCCCACCATGGGATTGATCTCCGCCTGAATATTGGCACGGATCATGTGTACCGACTGTGCCGCGGCACGAAGCTTGACACCGTAACCGCCCGCCTGCTTGACGATCTGCGGCTCCTCAAGTCTCAGATCCTCCACGTCGGGCATCACGATCCCGTAACCGCCCGCGCTGACCTCGTCCAGTGCCTCCGCCACCTTGTCGTATCGCACCTTCATTTTGGAAAGCTCGCACAGAAGCGCAATCAATTCACGCTCACTTTGCACCGAAAATCCCGTCACTTCGCTAACGATCTCATAATAAAGTCCGCGGCGCATCTCAAGATCGACACACGCCTTTCCCGTGCCCAGCTCCAGCGCGCTGACCTGCGCCTTTTCGGTATATTCATTTTCGCACATTTTTTCAAATGCGTCCCTCACGTCCCCGATACGAGAAACAAGATCTGCACAACGGCAAACAGAGGCGCGGACAGAAGAACGGATGCGGTGGTCCTCCGGCAAGGCACTCATCCATTCGGGAACGCGAATGCGAATCTCTGTAACCGGGAATTCCTCCAGCACAAGCCCCAGAATATGACGGATATCTTCTGCATCCAGCTCCAAACAACTGACAAGAGCAACGGGAGCTGCGTATTTTTCCTCCAATTCAAAAGCAAGATTCCTTGCGTTTTCGGACGCGGGCTGCGCGGAATTCAGAATAATCGCAAAGGGCTTTCCGATCTCCCGCAGTTCCTTTACGATGCGCTCCTCGGCTTCAATATACGCATCGCGCGGTATTTCACCGATCGTTCCGTCCGTCGTAACAAGCATTCCTATGGTGGAATGCTCGGTAATGACCTTATGGGTCCCCATTTCTGCCGCCTCAACAAACGGCATTGGCTCCTCCCGCCAGGGCGTTCTTACCATGCGCGGTTGACCGTCCTCGATCGCCCCCATAGCCTCGGGAATCAGATAGCCCACACAATCGATCATACGGACGCGCATTTGGGCGTTGTTTTCCAACACCACGGGAACCGCATCCTCGGGAATAAACTTCGGCTCGGTGGTCATCACAGTCTTTCCCGCTGCCGATTGCGGCAGCTCATCCCGAGCGCGGTCGCGGGAATACCCTTCCCCGATATTGGGAAGCACGACCTCTTCCATAAACCTCTTAATAAACGTGGACTTTCCACTGCGGACCGGTCCTACGACTCCAACGTAAATATCTCCGCCTGTCCGCTCGGCAATGTCTTTATAAATTGAATGCTCCGGCATGATAAAACCTCCCGTATATCGCGTTGATACAATATATGGGAGGTTCAATCATTTTAGAACAAGCCTATTATATTTCGTTAAAATCAAACGATTCCCTTGGCAAAGCCCGTCGAAAGCTCTCCTTGATGACCGTCGTAGCCGCAAAGCTGTACGTTATAAGAGCCGTCCGCATTATAATCTACAATGCTGACCGAAGCATTGGAGCAAAACATCACGCGGGAAAGCTCCTCAGGGGGATATCCCTCCCACTTGGCACGCAAAAGACGAATGGGCGTTGCATGGGAAAAAATCGCCACGCATTTTCCCTCGTGCTTGCGAGCAATATGCTCTACAGCCTGATAAATGCGCTTTGAAAGCTCGATCACACTTTCACCGTTTTCGGGATGTGCGCGTCCGCAATCGTTGCGCCACATAGCATAGCTTTCCTCAAAATCACGCATCAGCA
Source organism: Eubacteriales bacterium (assembly GCA_045588715.1). GTDB lineage: Bacteria > Bacillota > Clostridia > Oscillospirales > CAG-272 > UMGS1865. The sequence goes on along the minus strand of JAZNEQ010000151.1, from coordinate 40,375 downwards.
CCTCATACGGAAGGTTTTCCCAGTCTCCCGCGTAAATTTCGCGAAGCTCCTCGCACGGAATGATCCCAAGCCCCTGTGCTTTTGCCGTGGGGATAGCCGTTTGCATAGCACGCGTAAGATCGCTTGCGTAAATTACGTCAATTTTATAATCCTTAAGAAAAAGCGCGGTTCTTTCTGCCTGAAGCTTTCCAAGTTCTGTCAACACCGTGTCGGTGTTTCCTGCAAACACGCGGGCAAGATTGGCTTCGCTTTGTCCATGACGTACAAAAATCATTTTCGTCATTTTCATCAATCCTTCTTCCTGTTGTGTAGTAATAAAGCCGTAAAACAAATGATTGGAAAGAGCGCGGCAAAGAAAAACGCCCATTTAAGATCGCCCCCCAAAAGATCGGCGATCCCACCCGCTGCGCTGGGACCGGCAAGACAACCGAGGTCCCCTGCAAGGGCAAGCAACGCAAACATGGAAATCCCCCCCATGGGAAACGCCTCTGCCGCACGGCTGAGTATCCCCGGCCAGAAAATTCCAACGCTGAGACCGCACAAAGCGCATCCGAAAAGCGAAAGCGCGGGGTACGGTGCAAATGCCGCCAAAAGGTAGGATATCGCACACCCCACACATCCCAAAAGCATTAGCCGATGCAAGTCCAATCGGTTGCTGAATTTCCCGTAAAAGGCACGCGCACTCCCCATCATCAAGGCAAACATACAAGGTCCTAAAAGATCGCCCACCGCCTTGGGAATACGCAACGCAGACTCCGCAAAAGCGCTTGCCCATTGGCTCATGATCATCTCTCCCGCTCCCGCACAAAGCATCATTAACAAGAAGAGGAAGAAAAGGGGGCGGCGCAAAAGAGCACGTAAGCCAAGCCCTCCCTCCTCACTGTCACCCGGAAGACGGTAGATGGGGACCAGCGCAAAGGCAACGGCACCCGCCAAGGGAATGATCGCCCATAAAAAAGGTAGGTAGCGCCAGGAAATTTCGATATCGAAGAAATAAAAATAAAGTCCCGAAAAAAGAACGATCGCCGCCTGTCCCCAGCAATAAAAGGAATGAAGAAGGCTCATATTCCCAGCTTTTCCCTCAGTGGGACATGCTTCCAAGAGGGGGCTGATCAAAACCTCGGTAAATCCACCGCCAAGCCCCAAAAGTCCAACGGCAAGCAAAAGCCCCAAGTAAGGAGACATAAAGAGCGGAAAGAGAGAAAGCCCGCACAGACCGATGACAACAAAAACGTGTGCCAGTACCGTAAAAATACGAAGATTTATACGGCGGGCAAAGCGGGTCGCAACAGCATCGATCGAAAGTTGGGTAAAAAAGTTAAAAGCGATCAACGCGCTGATCTCTCCCACCGAAAGGCCGAATTCCTTTTGAAAGGTCAGATAAAGAAGCGGCGCTAAATTGATAGAGATCGCCTGCGTAATATATCCGTTATAACAGGCGAGCATGGTAGAACGACATGTCAGTTTCATAGCTTTTTCCCTCAAAATTCAATAGAAGTATTCTACCATAATTCTACGAATTTGTAAATAGAATTCTCTAAAAAAACAGAATTCGACCTTTTTTAGACCCACGACATTTATGTCCATTGAAATTATACACAAAAAAGGGAAATAAAAACCATTAAAATTTCTAACTCATATGCTTTTTGCCAAATTTTTTTGATAATTTTCGTCACTATTGATTATTTACAAAACAAGGTAAATGATGTATAATATTATCTGCCGGTGAGCAAGAGCTCTCCGGGTTCCCCTTTATGCACACCGCATACGCCCTGCGAAGTGTCAATCTTATGACACCTGCCTCGCGGGAGCCCACGGTGTGCAATTTTATTTTTACCTCTTCCTTTTGTATAAAGCATTTTTTGGGGGGCGATAATAGGATTGCTCAATTTTTATACGAAAGGATGACACAATATGAACAAACCGCAAATACTGCGCTCTTGCGCCAGAGAGATCCTTGATTCCAGGGGAAACCCTACTGTGGAAGCCACCGTTTTCCTCACCGACGGCACCGTAGGAGTTGCCAGCGTCCCCTCGGGTGCATCCACCGGAATTTACGAGGCTTGCGAAAAGCGCGACGCCAATCCCTCTCGATACAACGGCAAGGGGGTCAGGGATGCCGCGGCGGGCGTTTCAAAGATCATCTCCCCTGCTCTTTCGGGTCTTTGCGCATGCGAGCAAAGCGAGGTAGACAGAATCCTTTGCGATCTTGACGGAACCGAAAACAAAGCGCGTCTTGGCGCCAATGCCATTCTTGCCGTATCAATGGCAACGGCGCGCGCCGCCGCCAACTGGTATCATATTCCCCTTTACAAATATCTTGGCGGAACACAGGCAACAAGACTCCCCGTTCCCATGATGAATATTCTCAACGGAGGCGCACACGCATCCAACAACGTGGAGATTCAAGAATTCATGATCGCCCCTGTGGGCGCCTCCTCTTTGTGCGAGGCAATGAGGATCGGATGCGAAATATATCATACCCTTGGAAGAATATTAAAAGAGGGCGGTTTTGCTTCCACAGTAGGAGACGAAGGAGGCTTCGCTCCCAATCTTTCCGATGACGAGGAGGCACTGGATCTGATCTGTCGCGCCATTGCCGAGGCTGGATACGATACCGACCGCGTAAAGATCGCATTGGATTGTGCCTCCAGCGAATGGTATTGCGAGGATGGCGCCTACCGTATGCCAAAGCGCAAAAAGCAATATACCCGCGCCGCACTGATTGAAAATTGGGTAAGTCTTTCCAAAAAATACCCCATTTTTTCGATTGAGGACGGATTGGATCAAAGGGATTTTGAAGGATGGCGCATTTTGACAGAACGACTTGGGAAAGACCTTCTGCTGGTTGGAGACGATCTTTTCGTTACCAATGAAAAAAGATTAAAGGAAGGGATCTTAGCAGGCGCCGCCAACACGATCTTGATCAAACCCAATCAAATAGGGACCCTTACCGAAACGCTTTCCGTGATCGCCACAGCACGAGATGCCGGCTACCGTTATATCCCCTCGCACAGAAGCGGAGAAACCGAAGATACCACCATTGCCGATCTTTCAGTCGCGGTATGTGCTCCGCTGATCAAAACAGGCGCCCCCTGCCGCAGTGAGCGCGTAGCCAAATACAATCGACTTTTGCGAATTGAATCCGCTCTTGGCTCCTCTCACAGATACGGACTGGGGCATTCCTTTCACACTTCTTCCTTAAAAAAAGCGGAAACACGCAAGCCCGCCGTTATAGGCAGCTGAGCAACCGCACGGGGCTGCTTCATTTAGCGCAGAACAAAAACACACGGATCAAATAAGAAAAAAGAACCGCTTTTTCTGTCGAAAAAAACGATAGAAAAAGCGGTTTTTAAGGTAGAAATCCATACGGATTTCAATTTTTATATGTATTTTTTAGTCGCGCTCCCGATCTTCTCCCAATATTTTATGGAAGAGCGGTTCAAAACGATAATTCTCCTCATCAACGTCGTAAAAACGGTCGGGATCAAATCCATTGGTTCCAACAAGCGAGTCGCTTCCAAAAATTCTGCCGGATATTCCACACCTTGTTTTTATGATCGGAACAAATCGATTTTCGGCGATCACGATATGCTCAAGCAACGGAATATCAATTAAGGAAAGACCGTCGTAAAGCCGCATCGTTAAGGAAACGTCACTGTCGGACGGCGTGGCGATTCCGTGCGGATGATTATGTGCTAAAACCACCCCTGCCGCTTTTTTCGAAAGTGCCCTTTCGATGATAAAGCGAGTTTGAATACTGGCACTGTTGACCGATCCGTCCGCCAAGGCAATACAGTCGATCATTCCCATCTTGTTATTTAAAAGAAGCATATAAAGTCGCTCGTGATCCAATCCGAAAAAGCGTGGCCACATAAAATCCGCAATCTTCTTGATGGTATCGTATCTCGTTTCTACCTCCACGTAAGAAGAGGCATAGATGCGAACCGCCGCCTCCACAAGCTTTAAAAGCATTGCAGCGGACTCGCCGATTCCCTTTATGTTCTTCAGTTCATCGGGCTTTGCCTCAATGACATGATTAAAATTTCCAAAATGCTCGATGAGCCGGTGTGCAAGCTCGTTGGTATCCCCACGCGGCATACAATGGTAAAGGATCATTTCCAAAATTTCATGATCTGAAAAAGAGTCAAATCCGCTAAGATAGTACCGCTTCCGCATCCGTTCTCTGTGGTTATCGTGCGCGCTCATTCTGTCATAGACTCCCTTGTGTTATTTTCTCTTTAATTTTCCTACAACGGCACCTTTACATTGAATGTCGGAAAAATCCTTGAGAAGGATGGGGCCGTATTGGGGGTTTAAAGACAGCAATCGATCGCCGCCAAAGATCTTGAAAAATCCGCACCCGTCCAAAAGGAAAATACCAAGCTCGCCAACGTCAACAGAATCCGTTTCCTTAACCAACAAAACGTCGCCGTCGTGATACTTCGGCTCCATGCTGTTTCCACTGATCCTGAGGGCATAATCCGCCTCGGCGGTTTTTTCTGTGCTTGGAACACTGATCGTTTCAGCAACCGCATCCTCAAGATATACGCCAACACCGGCGGAAACGGGAAGATCGTAAAGTGAAATGGTGCGTTTTTCGGTACGCGCGGAATTCCCCGCATACCGTCCACGCATGGGAATAGAGGGAAGAATCCGCGTAGATCTTCCCTTCTGCTCGGGAATAAGCACTTCCGTATTTTCTTTGTCAAGCGCTTCGACAACGCGTGTTTTCTCCATGGAAAGCACGGTTTTTACAAGCCTCTTTCCATAACCGTCAAGCTCACGAAAATCCTCGACCAAGCGGATCTCCTCTCCCGAAAGCGTATAGTTGTTTGTATTTTCGGGCGTACCGCTGACGATATATTCCACCGAGCAACCAAGAGCGTTGCAGATCGCCACAATATTGGAAAGCTTGGGAGAATCGCTCATTCCCGCCAAGATCTTGCTAAGTGTACCAAGAGGGATCCCCGACAACTCTGAGAGCTGATCGTTTGTCATTTTTCTTTCATTTTTTAAAAGCTTAATCCGATCCAAATATGATTCCATAACAGCCTCCAAATTCCGATTACGGCATTATTATACCACACTTATTTTCCATTGTAAATAGTTTTTCGAAAATATTTTTCTTTTTTTGGAAAAAAACTATTGACAAATCAAAAATTATCTGTTATAATGTCGTCACAAGAGAATTCCAATAATGGAACATAGGAGGCGTACAATGAACGCATATTACAATAATTCAAAAGCAAATAATTCCAATAACGATATTTTCAGAACGTATCTTTTAGGAGAAGCCGCACCCGCACCCGCATGGAAAAGACATGCTGATACCCTTCTCGCTTTTTTGGTTTCCCTTATCACAGTTCTTGCGGGAAGCACGGCACGCCGTATTTACCGCGTGTTTTCCGTTGCAGTTCTTCTGGTTTCTCTCGTGGGGCTCATCGCCGCCATCGAGGCAGGTAACCTTGGGCTTGGTTTGGGGTTTGTACTGGGCAGCGCCCTGCTCGCTCTTGAATTTTTCACCTTGAGAAAGCTTTGATCTTTCATACGTAACGAAACGGTGCACCAAAGCGCTGACAAGCGCGGTGCACCGTTTCCTTTATGCTCCCCGAATCAGATCTGCAAGTGCCCTCCCCACCAGAGCGGCGCTCCTTTTTGCTTCCTCAATACAATTTCCACCGGTTCCGATCTCAAGCAACAGAGAATACGGTGCCAGCTCTTGATTGTAAGAAGCATTTCGTAAAACGGTGGGTCTGCACAGATCTTCTGCCTTTTCATTCAATGCGGCACGCAGCTGCTCTGCTATGGCAAGATTTCTTTCCCAATTTGGGTGATGCGTTCCGTTACCGTCGCTTCCCACCACCGCCATCACTTGCGCCAACGCCTCATTCTCCGCCCCTGCTATCGCGCGGACGTATTTACCGTCGGAGGTCAAGATCGCATCACGGTGCAGATCGACCACGTAGGTAATACCGGGGTAATGCGAAAGAAAAAAGCGAACGCTTTCCGCGGCACGCTCATATGCACCCATTCTTCCATCGCCATCGTGAACCGTCGTGCAATGAATGCTGGGAATTCCTTCTTCATTGAGCACATCGCAAAGGATCTCCCCCACAGCCAATACGTTGCGCGTAGCATCTTCGGTATATGTAACCTCCCCAACCTCTCCCTGTATCCACTCTTGTGCTTCCTCAAGATACCCCTCGCTTGTGTGCGTATGAAGGATCAGGACAAGCGGTTCATTTCCAATCTTGCAAGAAACATCCCAATCAAGATATCCTCTTGGGGCTGTCACTTGAATACTTTCATTATTTATATGGGCATTACCGCTCCCTTTGGTTGGGAGGGTCAGCGTGAGAACAGGCGTGCCTCCTATGGGATCCTTTGTCGGTTCTCTCAGTTCTGTTTCTGTCAATACGGTCGTTTGCATGCTCTCTTTCTCCGTATCGGTTTGTAAAAAAGTACTTTCCGTCGAAACATTTGATCCTTGAATACCGTCGGTCATAGCCGTCCCGTTTTGGAGGCTTGAGCCTTTTTCGAAAATAGAGCTTAGGGCAAATGCCGCGACAAGAAATGCCGCGCAAATGAGAAACAGAGCAAAAAAGCGCTTTCTTTTTCGATAGTATTCCGACAGAGAGATCCTCTCCCCTGTGCTGATATCATTTTGCCTGACCGGATATTTTTCCATACCGTTGCCTTCCCTTCCTTTTTTGTTATCATCGTATGCAAAAGACTTTAGGGTTATGACATTTATATATCACAAAGTGCCGCCGTAAACGCTTGCTTGATGGTCGCAGAAAGAAGCTCTCCCACACTTTGTGCGATCAGATCACATTCCCGCGGAGAAACGAAAAATGCTTCCCCTTCCTCAAGAACGCGCCTCAGCGCCGCGGAGGGCTGCTTGATTCCCGCCTTATGCAAGGCGTCGTACACAAGAGTCGCCGAATTGACGACGGTGGGAACGCCAATGGCGATCACAGGCACTCCAAGGCTTTGTTGGTTGATCGCACAACGATGATTTCCAACTCCAGCGCCGGGAAGGAGCCCCTCACTGGAAAGCTGAACGGTAGAGGCAAGACGAGAGCAGCTGCGTGCAGCCAAAGCATCGATCACAAGCACAAGATCGGGACGTACGCTCCGTACTGTGCCGCGGAGAATTTCCAGCGTCTCGATACCGGTCTGTCCAAGCACTCCGGGAGAAAGCGCGGAAAGCGATGCACACCCAAGACTTTGATAAACAGCCCCCTCATGATCCTTAAGATGTCTTGTCGCCGTGATCCCACGTACCGTTTTGGGACCTATGGCATCGGCGGTCAAGGATTCGTTTCCAAGTCCCGCTACAAAAACCTCAAGCTCACCGTCCGTGTGCTTCCCTGTCAATCTTTCGCCAAGTATGCGCAATTCATTTGCCAAAAGCCCTGTCAAGCTTTTTGCTTCCTCATTGGAAAGGCGATCGATCCGCCCGCATTCAAAGGTCACGTAAGTCCCCACTCCGCGCCCGATCCTCTCTGCTGCCTCTTGTGTCATTATCTGTGCGCGCTGAATGCGGATCTCGCCGTGTTTTTCTTCCGAAAAATTTGCGCCCTGCACGGATTGCGCATTCTCACATCTTATACTTTCGCACGCAAGATCGCTTCGGGTATAATCTTTCATGTTTTTTCTCCTTTTTTAATCCCTTTTGTCTCTACTTTGCTAAAAAAATTAACAAAATATACATCAAAATATTTGGTAATCTATTGAAATCCAATAGAAAATAGGTTATAATAATAGAGTATATAATCGTGCATTACTGCCCGATCCTTGATCATATCTATTTTGAGGAGGTTCCCACCATGTTAAAACGTATTCTTGCTCTTATGCTGTGCGTATTGATGTTGGTTCCCGTTCTCGTTTCCTGTTCCGACAGCGAAGACGACGGCGATCTCGGAGCATACATCACTATGTATCTGACAGACGAGATCTATGATTTCGATCCACTCAGCGCTTATTACAATCGTAGCACCTTCAACGTCGTCAGCATGATGTACGACACACTCTTTGTGATGACCGAAAAGGGAGAAATCAAGCCCTCCCTCGTTGAAGAATACAAAAAAATTGAAAACAAAGACGAAAACGAGTACGGAGTGGAGCTCACACTCAAAGAAGCCTATTGGAGTGACGGATCCCCCATTACCGCTGACGACGTTATTTTTGCTTGGAAGCGTCTTTTGAACGTCAACTCGAATTACGAGGCAGCTGCGCTTCTCTTCGACATTAAAAACGCGCGTGCGGTAAAGCAGGGCGATATCAGTATTGACGACCTGGGACTGGAAGCAGTAAAAAACAATCTTCTCAAGATCACCTTTGAGGGTCCCGCTGATTACGATCAGTTTTTCCTGAATTTGACCAACATTGTCACAGCACCGCTCTCGGAAAGTATGGTATCAAAGGATGCCGACTGGGCAAAGAAGAGCGCTACCATCCGTACCAGCGGTGCGTTCAAGCTTGGAAAAACCGTTTATGAAAGAACTACCGACGGCACCAAGTTTGACACCAAGGATAAGTATGCGTTTGATGAAAAGGGCAATTTGACCTCTACCACCGCCAAGGGTGCTTACGAGAAAAAAATCAGCTCTTTTATCCTTGAGCGCAACCGCTACTATCAGAGAGACGATGCACGCGACAGCTTGAAAAAATCTGTCAAGAGCTACAGGATTCTGGTGGACTGCACCAAGACCGAGTCCGAACTGATGGAGGACTATAAAGCAGGCAAGCTCTTCTATATCGGTGATATTCCCTACGCCCTCAGAACGAATGATACCTACAAGGGAGATCTTGCAAACGTTACGACCCGTGATTCTCTCTCCACGTTGGTTCTTTATCTCAACCAAAACGCGCTGATCAACAACGGCGCCGACGGTGAAAAACTCTTCAAAAACCAAAAGGTACGCGAGGCTCTCTCCGAGGCAATTGACCGCGAGGCACTGGCTTCTATGCTGGTATACGCAGAGGCGGCAACAGGACTTGTTCCCAACGGCGTTATCTCTACCTACAAGAAGAAGAAGTCTCCCGAATTCCGCGATGAAACCGACGCAATTCTTGCCACCAAAAAGAACACAGCCAAGGCTCAGGAGCTTCTCAAGGGTATCGACACCTCCAAGTATAGCTTCTCCATCACCGTTGCAAAGTACGATAAGGCAAACGTTGCCGTAGCAAACGCAGTAAAGGATGCATGGTGTGCCCTTGGATTTAAAGTAACCCTTAACGAAGTAACCTCCATTCAGAACAACGACGTTTTGAAGCTGACCGGTGCCGTTTCCGAGGATATTTGTGACGATCAGTTCACCGAAGCAATTCAGAGAAACGACTATGAGGTGATCATTGCCGATGCGGTCTCCTTCTCTGCCGATGCTTACGGAATGCTTGCATGCTATGCAAAAGCCTTCTCCGGTATGCCCATTGATATGGATTCCGATGACTATGCACTCGTTCCTCATCGCACAGGTTACGACAGCGAGACCTATAACAACATCATTGAGGCTGTTTACTACGTTCCCTATTTTGCAAGCCTTAACGAAAACAGCCACTCCTTCCTTGGTATTTACAAGTCGAAGGCGGACTTCCAAGCGGTTTACAATGCTGTAAATGCCGTTTACAACAGATATGGAATTGAGCCCACCAAGGATTCCTCCAAGTGGGCAGCACAGAAGGCACAGCTCTTGAAGGAAGCCGAAAAGGTTCTTATGAACGACCTTCCCGTAATCCCCTTGGTATTTAACAAGGATGCGACCCTTACTTCGAGCCAGCTGAAGGATGTGGCAGAAGGCTTCTATACTCCCTTCAACTTCGCAAAGACCGACCTTAAGGATTATAACGACTATACCTACGAAAACGAAGAGGGAGAGAAGATCTCCATCTTCGCAACCTTCCCTACAATTCAGTGGGATAAGATCGGAAAGTAAATTAAAAGTATAAACAAAAAAGGCGCGGCACGCTTCGAATTTCAAAGTGTGCCGCGCTTTTTCTGTAAAAAAATGCGAACGTTCAACACAAAAGTATCGAACGTTCGCGTTTTTCGGATAGATATAAAGACTTTAGAGTGCGTTGTAAATTTCCTTCATGCGGTGAAGCATTGCGTCAAAATCAGCAATGTCATGTTCGCCACCTTCAAAGCTAAGCCCCTTATCGTAGCCAATGCTCTTAAGCTTTTGAATGCAATCCGCAAAGAACGCCCACTCCTGCTCGTTAGTAGGACGGGTACGGTTACTCTGAGTTGCGATATGGGTGTGGTACAAAAGATCCTTATCGGCTTCGATCGTTGCAAAATCTTCCCCGTTGGCATCAAAATGATAAAAGTCAACGAGAAGCTTGAAATTATCTCGGTTTACCTTACGACAGTAATCCGCTCCTTCTGCATAGGTATTGACAATATTGACCTCTTGATAACGCAAGGGCTCTACAACCACTGTCTGTCCCAAGGGCTTTGCGATATCTGCCATCAAATTCCCAAGCTCGTAAAGTTGCTCCCAAGCCTTTTCCCGAGAAAATCCTTCAGGAACGTGTTTGGCTTTCCCGGAGCCGAATACGATCATAGATACCTTTAATTCAGCCAAACGATAAAACATTTTATCACAGTAATTGCGAACCGCAGTCCAATCCACGTCCCCAGTCAAGCGGAGCGTTTGCGGGAAAAGTCCGTTGGCGCTGTAGGTTTTAAAATATCCCTCTTCCACTGCCTTTTTCATTTGATCAAGCTTCTCTTTTTCGATGTCAATAAAATCCCAACCTGCGATCTCAACAAAATCCGCATTTTTGGGAAAATCATTCAAAGCCTTTGCATAATTGATGCATGATCCGATTTTCAAGGTTTTTTCTCCTTTACACTTTCATTTTAAAATAGTTTACTGAATTATAATAAGCAATATCTCGAACTACCGCGCCGACTTTTGCAAGATCCTGCGTCATTTCTCCCGCTTCCATCATCTCTCCAAAATAGGAGCAAAGAATGCGACGGAAATAATGATGTCTCGGATAAGAAAGGAAGGAACGGCTGTCTGTCAGCATACCGACAAAAGCTCCGATATGCCCCGTTGCGGTCAAGTCACGCAGATGTTGTTCCATACCAACTTTGTTGTCGAGGAACCACCATGCAGGACCGTACTGGAGCTTTCCGCGTACCTCGCTCCCCTGGAAGCATCCGATTAACGTCATGATCTCGGTGTTCATTTTGGGATTGAGGTTAAACACGATCGTTCTGGGCATTGCGGCTTCACTATCAAGACGGTCAAAGAGACGCGACATCATCGTGATGCTATTGGTATCTGAGATACTGTCAAAACCGGTGTCCAAGCCAAGGCGCGCAAGCATACGCGAATTGTTGTTTCGCATCGCCCCCACGTGAAGCTCGGTAGCCACGTTGTATTTGGCATACAGCTTCATAAGGAAGTAGGTAAGGTATCCCTTGAAGCATTCGGTCTCCTCGGCATCGGGAAGCTTGCCGGAAAGAACCCCAAGAAGAACCTTTTCTGCCGCTGCCGGAGTCGTAACGGGAAGCACACGCTCAAGAGCGATGTCACTTGCACGCGCTCCCACGTGCAAAAATTTGCACAACCGCGCCTCCAAAGCTCTTTCCAAGGCATTCATGTTGTTTATGGGATGGGTCAATGCCTCCAGCTTTGAAAGATATTCACGGTATGCGGGAGCATCAATATTCATGATCTTGTCCGCACGGAACGCGGGGCTGACAGTAAAACGGTACCCCTTCTCTTGAATACGTTCAAAAATGCTCAAATCGTCAAACACCTCGTTGGTCGTGTAAAGATGGCGCACGCCCGAGGCTTCGATAAGCATTTGCGGAGTTACGTTGTGCTCACGGATATACGCGTTGCACTCCTCCCAGATATCCTCTGCGTTTTCCTCATTGATCTCCTTTTCGCAACCAAAAAACTCTCTCAGCTCCACCTGAGACCAATGATACAGCGGGTTTCCAAAAGCCGTGGATAGTGCCCGACAGTACGCAACGAACTTTTCTTTATTGGAGCGCTCCCCCGTAATGTATTCTTCATCCACACCGTAGTTGCGCATGAGTCTCCACTTGTAATGATCTCCCGCCAGCCAAATTTCGAAAACGTCCGAAAAAGGACGGTTTTCAAGAATTTGCTTTTCGGGCAAATGGCAGTGGTAATCAAAAATAGGCATTTCTTTAGCGTAAGAATAGTAAAGCTTTTTTGCCGTTTCATTCTTAAGCAAAAAATCGTCGTTGATATAACTCATTTTATCTCCTTTACCAGCCAAGCTTTTCGGTCACACGCAAAATTTCACCCCATACGATATCTTCACACCACCAATGCTCTCTTGGAGTTACCGTCAAGGAACAGGCATCCTCTACGTCTTCGATTTTATAGAATTTCTTTACGGTTTCATATCCCTTCCTTACACCTTCAATGGGGAAAATATTATCCTTGACACCGGCAATCACCGACAGGTTTCTGGGGGCGATAAGCGCGGCAAGATCCTGCATATCAAAGTAACGGTATGCAGAGGGAATATAGTTACAGGTACAGTGGTACATATCAAGAATGGAAGGGCTGTACGGACAAAAAGAACAGCTGGGAGCGCAAAGCTTGATTCGTTTGTCATAGCATGCAGCATAGAAGGAAGCGGTCCCCCCTCCCGAGTTTCCCGTAATCAAAACCTTTTCCGTGTCACACACGGGGAAAGCCGATGCCAAAAGATCGATCGCCTTATGCACATCCCAAACGCGTTCCGCGAGGATCGTGCGCCCAATCTGAAGCGCTTGCATTGCCGTGTAGGTACAGGATTGATAGCATTCCTCCTCCGTGGCACGGGGACGGCGCTCGCCCATTCCTCGCTGTTCGATGCAAAGCGTTGCAAAGCCGCGCTTGACCGACTGCACCCCAAACTGTCCACGGGGATGATAAGCGGGATCGCGAGCATATTTGATCTGACCTACGGAATTATGAAAGCCCGTAGAATGTCCTTGTAAGGTAATTGCCACGGGATATTTTTCCCGATTACCGTTGGGGATCAAAAGGAAGCACGGAACGCGATATCCCTCTTCACTCTGGAAGGTAAATCGCGTTTCGGTATATCCGTCATTTTCCTCGGTATACTCAATTTCAAGCTTGGGATCGCACGGCTCTTCCGCCTCGATCAGATCCAATCCCGAAAGCTCTATAAACTTTGCGTAAAGCTCTTTTTTCCATACTGCATAGTCCTTTTGGGGATCAAAGGAAAGATAGGGCTTCATTGCATGAATGAGATTTTTGTGCAGAGGCTCCTCTGCGTACTCGTAAGCGTTTTTTAAATTTGTATTGTCCATAATTTCTTTTCCTTATTTTTGTTCCACCGTTGAGGTACACTGTTGGATTGAGATCAAAGCCAAATAAGGTGCATAGTGTCCTTTACCGTTTACTTAAAGTGTCACTCCGTCCTTAAATATTGCGATCTCACCAAATCCTCTTTTCTCACTGAGTGTGCTTTGACCGTTTGCAACTTCCACACAAAGCGCAAGCAGATCCCTTGCCAATGCGTCCATATCCGCGCCATCCAGCAAAACACCCGCATCAAAATCGATCCAATGTCCCTTTTTCTTTGCAAGAGGGGTATTGGTAGAGATCTTCAGGGTGGGGATCACAGAAGAAAGAGGTGTTCCCCGTCCGGTGGTAAACAGGATCAGATGCGCTCCCGATGCAGCAAGATTCGTCACAGCCACCATATCGTTTCCGGGACCGTTGACCAGATAAAGTCCGCCGTCCTTGGCAGGCGTTTCGCCAAAACCCAAAGCACCGCACAAAGGAAGCTTGCCTGCCTTTTGAACACAACCAAGCGATTTTTCCTCTAACGTGCTAATTCCCCCTTCAATGTTCCCGGGAGAGGGATTGTCGGCAATTCCTTCCCCATGTGAAATAAAATAGGCACGAAAAGCACGGATCATGTCCACCGATGCATCAAATACCCCCTTGTCACATGCGCGGGAAAGCAAAAGCTGTTCGGCACCGAACGCCTCCGGGAGCTCGGTCATCAATGCCGTACCGCCGTATTCTCCCAGCATCTCCATCGCACGCCCTACCAGGGGATTTGCGGTAATTCCGCTATATCCGTCACTTCCCCCGCATTTGACCGCAATACGAAGTCGAGAAAGCGGAACGGAAACGCGAACGTCCTTTGCCATAAGCGACTTCAGCTCTGTCAGGATCCGCTCCCCTTCCATCATCTCATCCTCGCAGTTCTGCAAAGAAAGAAAGCGTATACGCTCCTTATTGTAGGAGCCCAACATTTTCTTCATATCCTCCAGACGGTTGTTTTCACATCCAAGCGCCAGAACGAGCACACCGCCCGCATTGGGATGCTTGATCAAGCCGCAAAGAAGCTTTTGCGTGGTCAAAAGGTCACCGCCAAGCTGTGAGCACCCGTAGGGATGCAAGAGCGCCCGCGCCGAGGAACGCTCGGCAAGCGTGCGTGCCACGTCATTGATGCACCCTACCGTGGGAACGATCCAAAGATCATTTCGAATTCCCACGTCACCGTTTTCGCGGAGATAGCCCATAAATTCACCGTCTTTGATTCCAATAGGCGAGGTCGGCAACGGATCATAGGTCCACTCTCCAAGCCCGGAAATTTTAGAGCGGAGATTGCCGGGAGAGACGCGCTCCCCCGCGGCAATATTTTGTGTGGCAGCGCCAATGGGAAAACCGTACTTGATGACGTCCTCTCCCTTGGCAATTTCGCACAGTGCGTACTTTTGTCCGTCTGCACGGACCTCTACGTTATCTGACGGATGGATCCGCATATTTTTCAACCTCCTTTGAGAGATAGGAAAGATCCTCGCCCCAGAAAGACGTATCGGAAAGGATCTCTCTTACTGTGGAATTTTTCATTCGGTCGATAACAGCGGGATCATCCTTGGGAGTTCCGTTTTTATAAAAATCGATCAACTTTCCAAAAGAAAACATCAATCTTTCGGGGGATGAGCCAAAACGCTTTCGATACTCCAGGATCGAAGGCAGAACACGCACGCGGAACTTACTTACGGAATTAAGAGAGATCGCCGAGAGATAGTGCTTGATGTAAGGATTGGAAAAACGAACCAAAACGTCCTCCGCATACTTTTCCAGCTCTTCTCTTCCAAGATCCAGGGTCGGAATGATCTCTTCAAAAAGACATCCTCTGATAAACGCGCTCATTTTGTCATCATCCATACAGGATTTTACGGTATCAAATCCCAAAAGAAGTGCGTAAGGAACCATGGACGTATGGGCACCGTTCAGAATCCGCACCTTTCGCGTGCGGTACCGCTCAAGAGCATCGCGTGTAACAATGACGTTAAGCCCCGCCTTGGAAAAAGGAAGCTCCCTTTCGATATCGGCATCGGTCTCAATGACCCAAAGGTGGAAATATTCGGAGGTGTTGATCATCCGATCCTCAAAGCCGACCTCAATATGCTCTTCCTTGGGATATCCCGTATTGATACGGTCGACCAGGGTATTGCAAAATACGTTTTTCTCCTCGATCCAGCGGACGAATTGACTGTCAAAGTCCCACAACTCCGCATATTGGAGCACCGCCTTTTTGAGGTTGTCACCGTTGCGATCGATCAATTCACAGGGGAGGAGGATAAACCCGTTAAGCCCTAAGTCAAATCTTCTCTTGAGAAGAAGCGTCAACTTAGCCGGAAACGCCGCGGGAGGCGCATCGGTGGCACGATCATCGGGACGAAACTCGATCCCCGACTCGGTCGTATTGGAAACGATAAATCTCGCATCCTCGTTCTCCGCAAGCTTTAAAAAGCTCTCAAAATCGTCGTAGGGCTTGACACAAGTCTCGATGACGTCTACCCTTGTCATCTCAACCCCCTCGGCCCCTCGGATCACGTGTGTATATACGTTCCCCTGTGCCTCAAGCACGTCACAAAGCCCTTCCCGGATGGGCTGAACTACGGCAACACCACCGTCAAACAGCCCCTCGTCATTCATTTTTTGAAGCATCCAATCAACAAAACCGCGTAAAAAACCGCCTTCTCCAAACTGGATCACACGAATAGGTCGTCTCCCCTTCGGATTCATACCAAGCACCTCTTTCATTCAGTCTATTTTGAAGTTTTTCAGGTCTGCTTTAAAAAAAGCAACTGTTTTTACTTGATTCTATTATAATGCATTCTCAGCTCTAAAACAATATAAAATCGTTCATGTATTTTGCATATCGTTCATTTTTTTCTATATTTTTAAAAAAGACAAACTTTTGCTATTGAAAATCATTCAATGTTATGCTAAAATATGAAAAGACACAATCCAAAGGAGCCATCATGTCGACAAATCTCGAAAACCTTTATTACCGTACCCATTGGAACGAATGCACCGTAGATTACTACGAGGGCTATCGCAATACCATGGTCAACTTCCATATGCATGATTATTACGAGGTCAGTCTGATCCTTACTGGCAACGTAAAGGTCCTGCTTCCGGATCATATTCAAGAAGGTCAGGAAGCACGTCTGGTCCTTACCGCTCCAAAAACGCCGCATTTTATTTCCTGCGATCCCGATATATTCTACAGCAGACTTAATCTTTTGTTTTCGCATAGCTTTGTAGAGGATTACATACCGGAGGTCTCTCGCATTTTATCCGTATTTGGAGAACGCGGGCGAGTGATCATCCTATCACCCGAACAAAAGGAGCTTCTTTTTTCCCACATCAAGCAGATTGACGCCGAGGAAAGTTCCTTTCGGCGCCGTTTGATGATCCTCTGCCTTCTCTCGCGTATTTCAGAGATGGGCGGCGAGAACGATACCTCTACGGAAATTCCGTTGTACGTAACCGGTGCCTTGACCTACATCAGCGATCATTATTCCGAAAAGATCGTTGCCGAAAAGCTTGCATGGCACCTGGGTATTGGGCGCACTACCCTGATGACCGCCTTTAAGGCATACACGGGAAGCACGCTAAACGAATACGTGATCCGTTGCCGTGCAAAAAATGCACTTCATATTCTTCGCACCGGGGTCACCGAGCAGGAAGCAGCAGAGCGATGCGGATTTGGAGACCCCTGTAATTTGATCCGCAATTTTAAAAAATGCTATGGAAAAACACCGCGAGAATACCTAAAATCCGAAAAAGAAACAAATCCCGGGCCGCACGTTCCCAACGATTCTTAAACAAAAATCTGCCCTGTCGGCACGACAAGGCAGATTTTGTTTTTATAAGCGATCAGCCGATCGCATCGGGATGCAGGTACTGAATTTGAGAAACAAGACCTTCTTTGTTGAAATTGAATTGCAAATACATATCTCCCGCACGGTAAAGAAGTGCGCTTCCCTTTTCTTGCGCACCGTCCCCATACGCCTTGATCACCTCATCCCTCGAGTCACCGATGCGAATTCCCTCGGCTGTTTTTACAGTATCGTCAAACAGCGTGATCTTGTAAAGAAGATCCTTTCCGCCCTTGGGATAGGATTCCAGCTCGATCTTGGTTCCGTAATAGTAAAAATGTGCATCTCCGTCGTGGTTGCATGAGGGCGAGGATTCGTGGCGATCGTATTTTCCGATCGCTTCCAACACCAAGTCAAGATCTTCGTCGATTTTGATCTCGGCACCGTTGTATTGAAACACGTACGCCTTCCCCTTTGGTTCGTCCCCTCCACTGCAAGCAACACATCCCAAAAGTGCTATTGCACACAGCAAGCAGGCTATTAATTTTTTCATGATCCACCGTTCCTTTCTTTTTCATATCTCATAAGTTTTTCATTCCATACGACGCTCGTTTCCGCCTCATTACGACGGTCGGAAAATCCGTATTTTTCGGATAGGATCTTGCCGAAATATGAGGTCAGTTTTTCGGCACCGTAAACGTTGAGGTGATACCCCTTATCATAGGTGTCCGTTTCCCAATCAATGCCGATCTCCTCGCAAAGGGGTATAAAATTATAGTAATCCAGCCCCTTTTCCGTCGCGTATTCCGCGATCTGCGCATCCCACTCGTCGTACCAATAGTAGCCGCGGGTATTGGTGGGAGCCTTGATAAGAATCAACTTTACTCCCTTCTCTTCACACAAAAGTCGCATTTTTTCAAGATACCCAAAAGAGACCTCGGGCAGCTCGTAATCGCCCAGGGCCGGCGCCATGATGGGCGCATCCGGCTTGGGGGCGATCGCAGTTTGCATCATATACCCATTGTGAGAAACCGTTTCTTTGGAAAAAAGATAGGTAAAATCCTCGCCCCCGAGCTGATTCCACCGACTGTGAAAACGCAGAATGGGAAAAACGTAGGACAAAAAGCTCTCATCCTCGGTCATAGAGGCGTTGATCGCCGCCAACTTGGAAGCAGACCACCGCATTCCGTCCAGCGTTTTACGATTTGCCGCCTCATCCTGCGGCGTGCCATATTTCATTGCGTATACGTTATATACGACCGCGCGCGGCGTTTCCCTCTCCAACATCTCCTCCAAAAGATAATAGGACTGCCAGATCAGCTGCTGCGCGCTTCCGCGCACGTAAGAGGTAATACCGTATTCCTTCCAAAGTGTTGGCGGCGTAAAGGATTCGTAAACCTCACAGTCACCGACAAAAAGAACGTCGTTCCCTCCGGAGGCGGCATAATATTCCCCGATCAACGCCCCTTCGCGAAAATCGGTCATATATTTCGGCATTAGTACCGCTTGTAAAAGCCCTAAAAAAAGAACCGTTAAAAGCAGGATACAAATGCTGAGAATGATTGTTTTCTTCATGAAAGATCCTTTATTTCTTTTTCATCAGAATTGCGAATAGATAAATTGCGATGCGTCATATCCAATGCCGTATGCCCCGAACACCAAAACAACTACGAAGAGCAAGCAGACAAGGAAGCACCACAAAATCGGGCGCGATGCCACACGGTGACGCACCGGCTCCTCTTTTCCCGCGCGGCTGACAAGAAACACCGTGAGTACAGAGAGAAGGATCACACCAAAATCGAAATACGTAAGACCAAAGGAAGTAATCCCCCCGGCAAACAGCTCCCCGATATTGAAGCGGGTGATCATGCTCCCCCACTGTGAAAAGGTGGTAGAAACGTCACGGTAACAGTCAAGAGAGCGAATAAGTCCCATGAGCAGGAAGGTACGAACTGCACACCAGCCCCCCCACACAGAGGAAGAAGCAAGGCGTGGGAATTTTTTGTGAAAAGCACGGTAAAGCGGCTCCAACTCACGTGAAACCAAGATCACAAGGCAGTTAAGAAGCCCCCATACGATAAAATTCCAGCCCGCGCCATGCCAAAGCCCCGTTAAAAACCAAGTGACAACCGTTGCAACGTAAACGGGTAAGCGAAGCCCTAATGCCTTGCCGAATTTTTTGGTAGAAAACAAAGAAAAGCGTTGCATCGGACGGCAGACCGACAAGGGGTAAAACACGTAATCGGTAAACCATGCGCCCATGGTAATGTGCCAGCGGTTCCAGTATTCCTTGGTAGATTTTGAGGAAAAGGGATGGTTGAAGTTTTCAACCAGTCGAATCCCCATCATTTCGCAAAGGCCTATCGTAATGTCGATCCCACCCGTAAAATCGCCGTAAATCTGCGCGGAATACAAGAGAATGAGAAGAAACACGTAAATTCCACCGTATTTCTCCGGATCGGCAATGAGAAGCTTGATGCCGATCATTGCGGTATCTGCCATCAAAAGCTTTTTAAAATATCCCCACATGACCCGCAAAAGCCCCGCACGGAAGGAAAATGCGTGGAAGCGATGCGGTGTGATCAATTGATCGTGCAAGGAATCAAAGCGGCTGATCGGTCCTTGGAGCAATTGCGGAAAGAAGGATACGAAAAGCAAAAGCTTTCCGTAATTTCGCTCGGCAGTTGCCTTTTTTCGGTAAACGTCGATGAGGTATCCCATCGATTGAAAGGTGTAAAAGGAAATCCCCAACGGCAAGATCAAGGAAGGGATCGCGATTCCCTCTCCCCCAAAGGCGGTCACCACCGAGGATACACCGTTTAAAACAAAAGCGGTATATTTCAAAACGGCAAGCATACCAAGTCCCAAAAAAAGCCCCGCCAACAAAATACGGAATCTTTTTTTCTTTTCTCTTGCGCGATATGCCTTCCGCTCTGTTTTATCCATGTCCGCACGGTGTGCCTCTATATAGGCGTCCTCGCCGTCCGCTCGCTTTTGCAAAAGCAGCGCGGCTACGTAGGTAACCGTTGCGGTATAGAGAATAAAAAAGATATATTCCACGCCGCAAAGGGCATAAAATGCAAGGCTTGCCCCCAAAAGAACCCACCATTGCAGCTTTTTGGGCACCAGAAAATATAAAAGAAGCGTGATGCACGCAAAAAGAACAAACGAAGCAGACGTAAACAGCATGACAGCGAATTATTCCTCGTCCAAGCGCGTGATCAAAGCCATAATGGTGTTGACGTTTTGAAAGTTGTCGGGGATGAGCTCCTCGGGCGGCACGTCAACGTCAAAGCTCTGTGAGATCTCGGTGACAAGACGCACCATATCCAAAGAATCGAGAACGCCTTCCTCATAAAGGTCGTCAACGGTCGTAAAATCCACGTCGGGATGCAATTGGTTTAAAATTTCAAGAAGCTGTTCCATAATATCTTCCTTTCCTTTCAAGCTCTAAATTATATTATACATTTTTCATCTTTCCATGTCAATGAAAAGAGCAAAGTTTTTTTAAAAAGGCTTCATTATTTTTAGTTTACGTATAATACCTTTCGGCACATCTTTTTCGGTATTGACCGGGTGTGGTAAAGGTCATTTTTTTGAATTGCTCGGTAAAATACGCCTGCGAGGAAAAGCCGCATTCATAGGCGATCTCGGAAAGCGTTTTTTCCGGCTGCGCCAAAAGGTATTTTGCATGCCGCAGTCGCACGTCCAAAAGATACCGTTGGGGCGTTTTTCCCATGACCGAGGTAAAAAGGTGATGAAAATAATTGGGAGAATATCCCGTAACGTAAGCAATATCAGAAAGAGATATATCCTTTTGATAATTGGTACGAATGAATTCCAACGCCTGTGGGATCGCCGCATCGGTTTGGATACGTCGCGCGTTATGCACCAGATAATTGCGGTTCCTTTGTGCGTCCTTTTTCAAATAATAAAACAATTCAAGAAGCTTTGCATTGACGTAATCGGAAGAAGAGGAATATCCCTCGGAAAGAAGATGGCGGATCAGATCCTCAAAAATACGCCCATAGACCTCGCGATCGATAATGCGGTAAAAGCTGGGGACAGAATCAAGGAGCGCCCTATAAGGGGAATCCTCTGAAAATTTGGCGTGGATGAAAAAGCAACGAAAATCAAACACGCTCCCGCGCACCTCACCGGGGCGCGCGCAAATCAATGTCCCCGGGCCAATGTCGTACACCTTGCCATTTACGGCGGTGTGCCCCGTTACCTCGGTGTAATATTCAATTTCGTATTCCGTCACCTCGCGAGCAAGCGTTCGGCGCCGTCCCGGAAATGCAGTCTTCGTATCAAATATACCGTACTCCAAAAGCTCGCATATTTCCATAGAATCCCTCCATGCTTTGCTTCATTATCACAATTGTACCATATACAAGCATAAAAAACAAGGCGAATATCGTAAGATTTTGAAAAAACATAGTAATATCCCGATAGACACCCCGAAAAAAACAAACTATAATGGAGTCAGATTTTACATCAAAGGAGACTGCCATGAAAATTACGGATATTAAAACGTTTGTAGTCGATTGTTTTCGCACCAATTGGGTCTTTGTAAAGGTCTATACAGACGAGGGGATCACAGGTGTTGGAGAAGGCACGCTGGAATACAAGGAAAAGGCTTTGGTCGGTGCCGTTGAGCATTTGCGTGACACTCTTGTGGGCAAGGATCCCCTGCTCATCGAAAAGCACTACCACGACATTTACAGAGATGCTTATTGGCGCGGCGGTGCGGTTTTGATGAGTGCGCTCTCCGCCGTGGAAATGGCGTTGTGGGACATTCTCGGCAAACACCTCGGTGTTCCCGTTTATCAGCTTCTTGGCGGCAAGGTCAACGAGGACTGCCGCATTTACGTCAACGGTTGGTTCTCGGGAGCACGCGAGCCCGAGGAATTCGGTGAAAAGGCGCGTATTGCCGTAGAACGCGGTGTCACAGCCATGAAATGGGACCCATTTGGAAAAAGCTATCTTCAAATCTCGAATCAGGATCTTGACAAAGCCCTCCGCTGTATTGCCGCCGTAAGAGACGCGGTTGGCGACAGCGTAGATCTTTTGATCGAAGCACACGGCAGATTTGACGTTCCAACAGGCATTAAGATCGCGCAGGAGGTCGCCCCCTTCAAGCCGATGTTCCTTGAGGAGCCCGTCCCCCCAAACAACATTGAAGCTCTTGCTGCAGTACGCGAAAAATCGCCCGTTGCCATCTCCGCAGGTGAGCGTCTTTACACTCGTTTTGATTATAACGAGCTCTTCCGCCGTCGCGCTGCCGACTATATCCAACCCGATATTTCACATGCGGGAGGCATTATGGAGCTGAAGAAGATCGCCGCGATCGCGGAGGCAAACTATATTCCCTTTGCCCCCCACAATCCTTCGGGTCCCATTGCCAATGCCGCAACGCTTCAGATCGCGGCATGCTGTCCCAACTTCTGTATTCTTGAAATTATGTACAGCGACGTGGAATATCGCAATCTGATTACAAACGAGGAACTCGTTTACGAAAACGGGCGTATCAAGATCGGCGACCGCCCCGGGCTTGGAATCGATCTGAATGAGGAAGAGTGCTTAAAGCACCCTTACGTCGAGCATAATCTTCGCCATTACACAGGGGCTTTAACGGATATCCGCCCTGCAAAGACCGCATTTTATTTTTAAGGAGCATACATCCATGAAAACCGTACTTATCACGGGCGCCTGCATCAATACGGGCGTTGATATCGTTGAAAAATTTGCAAGCGAGGGCTGGAACGTCGTTTTCACGGGAAGGCGGCGGGAAGCTGTTACCAACGCAGAGGAAGCATATAAAAAGAAGTTTCCACACGTGGAGTTTTTCGGTTACACCATTGATTCACTTCTTGACGAACGCACGGTCGACGAGGCAAGCGTAGATGCTCTTTTCTCTACCCTTGACGAGCGTGGCATTTTTGCCGAGGCGCTCGTCCTCAACGCCGCAGATCAGGGGATCGGCATGGCGGCGTTTGAAAATCCGCTGACCGATTTTATGCGTGTGATCAACACCAACGTTGTTTGGAACTGGTGCCTTTGCGAACACGCCGCCTCCCGCATGAAGGAGCATGGAGGAGGAAGCATTGTATTTATCAACTCCAACACCGCCTATCGCGCTATCCCCAACCGCATTGCATACTCCGCATCTAAAGGCGGTCAACTCGGCATGATGCGCGCAATGGCACTGGATCTTGGCAAATACGGCATCCGTGTCAACGCGGTGCTTCCCGGAATGATCCGCACTGACCGTTGGGAAAAGAACCCCGATTTCTACAACACGGTCCCCTCGCGCTACACCCCCATCGGAGACGTTGCCAACGGTGTCGACATTGCCGAGGCAGCATATTATCTGACCGCACATGCGCGCAACAGCACGGGTGCAGAATTGACCGTAGATGGAGGAAATATGATCCAGCTTTACCCCATCGTTCCCGAAAAAGAAAGCTGAAAAGTGCCCTATAAAAAGAGAGTGAGCCGTGCTCAACTCCGTTAAAGGCGGACGCGTGCACAACTCACACTCTCTTTTTATTTTCATTCTTTGTACGGTACCCCTTCGGCGAAATGTCGATATATGCCTTAAAGGCACGGCTGAAGAAGTAGGGATCACGATATCCGCAAAGCCCCGCGATCTCCTTGACGGAGAGATCGGTATGCGACAAAAGATCGCACGCCGCGGTCATACGGAGTGAGAGAATATATTTGGTAGGAGACATCCCCACCAAAGCCTTAAAGCGTGCATTGTAGCGTGGTACACTCATGTGCTCCATCGCAGCAAGCTGCGGAATGCGGATATCCGACGGATAGGAGGTCATGATATAGCGCAGTGAGAGAGAAAGATCCTTTTTTATGTCACCGACATCCGCTCCGGCGCGACCGATCGCAATTAAAAGCTGATCAAGAATTGCGGAAAGCTCACGGTCACGAAACGTATCTTGAACGGAAAAAGCATCAAACAAGTTGCCAAAATGATGGGAGAGCGTATTGGGAGTAGGGAGTGTCCTTAATATTGGCAATTTTTCAAATCCGCTTTGCGCAAGCGCACTTTTGGCATCACTTCCCGTAAAATGGACCCATTCGTACGAAAGCTCCTCTCCCCCCGTATAGGTATAGGTGTAAGGATAGCGCGGAGGATAAACAATGACAGTCCCGCTATTTGCCACCACCTCACTGCCATTGATAGGAACCAAAAGACTTCCCGATAAAACGTACATCAAATAATAGTCCAGTCTTCCCTCTTTGTTGTAGGTGGTAAACGGTGTTTGCGTTACAAATCTTCCCGCGCAGTTGACCATTAAACTCCTTTCGACAGATTCGCAGCTACAGTGATTTAAGTTGTTGCTCGTGATATCCTGATAGGTACAAAAGCTGGTGCTCTTCATTTCCGCTCCTTTGGCTGTGATAAAATAATCCATCTTTTTAAAAAAATAGTCAATTGCATTTTCAACGTCTATATTGTATCATTTTTACGTAAGGTTGTCAACCGTGAACCGGACAATTGCCAAAAAATAAGGGTATGGAGGAACAAAAATGAGCACTTCCAAGGTTAAGAAAAAGGTCATTCTCATCGGTGCGGGCGGCCGTGGCATGGGATACACCAACATTATGGCAAATCAGTTTTCCGATGATTTTGAGGTCGTCGCCGTTGCCGAGCCCATCGACGATCGAAGAAATTACGTAAAAAGCAAGCACAATATCCCCGACGAATTCTGTTTTACAACCTGGGAGCCGCTTCTCACCCTCCCGAAAATGGCAGACGTCGCACTGATCGCTACGATGGATCGCGGGCATTTTGCCCCCGCAATGGCGGCAATCGAAAAGGGCTACGATCTACTTCTGGAAAAGCCCGCCGCCCCTACCGCCGAGGAATGTCGCGCCATTGAAAAGGCCGCAGAGAAAAAGGGTGTCTTCGTTTTGATCTGTCATGTGCTTCGCTATACCAATTTCTACCGTGCGATCAAAAGCATTATCGATTCGGGCGAAATTGGTAAGATCATGAATATTCAACATATCGAAGGCGTTGGAAATATCCATCAAAGTCACAGCTTTGTCAGAGGAAACTGGGGCAACAGCACACGCAGTTCCTTTATGCTTTTGCAAAAATCTTGCCACGATATGGATATTCTCGCATGGCTGATCGGGAAGCCGTGTATCGCCGTGCAAAGCTTTGGTTCTCTTTCCTACTTTACCAAAGAAAATGCTCCCGAGGGCACCCCTGCACGTTGCATCGACGGCTGTCCTCATGCAAATACCTGCCCTTACAATTCCGTCAAGCTTTACCTGGAGGAATCCAACGACACAGGCCGCGGCAGATGGCACCGTACCGCTGCCACTAAGCTCACCGATCCTACCGACGCTGACGTGGAAAAGGTACTTCGCACCACAGAATACGGAAAATGCGTTTACAAGTGCGACAATGACGTCGTTGACCATCAGATTGTGAATTTACAGTTTGCCGACGACGTATTCGTCAGCTTTACCATGAGTGCCTTCAATCTCGGAGGCAGAAGAATGCGCATTATGGGAACGAAAGGTGAGATCGAGGCCTTTGCTGAAAACAATAAGATCACCGTTTACAATCTTGAAACGGGTGCACTGCGCGAGCACGACTGTAACAGCACTCTGGCAGGAGACACTATCGTCAGCGGTCACGGCGGCGGAGACCAGGGCATTATTGCCTCACTCAGGGATCTTATCCACGGAATTTCCAACAAATCAGTATGCTCGATCCGCGAATCCTGCGACAATCATATGATCGCCTTTGCTGCGGAGGAATCCAGACTTGCAGGCGGCAAGCTTGTAAAAATGGACGAGTTTATGAAAAGATACGAGACTTAAAAACGTAAAGCGCCCCTGTTTTTTTCATTTTTCTATCGACAAATCCACCGATATATGGTAAAATAAATGCAGGTGGCACCCATGTGCTCGCCTGCATCTATTTCTTTCAAGGAGACAACTATGAATCGTTTTTTATGTCCTGATCCCAATGAAAAGCCACTTGACAACATCCCCTTCGACGGTGGTTACTGTGGCATTTTCCGTACCATTGCATGTGTAGGTGACAGCCTTTCCTCCGGAGAAATGGAAAGCACAAAGCCCGATGGCGGCAAGGGCTTTCATGATTTTTACGAATATTCCTGGGGACAGTATTTGGGACGCATGTGCGCAAGTCGCGTTTACAATTTTTCATGCGGGGGCATGACCGCAAAGGAATATTGTGACCGCTTTGCCGACGCGCACGGCTATTGGAACCGAGAATACGCCGCACAGTGCTACATTATCGCCTTGGGTGTAAACGACCTGATCTGCCGTCGCGGTGAGGTGGGAAGCATTGAGGACGTATGTGTAGCGGACTGGAGACTAAACAAAGACACCTATGCGGGGCACTACGCAAAGATCATCCAACGCTATAAGGAGATCCAACCCGACGCAAAGTTCTTTTTAATGACCATGCCCTATGAGACCGCCGACGATGCAAAATTCAAGTGCGCGCAGACCGACCGACAAGCCGATCTTTTTTATCAGCTCGCCGACCTTTTTTCCAACTGTTACGTTTTGGACCTTCGCAAATATGCCCCCGATTACGACCAAGAATTCCGCGACACCTTTTTTCTTGGCGGTCATATGAGCCCCATCGGTTATATCTACACCGCAAAATTGGTTGCCGCATACATTGATTACGTCATTCGCCACAACTTTGAAGATTTTCGTCAAGTTGCATTTATCGGAACCCCCTATCGGAACACGACCTACGAAAAGGAGTAAACAATGAAGATCACTTACTTAGGGCAAGCCGGACTTTTGTTTGAAACGGACGGCAAAAAAATCGTAATCGACCCCTACCTTTCGGACAACGTTAAAAATTTTGAACCGCAAAACGCACGGCGCGTTCCTGTAGATGAGCGTTTTTTAAAGATCTCCCCCGATATGATCGTGATCACGCACAACCACTTGGATCATTTGGATCACGAAACCTTAAAGCACTATTTGACAGAGGAGTCGAAGGCACTGGTCTTTTGCCCCACGGGAGGATATGCCGACCTGCGCAAAACCTATCCCAATACAAAATGCAACTATATTCTATTCAATGCAGGAACGAAGTGGACCGAGGGAAACGTACGTATCCACGCGGTAGCCGCAGAGCACTCCGACCCTTACGCCATTGGCGTGATCCTGTCGGCAGAGGGAAAAAGCTATTACGTTACGGGAGATACGCTGTATAGCGAACGTGTACTCGCTTCCCTTCCCAAAAAGGAGCTGCACGCGATCTTTCTTCCCTGCAACGGCAAGGGCAACAATATGAACATGGCAGATGCCTCGCGCTTTGCCCTCCGCACAGGAGCCAAATATGCCGTTCCTTACCACATTGGAATGTTTGATTCGCTCACAGACGAAAAATTTGTTCATCCCGCAAAGGTCACCCCAAGGATCTACGAGGAGATCGATCTCTGATGAGATAAAAAAATCGGCGCTTGCAAAAACAAGCGCCGATTTTTTTATGCCTTTTTACTTTTGAGGGTAAACTTTGATTCCGTTCCCTTGCAAAGGCGAACGATATTTTGATGATGGCGAGCGATAACGAGAATAGAGAGAATGGCGGCAGTCACAAGAACCAACCAATCCCTGCATCCCAAAAGGAATAGGACGATCGGGCTTGTAAAAGCAAAGGTCATAGATGCCAGGGACATGTATTTGATCGTCAAAAGAATGACGACAAAAATCCCAAAACAGATAAGACCCATTTTCCAGTCTACAAACCAAATTCCTGAAAGGTAAGCCAGCACCGCCTTGCCACCCTTGAATTTGTACCAAACCGGGAAGCAATGCCCCAGCATACAGAACAAAAGCGTGAAAACGGCACCAAACTGCCCATTTTCAAAGAAATGTCCAAACAGAAGCATGTAGGTAAGTACAGGAATAACGGTTTTTAAAATGTCGATTGCCATTGCTGCAAAAGTTGCGGGACAAAAACCGTGCACACGCTTAAAATTGGTAAAGCCGGGGTTCCCACTTCCTTTTGTTCTTATGTCTTCGTGATAAACCAGCCTGGAAAGAATCATCGCACCGTTGATTCCTCCCAAGAGATATGCGGTCAGTGCTGCGATCACAGAGAGTACAATAAATTCTGTTGACATAGTTAATTCCTTCCTTTTTCCTTGTCCAGCACAGCAAAAAGACTGCGCAGACGAATTTTAACCGCTCCTAAATTGGTGATTTCATCGATCTTGATCTGGGTATAAAGCTTTCCCGCGCTTTCAATAATCGCGCGCGTCTCATCTGTTGTCACAGCATCAACTCCGCAACCAAAGGAAACAAGCTGCACCAAGTCAATTTTAAGATCCTTGCATTTTGCAACGTAACCCGCTGCACTGTATAAGCGCGAATGATAGGTCCATTGATTCAGCACAGTGGTTTTGATCGCTCCCTCGCGATATGCGACGGAGTCCTCGGTCACAACGATAGCCCCCATGTCGGTAATCAAGCGGTGAATGCCGTGATTGATCTCGGGATCCACGTGATAAGGGCGCCCGGAAAGCACGATCACGCGCCTCCCCTCACGCTTGGCGATTTCAAGATATTCATCGCCTAATGCCTTGATCCGTTGCATATACGAACGGTAGGCACCGTAAGCAACGTCTGCCGCTTTTTTGACCGCACCCGACTTAAGAACGATTCCGTATTCTCCCATCATGCGAACAAAATATTTGACAAACAGCCCGGGATCGTGGAGTCCCACAAAGCCGTTGACGAACGGGATCTCCTTGGGGAATTGCACGTTGCCTTTAAGCAAAGCAGGATAGTAAGCAACCACAGGACAGTTGTAATGATTCACACCCAACCCCTCATCGACGTTGTAGGTCATACTGGGATAAAAGATCATATCCACGCCGCGCGAGATAAGGTCCTCCACGTGACCATGCATAAGCTTTGCGGGATAACACACAGTATCCGACGGAATGGTATGCTGTCCCTTGAGATAAAGCTTGTGGTTGGAGTCCCCCGAAACGATCACGTTATATCCAAGATTGGTAAAAAACGTATGCCAGAACGGAAGTAACTCATACATATTCAAGCCCATCGGGATTCCCACGGTCGGTCTCCCCTCGATACGCTCGTTTTTCCTATAAGTCGACAATAAAGCAAGCTTATCTTCATAAAGATCGTATCTTTTCAGCTCGCTTTTACGCTCTAAGGGACGCTCACACCGATTCCCCGCAATGTATTTTTCGCCCGTAGAAAAGGTATTTACCGTCAAACGGCAACGATTGTTACATCCCTTACAGGTAAGCGCTTTAACGTCGTGTGAAAAGTTCGCAAGATCGGAAGCGGTAACAATACTGCTTTTTTGCCCCACCCGCGACATTTCCTTGGCGTAAAGTGCGGCACCGTAGGCCCCCATCAAGCCGGCGACCGAGGGACGAAGTACCTCTCTGCCGGTCTCCATTTCAAAAGCGCGGAGCACGGCATCATTGAGGAAAGTTCCCCCTTGCACAACGATCTTTTTTCCAAGCTGTGCGGGATCGGCACAACGGATCACCTTGTACAATGCGTTTTTTACAACACTGATAGAAAGTCCTGCCGAAATATTCTCAATGCTCGCACCGTCCTTTTGTGCTTGCTTGACAGAGCTATTCATAAAAACGGTACATCTTGAGCCAAGATCCACGGGAGCATCGGCGAAAAGCGCAAGCTGTGAAAACTCCTTAACGGAATATCCAAGCACTGCCGCAAAGGTTTGAAGAAAAGAACCGCAACCCGAGGAGCATGCTTCATTTAAAAAGATATTATCGATCGCACCGTTTTTGATCCGGAAACATTTAATATCTTGCCCCCCAATATCCAAAATAAAATCCACGTCGGGGCAAAAATGCTTTGCTGCCGTATAGTGCGCGATCGTTTCCACAATTCCGTAATCAATATGGAAGGCGCTTTTGATGATCTGCTCGCCGTATCCTGTTGCCGCCGCGCTCACAATGTGAACATCGGGGTAATCGCGATAGAGCTCCTCAAGATACTTCTTGATCAGCGGTACAGGATTTCCGCTGTTTGGCGTGTAGAGTGTGCGAAAAAGATTCCCCTCTCCGTCACACAGCACTGCCTTTACCGTCGTAGATCCCGCATCAATTCCAAGGTACATTTCCTTTGCGGGAGCTTGCAAGGTACAGATCCCCGCAGAATCTGCCTCGTGTCTTTTGACGAAATTATAAAACGCATCCTTTGAAGAAAAGAGCGGAGCACACCCGTGATAAGAATGAGAGGAAGTATACCCCTCCACACGCTCTGCAAGACCGCAAAGATCAACCTCACGTGCTTCCAAAGAATATGCCGCGCCCATCGCTACAAAGTAAAGAGAATTTTCGGGGCACTGCCCCACAATACCCAGCACGTCGTCAAATGCCGCGCGAAGACATCCGAAAAAGGTCAAGGGACCACCCAGATAGAGCACGTTTCCTTCGATGCGTCTGCCCTGTGCCAAGCCTCCTACCGTTTGGTTGACGACTGCGTAAAGAATACTTCCCGCGATATCCTCCTTGCGCGCTCCTTGATTCAAAAGCGGCTGCACGTCGGATTTTGCAAACACACCGCAACGCGATGCAATGGTATAGATTTTTTCACGCTTTTGCGCCAACAGATCCATTTCATCGGAGGAAACGTTCATCAATTCCGCCATTTGATCGATAAACGCACCTGTGCCGCCGGCACACGTGCCATTCATTCGTATTTCCATTCCTCCTGAAAGAAAGAGGATCTTCGCATCTTCACCGCCGAGCTCAATCACCGCATCGGTTTTGGGAAACCGTTCCTTTACGGCAATGCGTGTGGCATAAACCTCTTGCACAAAGGGCAGCTCCATGTCTGTAGCAAGCCCCATACCGGCAGATCCGGACACCGAAAGAAGCATCTTTTCCTTTGGGTAGAGCTTATCCACCGTACGCAAAACCTCTGCCATTTTCTCAGAGATTTTGGATTTGTGCCGCTCATAGCTTTTATAGACCAACGCTCCTGCTTCGTCAAACAACACGCATTTGATCGTCGTGGAGCCAATATCGATCCCGAGCCGTTTCATTGTGCCACCCCGCTTTCGGTTTTGGAGGATTCCCCGTCCCTTGCCAATGCCAGCATCAGCTTAATACGGTTTTCTTGATTGACGTGAGAAGCGCCCGCATCATAATCGATGGGACAAATATTCGCATTTGGATACATCTCACGCAAGGTGCGGATCGTCCCCTTTCCCACCACGTGGTTAGGAAGGCAGCCAAAGGGCTGTGCACAAATAACGTTGCTATATCCTTTTTCGATCAGCTCTGCCACCTCTGCGGGCAAAAGCCATCCCTCGCCCATTTTTACACCGCGCCCAATGATCTTGTCGCCCAACGCGCGTATATTTTTAAAGGAGGTAGGCGTAACAAATTCCGGGAATTCGCTAAGCACCTCCACAAAAATACGTTCGATCCGATCGGTCAGGGCACTCCCACCTTTTGAAACAAACGCAGCTTTAAAGCTTTTACCGTACAAGCGATAGTCAGTTTGCTTGTTATCAAACATAAATTGGAAAAAGCCAAGCACACCCGGGACCATATATTCACACCCCTGCGTGTCTAAAAATTCTTCAAGGCCATTGTTTCCAAAGGGGGAATATTTTACGTAGATCTCTCCAACGATGCCGACCCGTGTCTTTTTTTCATTCCTTTTCGGGATATCGTGAAAATCCTTGGCAATGGCGCGCAGATTTTTACGCAACGCCTTCCCAAACAGCCCCTTATTGTGTTTGAATTGTTCTGCCAATTCGGCATACCAATGATCGATCACTCTTTGAGAGTCTCCCGCATTGACTTCATACGGTCGCACTTGATTGCGCAACAGCATCAGCATATCTCCGTAAATGATCGCTACCATCGCCTTTGCAATCATCATGGGGGTGATCTTAAATCCGCTTGCCTTCTCCATTCCCGTAAAGCTTAAGGAAATAACGGGAACGTAATCCATTCCCATATTGTGAAGTGCTTTTCTGAGCAACCAGATGTAGTTGGATGCGCGGCAACCGCCACCGGTTTGAAACTGGATCAGCGCACATTTGTGCGGATCGTATTCCCCGCTTGTCAGGGCATAAAGCTGTTGGCCGCTGATACAGATCGCAGGGTAACACATGTCGTTATGAATAAATTCCAACCCCTTGTCAACTACCTTTTTTCCGCGGCTCTTCAAAATCTCAAGATCATAGCCGTACATACGGAAGATCAGCTTGATCAGCTCCATATGCACAGGAAAAATATCGGGAGCTAAGATCTTGTGCGTGGACTTCATTTCTTTGGTAAATTCCGGAGGTGAAAACACATGGGAAGACGAAGCTGTATTTTTTCTCTTCGTCATAAAAGACCTTCTTTCATGAATTTTGAATTATTCGGCAACCAGAATATACTCGTAAATATCCTGACCGCCATCCGCCTCGCAAATTTCAGCAAGGGGATATTTGCTTTGAAGATAAGATACGATCGGTGCGGAATTCTTTTCATCTACGCCGTCGCCGCGGATGAGCAAGAGAAGAGAGTGTGAAGAAAGATCAAGTGCATCTGCCGTACGGCACGTCACCTCCTCGCGACTCTGACCCGAGGCCAAAATCCTCTTTCCTTCGATACCGATATAGTCGTCCTTTTTAATTTTTATGCCGTTTATTTCGGCATCTCTTATGCTTTTTGAAATTTCAGCGGTAAGGACGCCTTCCATCGCCGCGTTCATTTCTGCTTCGATCGCATCGGGATCTCCGCTATCAAAATCCAGCATGGAAAGGACAGCATATCCATCACCGATCGAATGCGTCGGAACCACGCGAACGTCGCTTTTTTGGTAAAGCTGTGCCGCTTGACGAGCGGCAAGCAAAACGTTACCATTGTTAGGCAATACGAACACAACGTCTGCATTCACACGATCAAATGCCTGTAAAAAATCCTCGGCACTGGGGTTCATTGTCTGCCCACCGCGAATCACCTCGTCGGCGCCCATTTCAAGAAAGGCATTTTGAATCCCCTCGCCCGTAGCAACCGTTACGACCGAAAAACGTTGGCGCACCTCGGCATTTGCCTGTACCGCTGTGGGAGCAGGGTCCTCCTTTTTAGCGGTGCCGTTATGCTGGAGCATCATATTTTCTATTTTCACGGTGAGAAATTCCCCAAAGCGCTGACAAAATTCAAGCACCTTATACGGGGTCATGGTATGCACGTGCAGCTTCACGACAGTGCCGTTTTTCACAAGCACCACCGAATCTCCCACGCTGTTGAGGTATTCCGTGATCACCTCAGCGTCAAAGCAAGCGGTGTCCACCTTGCAATTTTGGAGGCGCAGCAACAACTCTGTGCAATACCCAAATTCCATAATGCTATTCTCATCAAACAGATTTGGGTCCACCGCCGCCGCACTTGCAAAAGAGCCGACATCCGACTTCGCGATCTCCTCGCCACAGAGATACGCATACATCCCCTTTACAATGTAAAGCAATCCCGCGCCGCCCGAATCAACGACGCCGGCCTCGCGAAGAATGGGAAGAAGCTCGGGGGTATGATCCAACGAACGCTGTGCTTCTCCTATAAATGCGTCAAAATACTCCTCTACCGTTTTGGGATTGGTATTTGCCGCGTACCTTGCGGCATCACGCATAACGGTAAGGATCGTTCCTTCTGTGGGGGTTACGACCGATTCAAAGGCACATCCAACACCGCGATCGACTGCCTTTTCTAAGGCGTGAACGTCGGCCTCGCTACATGCCTGAAAGCCCTCCGCTATTCCTGCGAAAAACTGAGAGAGGATCACCCCGGAATTTCCGCGTGCACTAAGCAGCATCCCGTCAGAGATCCGCGCTGCCGTATCGCAAAGCGATGCATCTGCCTGCCCGGCCACCTTAACACCGCCCTGCATCGTCAGCATCATATTTTCGCCCGTATCTCCGTCGGGAATCGGAAAAACGTTGAGATCATTGACTTCATCCACGTGTGCATGAAGATTTCCGCCGCCGGCGGCAACCATATCCGCCCACAAAAAACCGTTGATCGAAGTTCTTCCCATCATTTCACCTCGCTTACGCGGTAGGTAACCTCGTTACCGAACGCCCAAATCCCGATCGCATCGGGACCAATGCTGGCACCGATGATGGGGCCGATGTAAACGCATACGATATCACGGCAAGGAATTTTTGCCTTGATCAAACGCTTCATTTCCTCAAGCTCTGCTTCGGCACAATCCGCATGCGCAATATATACAGTTTGTGTTGTTGGGTCCGTAATCGAACCTGCGAGCAGTTCTACGATTTCCTTAAAGGAATTCATGCGCCCTTTTGTCTTTTTGATAGGGGTCTGCACTCCGTCTGCGTCGGAGATCAAAATCGGCTTGACCCCCATAAGGTTCCCCAAAAAAGCGGCACTTGCCGTCACACGCCCCGCGCGCTCAAGCGCACGCAAGGAATGCACGGTTACGTATTGATTAACGCAATTTCGAAGAGAAAGAACCGTATTATAGACATCTTCTAAAGGAAGTCCCTCACTTGCCAGCTCCGCCGCACGGATCGCCAAAAGCCCCTCTCCCATACTTGCGTTGAGAGAATCAACGCAAAGGATACTGGCATCCGGGTAGGTTTCCTTCAGTTTTTTTGCAATTACAGTCGCAGTGTTCACAGAACCCGATTGCTTGGAGGAGCATCCGACATAAAGGATATCGCAGCCCTCCTCTATATACTTTGTAAACACCCTTGTAAATTCGGCGGGGGGAACCTGCGTGGTTTTTACTCGCTCCCCCGCACGCATGAGCTCATACAGCTCGTGCGGAGTATAGTATTCCCACAAAAGAGATGCCGGAGTTTCCTCCTCGTTTTGTACGGTGTTCATGCGGCAGTAATCAATACCGTACTTCAAAAGAAGCTCTCCCGAAAGATCGGAACAAGAATCGGTAAGCACTTGAATTCTTCTCATGTCATTTTCCTCAATTTTTATTTGTCAAAAATTGATGATTTTCCCGAATACGGACGGTATACATGGTCGTCCAAAAATTGGTAACGCCAACAATACCCATAGCAACACCCATCCAAATGCGAACGTCCATACTGTGATATGCCAAAACGATCAAAACAATTCCCGCCGCGATTTCAAGAAGCGCAGAAAAGACCACAAGATACCACTTGCGGATTCCAAAGCGTTGTCCTTCAATTGCGATCTGAGATTTGTTTCCGCCGTCAAGCAACGTCAAAATAGAGATTGCCGTTGGCAAAAGAACGGGAAGCTGTACCGGTTTGATGATCAGCAAAATACCAAGGATAACGTTAAAGATCCCCAAAGCAAAATCCGATTGAAATGCCAAACGGTACATATCGTTTGAAAAATAGCCGTAAATTCCCGTAACCCCGATAATGATACTTGCAACACCGACAACGATCGTTCCAAAAAAATCAAAATCATCAAAATTGGGAATAAGCGCGATCAAAAGACCCGCGATCAAAAAAATGACCGAGGAGCAAAGATGCATGATCTTGGCACTTTTCACAACGGCACTGTTGGGCTTTACATCGAAATGCTCGTTCATATTGATTCTCCTTTCTGCTGATCACAAATCATCAGCGTAATTGTATCAAATGACAATCCCAAAATCCATAGACAAATCAAAGCAAATGTCTGTTTTTTGGGCATTCTCTTTTAAATGTATTACGGTTTTACATTTTTTTCCAGCGTTTGGGAATCGCTCTTGGACAGTCCCTTACAGTTGCCGAGGCAGTATGCAAAAATCCCGCTGAAAATTTCATCAAGCTCTGCGGCATCGGTAAAAAAGTCCTCCCCTTCGGTTTTCATCCTTTTTAAAAACTGTCCCGTAAACGCCTGCGCGTAAAAGTCGGCAATCAGCTCTAACTTTGTAAGAGGCACACCGTAATGCACGTTTTCAGCGTATAAAATCTCCATTATAATGGCATGCAGACGATGCAGCAGATAATTTTCCAACGTCTCGTGTCCGATTGCCCGATAAAGATTAAAAAGGATCTTTCTATGTTCATTTAAAAACGATCGCAACTCGTATATCGCATTTTGAGGATCGGTTCCCCACGTTCCCTCCAAGGCATCGAATTTTGCATCGATCATATCCTCAAGGACCTCGTAGATATCATGGAAATGATAATAGAAGGTATTTCTCGTAATGCCGCAAAGCTCTACAATATCGCGCACCGTGATCTTTGAAATTGATTTGCTCTGCGCCAACGTCAGCGTTGCCTCCACGATTGCTTTTTTCGTAAGCTGTGACACAAGAATCCCTCCTTTCCATCGTCATTTTTTATATCTGCCGACTTTACTGATATTATAGCATTTTCTTCCTCTTTTTTCAACAAAAAATTGTAAACAATCAAAATCAAGGTAAAAAGGTATTGATTTTACAAATGAAATATGATAAAATCATCACCGAAGTTTAAAAAAGGATCATTTTATGAAAACAACTAACAATCTCAAGGGCAGCAGTATCCTCTGCCTTGCCTCCTTTCTATGGGGACTTGCCTTCGTTGCGCAAAGTCAGGCCGCCGATTTGGTCCCCCCTTTTATTTTTAATGCACTGCGTTCCTTCATCGGCTCTCTTTTTCTTTTTTTGTTTCTTTTTATCACCTCTAAGGCGCGGCATCTCCCGCTCTTCCCCACCACTTCATATCAAAAAAAGCAAGCTCTCCTCGGCGGTGTACTGTGCGGGGTACTTTTGGCGATCAGTGTCAATTTTCAACAATTTGGCCTGTCCTACTATCCAGCGGGAGTTGCCAGTGAAGCCCGTGCCGGCTTTTTAACGGCACTTTACGTCGTTTTAGTCCCCGTGTTCTCCATCTTTATCGGTCAAAAAATAAAACTACCCGTTTGGATCGCGGTAGCCATCGCCATTGGAGGCATTTACCTTTTGAGCCTTTCGGAAGGAATTGAAAACGTTTATCTTGGCGACGTTCTCGTCTTTTTCTGTGCCATCAGCTTTAGCTTCCATATTCTTACGGTCGATCGCTTCGCCTCCCCCGTAGGCGGCGTTCTTCTTTCCATGCTTCAGTTTTTGGTGTGCGGCATCATTTCCTTGGTTCTCTCTCTTTGCTTTGAAACCATCGTATGGGAAAACGTCCTCGCCGCCACACCGCAGATCCTTTACCTCGGCATTGTCTCCAGCGGGATCGCTTACACCCTGCAGATCTACGGTCAGCAGTATGCCGAGCCCGCGATCGCCTCCATTTCCATGAGTATGGAAAGCGTTTTTGCGGCACTTGGCGGCTGGTTGATCTCCGGCAACACCCTCTCTCCCCGTGAATTTTTTGGATGCGCCCTTGTCTTTGCGGCGATTATTTTGGCACAGCTTCCCCAATTTTTTGAAAAGCGTGCGTCTGCCGCGTCTTCTGAAAATTGACGTACAAAATTTATTTCTCAAAAATGCGTCCGAGCTATTGACATCGGGCGCATTTTGTGATACAATCTATATGCTTTGAAATCTCCTTCCAAAACGCAGATGTAACTCAATGGCAGAGTGTCCGCTTCCCAAGCCGAATACGCGGGTTCGATTCCCGTCATCTGCTCCAAATCGACTGATCCATTCTCCAAAAAGCGAATGGATCAGTTTTTTTATCATTGGAGGCTCCCCTATGAAATCAATTCTTGTCAGCGCCTGTCTTTTGGGCACGCCTTGCCGCTACGACGGGAAAAGCAAGCCTGTAAAAACAATTTGCGATCTGCAAAAAACACATCATCTCGTTCCCGTATGCCCCGAGGTTTTTGGGGGACTCCCTACCCCACGCATACCAAGCGAGATCGTTGGCGACCGCGTTCTTACAAAGGACGGTCGCGACGTCACTCAAAACTATCAGGACGGTGCCACGAAAGCACTTGAAATCGCCCGTGCAAATAAGTGTGAGATCGCGATCTTAAAGGAACGCAGTCCCTCCTGCGGCATGGGATGTATCTACAGCGGAAATTTTGATAAAACTTTGGTCAGCGGAAACGGCATCACCACTGATCTGCTTTTAAAAAACGGCATTCGTGTTTTGGGGGAAAGTATGACGGACGAGATCAACACATTGTAAAAGATGAAAAGGGCTCAAGCGTGGTGCTTGAGCCCTTTTCATCTTTTACATAATTAAGCAAATATCATAGAGAATTCAACAGTCTTTTCGCCGGCGGGCTGAATGCGGAACATATCCGATCTTGTTTCCATATTCTCGATACAACCGTCAACACCGGGCAGACCGCACCAAGGCTCGATACAAACGTAGGGAGCCTCCATCTTGGGCTTGTGCCATACGCCGAGATAAGGCATATCGGGATAGGTCAAGGTAACCGATCTTTCGCTCTTATCCGACTTCAAGGTTACCGTACTGTCGGCGCGAGAGAGGAAAATGGCGTCATTGTCAAACAGATCGTGACGCAAGGAAAGGCGCTTGCCCCCTTCCAACGGGAACGCATATCTGGTTCCATCACGCAGGCAGCGCTCGGTGCATTGGATATGATCGGGGCTGCAAGCGTTTGCGAATTCCAGATAATAGTCGGTAAACTCGCCTTTTCCGTCCAGCGGCACGTTAAAGCCGGGATGTGCGCCAAGGGTAATAGGCAAAACGTCCTCTCCGGGATTCTTCATTACAAAACGATTGGTCAGCTTGTCACCTTCAAGAACGTACCACACGTCCAATTCAAAGTCAAAGGGGTATACCTTTTTGGTCTCTTCATTGGAGACAAGGCGCAGACAAATAGAGGTTTCTGTCTGTTCTGCTACCGAGAATACAGAGGGACGAATAAAGCCGTGGCAGTTGATCTCATAGGTTTTTCCGCGATAGGTATATTTCCCCTCAAAAAATCTTCCGCACACGGGAAATACAAGAGGCGCCTTAAAAGGCCATACGTCGGGATTCCCTACCCAGATGTATTCGCAATCGCCTCTCTTTACAGAATGAAGCTCGGCTCCCACATCGGAAACCACAACGGTCAGTTGGTTGTTTTTCAGCGTGTAAAGCATATTTTTTCTCCTTTATGCAAAAATAGCATTTGAACATTTTTATTATATCTCATTTTCTTCTCCTTTTCAATACCTTTTTTAAAATGCACAAAAACATTCAAAAAAGCAACAAAAAAAACCAACTTTTGTAACTTGTTACAAACATCCTTATTTTTTTATTTTTTTCAAAAAAAGGCTTGACAAGGATTACAATATGTGATATAATATTCAAGCGTTGGCGGGATAGCTCAGTTGGCTAGAGCAACCGGTTCATACCCGGTAGGTCATGGGTTCAAATCCAATTCCCGCTACCATCGGCCCGTTGGTCAAGAGGTTAAGACACCGCCCTTTCACGGCAGTAACAGCAGTTCGATTCTGCTACGGGTCACCAAAAGGACACGATACCATTCGGTATCGTGTCCTTTTGTTATCTGTACAATCCAAATCGAACTGCGCACATTTTGTTTACAAAATGTGCTATAACGTGCGTGCACACACTTCCCCTTTTGCTCTCGTCATGGCGCACGTTTCAGTTCAGATTCTGCTACGGGTCACCAAACGTAACAAATCCGAACTATTTCGTAAATCGAAATTGGTTCGGATTTGTTTTTTACTATAATTATTCGAATTAAGATAATGCCGAGGATAACCAAATGATTGTCCTCGACATTGTTTTTTATCACTCATCTTTTATCACGATTGACTGTTCCTCGCTTAACGAGATGGCACGATATTTACCTAAAGAGTTCAAGGCATCGAAGTCTGCTTTTCGGTCTTCGGTATAGTGGCAAACCAAGATGCCCTTATACAAACCAAGTCCCGAAAAATCAGTTAAACCAAACGTGTCTTTATCATATTTTGCTACGTGAGTAATATCTGCTGTTGCAATATGTGCACCTGCGCTACCGCCAATATAGATAACACCTCTTTGAACGTAATCAACGATTGCTTTATCAAATCCCGAGTCGCGTATCAGTTTCATCGTTCCAAAGGTATTTCCACCGCTAATGTAAATCACGTCAATATCAAGATTGAAAAACTGTAAGGGCTCAAAATAGTTTGCCACATAGATGTTCTTCTTCTGAAAGCCGAACGCTGCCACACGTGCCTCATATTTACCGCTTTTTATCTTTTCGGGGGTGACTTTCTCATTAGGAAAGTACAGCACTTTGCAATCAGATATCGGCTTGCAAAGATTATCGCTTATAAATCTTGCAGATGTTGGATTGCCAAAAT